>NZ_QZWE01000027.1:0-45915 GCF_003602035.1 Halococcus sp. IIIV-5B | reverse complement strand
GTGGTCACGACGGCTGGTGCCGTCGACGGCGCGCCCGGGGCTCGAACCCGGTCGCCGGCCTGGTTACCGGTCGCGGTGGGTGGGGCGGTCAGCGGGGTCGTCCTCGGTGTCGGTGTCGGGGGCCTCGGCCGCCAGTCGTCGCTCGAACGCCCGCCACTCGCGTGTCAGCCCGCCGTTCTCGCGGAGGTCCCAGACGTCGGCCGACTCGACGACGGGACCCGCACGCCACGAGGCGACCACGTTCCAGGCCCAGAGCACCTGGGCGAAGCCGATGAGGAACGCGCCGAGGGTGATCACCTGGTGGAACCCGGCGAAGCGAACGGGATAGGTCGCCATCCGGCGTGGGAGCCCCGCCGCCCCGAGCGCCAGCATCGTGAGGAAGGCGACCGCGACGCCGACCGTCGTCAGCCAGAAGTGCGCCCGTGCGAGCGTCGGGTCGTACAGCCGCCCGGTGAAGAGCGGGAACCAGAAGTAACACGCCGCGAACAGCGCGAACACCACCATCCCGACGAGAACGAGGTGGAAGTGGCCCACGACGTAGTAGGTGCCGTGGTAGACGAGGTCCACCGGAACCGCCGCGAGGAAGACGCCCGTGACGCCGCCGAGAACGAAGTTACCGATCGCCCCGACACAGAACAGCATCGGGACGGTGAGTCGGATCCGCCCGCCCCACATCGTGGCGAGCCAGTTGAAGACCTTGACCGCGCTCGGGAGCGCGATCGCGAGCGTGACGGCCATGAAACTCGCCCGGATCCGGGGGTCGATGCCCGTCGTGAACATGTGGTGGGCCCAGACCCCGAAGGCGAGCACCGCGATCGCGAGCGTCGAGTAGACGATGTACTCGTAGCCGAACAGCTCTCTCCCGCTGAACTTCGGGATCAGGTGGCTCAGGATCCCCATCGGCGGGAGCGCGAGGATGTAGACCTCGGGGTGACCGAAGAACCAGAAGAGGTGCTGCCAGAGCAGCGGCCCGCCGCCCTCGACGGCGAAGAAGGTGGTTCCCAAATTCCGGTCGGCGAGCAGGCAGATGAGGGCAGTTCCGAGCACGGGGAAGGCGACGAGGACGAGGCCGCTCGTGGCGAGCATCGTCCACGAGAAGACGTCGAGTCGGTGCCAGCCGACCTCGCGTTCGGCGACGACCGTGACGGCGAGGTTCGCCGCGCCGAGCATCGTGGCGACCCCGCTCAGGTGGAGCCCGAGCAGCGTGCAATCGAGGCCGACGTTGGTCGAGACCGTCGAGAGCGGCGGGTAGAACGTCCAGCCGGTCGCCGGCGGGGTGATCGAGCCGACCCCGAACACGTCGGCGACCGTCCCGGCACGCACCAGGAGGAAGGCCGGCGGGAGGAGCCAGAACGCGACGGCGTTGAGTCGCGGGAACGCCATCTCGCGGGCCCCGACCAGCGAGGGAACCACCCGGTTCGCCAGCCCGAACGTCACCGGCGTGACGAACAGGAACAGCATCGTCAGGCCGTGGGTGGTGAACAGTTCGTCGTAGGTTCCCGCCCCCCAGACGTCGGCGGCTGGTGTGAGCAGTCCGGTTCGGAGGAGGAGCGCGTCGAGGCCGCCGAGCAGCCCCGCCGCGACCCCGAAGACGACGTACAGCACGCCGATATCCCGGTGGTCGAGGGTGGTGAGCCACCCGAACGCGCCGGGAAGCGTGCGACGGTCCGCGTCGGTCGGCGATTCTTCGCGGGTCATCGGTCGTCAGGTCGACTCCACGGGCCAGGTGGCCCCCACGAGGAACTCACGCACCCCGACCGCGCCGACCACGGTCGCGAGGCCGAACGCGAGCGTCGGGCTCGCGGCGTAGACCACCCCGCCGACCAGGGCGGTCGGAACGCGAACCGTCGCCCGGAGCAGTCGGTAGCGGTCGACGTCGTCGGCGTCGAGGGTCGATTCGACGGCGCGCCGACCGAGCGGGAGCCCGGCGTGATAGAGGCCGAACGCCGCGAACAGCGCCGCGACGACCGCGGGGTTCGCGGGCGCGGCGACCAGTGCGACCGGGAACAGCGCCGCGACGAGGAGCAGTGCCGTCGCGACGCGTTCGCGGCCGAGCCGGTCGGCGAGGTGGTCGAGCGGGCGGGGGGCGACGAGCGCGACCAGGGTCTCGGCCAGCAGACAGAGCCCGAAGAACGCGTCGGGCCGGAACCGAAAGCCGAGCAGTACGATGTCGATCCGGAGCACGCTCGTCACGGTGATGACGAGGAACACCGACACCATCCCGACCGCGAGCGCGACCAGGGTCTCGCCGAGGGCGAGCTGTCGCGACGCGCGTGGCAGCGAGCGGAACGCGGCGAGCGCCCCACGGAGCCGCCTGCGGCGAGCGGTCGACGGCTCGCCGGACGGGCTGGACAGCACCCCGATCGTCGAGTCGTCACGGACCGCGAGGAACACGGCGGTCGTCAGCCCGAGCCCGGCCGCGAGCCCGAGCACGACCTGGATCGCGGCACGCGCCGGCGAGACCTCGACCAGCACCCAGACCACGGCCGGGAGGCCGAGCAGGATGGCGGCGTACCGCGAGGCCCGGTCGTGTCGCAACGCGTGCGGAACGCGTTCGGCGACGTGCCGTGGCACGACCGCGTCGAGGCCGATACCGAGGTCGAAGGCGGGCCACAGCCCGACGAGGAGCAGCCCAACGAACACCAGTGTCGTGGGTCGGCCCGCCCCGACCTGTGGGACGAGGAGCCAGCAGACCAGGCCGAACGAGGCGAGTCCCGCGAGCACCGGACCGGCCAGCGAACCGAGCCGGTCCAGTCCCGCATCGAACGCGGGGTACACCAGCCCGATCAGGGCCGCGAGGCTGCCGAAGAGACCGATGAACAGCGGGCCGTTGCCGAGCAGCCGGAGGTACTCCGGGGCGTACCGGAGCGCCGCGAAGACCGCGACGTCGAAGCCGACGACCGCCGCCGCGGCCGCGGGACGACCGGTCACGATATCGAGGTGGTCGGGATCGGTGCGGCGGCGGATGCTGTCGGGTGTCATCGAGTGTGGTCAAAAGCGGCGTCGTCGTGTCGGTCGGAAGCGGTTCGGCGAGCGGCGATACCGGACCGAGGGTCAGTCGGTCCGGTCGAGCGCGCGCTTGCAGCGCTCGACCGCGTCGGCGATGGTCTCGCGGAGCTGTGCAGCCGTCGAACGAAGTGGGTTCTCTTGCATGGGTTCAGGAGTCGTCGGATTCTCGTCAGTCGGTCAGCGATTCGATTCTCGGTCGGTTTCCGCTCGATGCTCGGTCGTCGTCGATCCGACGACGACGGCCGCGGGCAGCTACCGGAGCTCCCGCCCCGCCGTGTAGAGCGCGGCACAGGCGTCGTAGACGGCGACGAGCGCCAACCGAACCGCGCCGGCGATGGTCGCGACGCCGCCGCCGACCGAGCGCGCGCCGTCCCCGAAGGTACGGCCCGCGGTCGCGAGGTCGGCACCGAACGCGCGGCCGATCCGGGCGAGGAAGCCGCCGGCGTCGAGCGCGGTCTCGCCCGCCCGCCACACGGCGAACGGCAGCGACCGCACCGCCGCCTCCAGTCGCTCGGGGCCGTAGGTCATGTAGAGCTGCCAGACGAACACCGGCGTGAACACGAGGTTCAGGATGGTGGTGTACTCGCCCGACAGCGTGCCGCCAACGGCGGACTGAGTAGGGATCAATCCGAGCCCGCCCATCAGGTAGTGGACCGCGATACCCGCCACGACCGCCGCGAGCGCCAACGACCCGAACAGCACCACCGCCATCCGGGTCCCGTAGTAGCGTCGGTAGGTCCTCGCCAGCGGCGGGATGATGAGGTCGGCGTAGATGAACGAGAGCACGCTCCCGAACGGGAGGCCGTTCGTCCAGAGCACCAGCGCGAACGGGACGTTCCCGACCGAGCACATGAACGTCACAACGCCGATCCCCACCGCGAGCAGTGTCGCGACCACGACGGACGCGAAACCGTGCTCGGCCCCGAACAGCGTGCCCCACCACGCGCTCGGGACGAACGCGCCGATGACCCCCGCGAGGACGAACCCGAGCGCGATGTCCGTCCAGAGCATCTCCCACTCCTTGATGGTCTTCGCGCACGCGGCGTCCCAGCCGTCGATGGTGAGGAGCTTCCGGCTCCAGGGGACGTCGTCGCCGTCGACGTCGTCGTGCTGGCTCTCGTAGGCCCGCCGGCAGCCGCCACAGCAGAAATACCTCGTTCCGCCGGTGGTTTCGAGGGTCGCGGTGTCGTCGTCGGTTGGAGCCGCGTCCATCCCGCAGGCCGCACAGGTCGTCTCCTCCACCTCGTGGAGGTGTTCGCGCGCGGCCTCGAACCAGCTCGCCGGGACGACGTGCCGAAAGAGCGTGACGAGGACCGCGATGGCGACGATCCCGCCGAGATACTCCCCGACGACGAACTGCCAGCCGAGCAGCACCCAGAGGACTAACCCGAGTTCGATCACGAGATCGGTGCTCGCGAACATGAACGCGCCGAGGCTCGCGGTTCCGGACGCGCCCTTCTTGAACAGCGACTTCGCGGTGCCGACCGCGGAGTACGAACAGCTCGAGGAGGCCGCGCCGAACAGCGAACCCAGCGCGACCTCGCGCCGGCCGTCGCCGCCGAGGAGCTCGGTCATCCGCTGCTCGCTCACGAACACCTCGACGACCCCGGAGATGGTGAACCCCAGCACGAGCGCCCACCACGTCTCCCAGGTCATCCCGGCGATGCGACTCAACGCGTCGACGACGGTGGCAGTGACTGACATCAGTGGCGCTCGGGAAGTGAGTCGACCCGCTCGGGGCGAGTCGTCGGTTTCGAATCGGTTCGTCGACCGTCAATCGATCCACGCCCATCGGTTCGCGTCGAACGAGGTCCGCGGTCGCGGGACTCCCGATCGAATCGAAGTCGCAGAAATCGCTGGATAGCGGCCCGCGAGTCATCCGCGTTCGGCGGTTCGAACGCGTCGTCCCGGGTGGGCGTGTATCGTTGCGTAGATTCTCGGATGTAATAAAACGTTGCGATCGTCGATATTTTCGTCACGTCGGCGCGGGCCGTCCTCACGCGAAGTTCTCCAGAACGGTTCCATCGGCACCGACGGCGACGTCGGCGTACTCGACGGTCCCGAGCGCGACACCGTGGAGCGTCGTCGAGACCGGTGTCTCGGACGTCGTCCACTCGGTGCCGTCGGCCGCCACGACCGTGCCACCGGGGCCGACGGCGGCACCGCGGCCGCCACGGCGGTCGACCGCGTGGAGCGCGTTCCCAACCGAGGCGACCGCGAGCCAGTCGTACCCATCATAAACGAACACCGAGCCGTCGTCGCCGACGACCGTGACCGTCTCCGCGTCGAGCATGGCGACGTCGTGGAGGGTCGTGCTCACGTCGTCGATGCCCACCGACCGCCACTGGCCGTTCGCGGAGCCGCGGTAGACGCTCCCGGTCGAGTCACAGAGGTAGCTCGCCCGCGGGCGGGCGGCGATGGCGTCGGCGCTGTCCCCGCCGGAGGGTTTCGTGATGGTGCCCCACCGAACGGACCCCCCGGAGACGCGGCCGGTGAGGAGCTCGCCGGAACCGTTGAGGAGGAGAACGCGCTCGTCGCCCGCGCGGCCGACGACCGCGACGTCCGCCCACGAACTCGTCTTCCCCTTCGGGGCGGAGTGGTCGGTGATCGCCTCGCTCCGGACGTCGTAGCGCCCGACCGCACCGCTGTCGCCGCAGACCCAGACCCGCTCGCCGTCGCCCGTCGTGGCCGCGCCGGTGAGGCCGTTGCTCGCGTTTCCGGGACCGCGCTCGACGACCGTCTCCCAGTCGTCGTCGGTGCGGGCGAGCACGCGACCGCCCTCGCCGGCCGCGACCGGGCCGCGGCCGGTGAACACCACGTCGCGGAGCGCTTTCTTCGTCGGGGAGGAGACCCGCTGCCAGCCGTGGGTGGTGGTCGAACCACCCAGACAGCCCGCGAGACCAACCGTGACGCCGCCCGCGAGCGCGAGCGCCGCCCGGCGCGTGTAGCCGTGAGCGGTGTCGGGACTCATGGGCGCTCCCGCGAGGAATCCCGGAGGGCCTCGATATAGTCCGGGGTCTCGCCGCGCGGCGTGAACGCGCCCGGCGCGGCGGTGCGTTTCGCGATGGTGGCGATCCGGACGATGAAGGCGAAGAAGACCGCGAAGGGGAGCGAGGCCACCCCGAGCGCAGCACTCACGACGAACAGCATACCGGTGCCGTAGCCGCCCGCCGGAACCCCGTTGGCGAACAGCAGGATCAGGAACAGCGAGACGAGGAACGCGGCCATGCCCGTGTAGGCGATCAGCCGCGAGAGCCGCGCGAGCTCCTGTTTGATGTAGAGCGCCTTGAAGTACTGCCGGATGACGTCCATCGAGACGAAGAGGTCGCGGAGGTCGGCGAGGAGGTCGTCGGCGCGCTCGGGGAGCTCGTACTCGGTCTGGATCCGGCGCGCCTCGTTGACGTTCTCGGAGTAGCCGTCGCCCATCATCGGCAACAGGACCTCCATCAGCCGGAGGCGGTCGCCGTCGAGGCGGCCTTCGAGCCGCGTGGTCGCGGTGATGACCCGCCGGGCGTAGCGTTCGACCCGTGTTTCGAGCGCCTCGTCGCCGATGTCCGTGCAGGCGCGTTCGAGTTCGGCGGCGCGTTTCGAGAGCACGCCGTTGGCGAGCGCGGCGAACCGCCCGGGGTCGGTGGGGCTCACCGCGGTGTCGGGGAGGCGGTCCTCGATGGTGGCGCGAAAGGCCGCGATGCCGTGGATCTGTTCGCGGAGGTCGTCGGGCGTCCCGAAGAGCTGGGAGATCGTGAGCTGGTTGACCGCGATGATGATCGGGACGAACGAGAACAGCCCCGCGATCACGGTGGTGAAGATGCTCGTCACGAAGTCGCTCCGGTCGATCCCGAACACCCCCGTGAGGCTCAGCCCGAACGCGACGACCACGATGCCGCCGACCAGCCCGCCGACGATCGCCCAGCGTCGCCCTTCGAGCAGGAACCACCGTTGGGCGCGGATCCGGCGCTCGCGTTCGGTGAGGAACGAGACCGCGAGCCGGCCGCCCACCACCACCAGTCGCCCCACGAGCCAGAGGAGCTCGACGAGGAGCGTCGTGACTACCCGGGCGACGGGGTGGAGCGATTCGAAAGTGGAGCGGTGCGGTTCGTCGGTGTCGGCCGTGTCGTTCGCGTCGCTATGCGTCGGTTCGGTCGGTTGGGTCGAGCTCGTCCCGTTCGTCGGATCCGGGGGTTGGGTGTCGTCGGTCATAGGTCGGGAACTATCGCGATGAGGTCCGCGAGGCTGCCGGTCGCGAGGTGGGCGAGGAAGGTCACGAGCATCACCACCGCCGCCGCGAGCACGACCGCGCGGCGCAGCATCGTGCTCCGGGCCTTCCGGAGTTCGGACCAGCTCCGTGGGTGGTAGCCGAGATACCAGAGACAGATGATCGCCGCGAGGTTGATCGAGAGCACGTTCAGGAGGACCACCGCCATGGAGCCGACGACGGCGGTGGGCCGGCCCCAGGCGATACCGACGCCGACCACGCCGAGCGGCGGGATCATCGCGGCGGCGATCATCACGCCGACCAGCCCGATGTTGGCGGAGGTCGAGAGGCTGATCGCGCCCGCGAAGCCCGCGCTCAGCGCCACCACCACGAGCAGGAAGCTCGACGCGGTGTAGTTGCTGAGGCCGAGCACCGCTTCGAGGTCGATGCCGGTGGGGACGAGATGTGTGGTTCTGACGACCAGCGCGAACCCGACCGCGCTCGCGACCGCGACGGCCGCGCCGAGCGCCTGGAACTTCAGGCTCCGGACGAAGAGCTTCTGGTCGTCGATCACGGTCGCCACGGAGGTCGCCATCGGCGGGCCGATCAGCGGTGCGATCACCATCGCGCCGACGAGCACGGAGACCGATTCGAGCATCACCCCACCCGTCGCGACCACCGCGCTCACCGCCGTCAGGAGCGAGTAGATCGCCGGGTCGGGGATCAGGTCGGCGGCCTTCGAGTGGAGCTCGCCGCGCGAGATCCCTTGGTGGCCCAGCCCCTCGACCTGCTCGAAGCGGTCGTCCGAGGGCCCCAGCCGCTCTGAAGTGACGGTCTCGGGTTCGACGACCACCGTGTACATGTCCGCACCGAGGTCGAGGTTCGCGAGTTCGGTCTGGATCGGTTCGACGGCGTTCGCCGGCACCGGAAACGAGACCGTCGCGGAGGTCTCCGGGTCGTCGGTACGGTCGGAGACGGTGTAGTCCAGGTCGTTGTCGTCGAGTACCTCCATCACGGTCTCGCGGGTCGAGCGCGACATCGTGATCACCTCGACGAGCCGCATGTCCTTTCGCGCCATCGGGCTCACACCCCCCGGCCGCGCGCCCGTCGGTCGGGGGCGCACGGCCGTCGTGTCGCGTGATTCGTTTCGATCGTCGTGACTTGTCGTTGTAGTGATGTATGCATGCGTCGGGGAGAACATCGTGCCGCGCCCGCCGTCATCGGGCGGGCGTGGCGTCCGGGTCGTCGGCGTCGTCCGGTTCGGAGCCGTCGAGCTCCGATCCGTCGGTCGTTCGTCGTCGATACAGCAGGTAGAGTGCGAGTAACAGGCTCACCATCGGTCGAAATGCGTCACCGGTCGGTGGGTCGCCCGGGCGGTCATCCACAACCGCTGCGTCGGCCCGGTCCGTAACGCCCATCGACGACGGGGGCTGAAAAACACCGTCGGCCGTCCGCCGCGACAGTCAGTCCCGCCGGACGGAACACCGGTTCTCGTGCGAGGTCGCGAGCTCTCAGGGCTCCCGGTCGGACTCCATCTCGATCTCCGTGACGCCGTCGGAAGCGGGCTCGACGGGTTCGAGCAGCGACTTCACGGCTTCGAGGGTTTCGAGGCGGTCGCCGACCTCGGCGAGGAGGGCCGCGCGGCGCGCGCGAAAGCGGGCCTCGGTGTAGCCTTCGGGGTCGTCGGGTTCGTCGAGCAGGTCGACTAGCTCCGTGAACAGCTCGCGCTCGGACAGCCGTTCCGGCGGCGTCTCGGGTGGGTTCATGGTCGATTTTACGCACGAACCCCGACGACTTCGGTTTTATGGCATCGGCAGTGCAACTATCGACACCGTATCGGGGAGCAACGGCCCGGACGTCGTCCGGTGAGCGGGACGCGGCTCAGAACTGGACGAACGCGTCCGGGTCGACCGCGTCGTCGAACGCGCGGCCGTAGAGGGCGGCGACCGTCTCGCGGATGGCGGGGAGCTGGTCGGCCCCGTCGTCGCAGCCGCTCACACACCGAGCGGTGATGCCGGTCTCGTACTGTTCGTACCGAAGCCGACCGTGACACCGCGGACACCGGGGCTCGACGTGGGCGTGCATCCAGTCGACGTCGTAGCCGGCGGTCGCGAGCCGGCGTCGGAGCGCGTACCAGACGTGGACGTCCCAGGACTCGGCCCCCTCGCCCACCCGTTTGAGGCGTGCGAGCGCCAGCGCCGCCTTTCGGTAGAGCCGGTCGTCGGCGGGCCGGTGACGGTCGTGGCAGTCACGGAACCGGTTGAACAGCGCGGCCTTCGAGGACCGGACCGCGCCGGTCGTGAACTCGCCCGCGGCCTGGGCCGCGAGCGAGCGCTCGTCCGCGGTGACGACCCGCTTCGGTCGCCCGGTCTCGTCGTAGTATCGTTCGTCGGAAAGCGATGCGCCCGTCTTGGGACAGAAAGCGTCTTCTCCTATCATTGTTCGTCCTCCCGGTCGGGATGTCCGGAGCCGTTCCACGGTCCGGTGAACGGAACCGTGGCAGTGCCGGGGCTGGCACCCGTCCGGTCGATGCCGCGGGGGGTGGCCCCCCTCGGGGGAGTGGCGAGAGAAGTCGCCGGTCGGTGGTGGCCACTCCCGATCGGCGGCACGACCGCTGCACTGGGCCATGGGACGTCATCCGCGCAGGAGTGCGCGTCATCCGGTCCGGTCCTGTGATAAACCAAATTTAATCCTTTCGTAAAAAACGTTTCGTCGGTATAGAACGATGGGCTATTGTGGGAAAGCGGTGGCCGACGCGGAGCCTACATCCCGAAGGCGATCGGGAGCGGAGGCTGGACGAGGAGTACCGCGAGGCCGGCGAGGAACGCCGCGAGGCCCGTCGCGGTCGCGATCTCGCGGCCCCAGTCGGGGAGGCGTTCGAGCGCGACCACGCCGGTCAGGACCACCATCCAGACGAGGTTCATCTCGCCGAAGAACGGCATGAGGAGGAAGAAGGGCCCGAAGCAGACCAGCACACAGCTGCCCCCGTGGACCAGCCCGTTGGCGAAGCCGGCGCCGAGGCCGTTCGTGTGGGCGTCGACGGACGCACAGCACGTCCGCAGCCGGGACTGCTTGAACGACGAGAGCTGATAGAGCCCACAGCAGACGAGAACCCCCCCGACGACGAGGCTGGTGTGGGCGCGCGTGAGCCCGTAGATGCCGCCCGGCAACACCGCGTCGAGCCCGAGCGGGAGCACGCCGGAGCCCAGCCAGACGAGGGAGTAGCCACCGAGAAAGCCCGTGACGGCGGTCGTGACCGCGAGCGCCGACCCCTCGTGGGCGGCGGCGTACTCCCGGACGAACCGGGTCATCGCGGGGTGCATCATCGCCCACATCATCACGCCCCACATCACGAGATAGCCCGCTATCGCACCGAGCGTGCCGACGTGGAAGACGCCGCGTTCCATCGCGCCCGGCGCGGCCATCGGGATCCCCTGATCCATGAGCCACATCATCCCCGGCATCGGGAGGTGGCCGTCGACCACCAGCAGCCACCAGCCCACGTCGAGGAGGACCATCGCCGCCACGGCCGCGGTCGTCCGGTCGAACGAGACGTCGAACCGGGCGGCGAGCCACGACCCGGTACCCTGGTCGGTCATCGACCACCCACCGGCCGCTCGGGCGGTCGTCCACCGCCAGTCGGTTCGCGTTCGTCACGTCGGCCGGAACGCGAAACTGAGCGATCGTTTTCGGTCCATCTCGCACGGTCCGCGAGGGGTTTCGTTCCCATCTCCGTTCGTGAACGCGCTCGATCCCGGGTTAAAGTGTAAACATACTGTTGTGAGATGCTCCGTTCGAGCGAGTGGTCGGGCGTCGGCACCGTCGAGTTCGCCGTGACCGGGGAACCGGAACGGTTAACAGTTTTTAGGTTTGCCTAAAGGTATGTCGCGCGACGGCACGAAACCAGCGGGGTCACGGCAAGGGGCAGTCACGTGACCGAGCTCGGCGGGACCCGGCCGTACATCGACGGTTCGCGAGCCCTTCCGCTCGGTTCTGGAGGGGGTCCGGGGACGAGCGAGCGCCGGCCCGTCGAACGCCGATGAGCGGAACGGCGCAGTACCTGCTGGCGGTCTACATCCTCACACAGCGGGGGGAGCCGCCGGTCGCGCCGGGTGCCATCGGCGACCTCCTCGGGAAGTCGCCGGCGACGGTCACCGAGATGCTCCAGCGGCTCGAAAGCGAGGGGTCGGTGACCTACGAGCCGTACCAGGGGGCGACGCTGACGGAACCGGGCCGCGAGCGCGCGGCGACGCTCCACGAGACCTACGTCACCGTCTCGTGGTTCTTCCGGAGCGTCCTCGAACTCGACGAACACGAGGCGGAGGCGATGGAGATGGCCGGACTGGTGAGTCCGTCGGTCGCGAGGCGGCTCGCGGCGACGCTCCCCTACGACGACCCGGTCGCGGACCGTTCGTGAACCACCATCGAGACGGGTTCCTTCGGTCGGGAGGTCACCGTCGGGACCACCTCGAGGTTCCGGTCGGAGGCGAGTTCGAGGTGGTAGTCCTGGTAGACCGTCGCCAGCAGCAGGCGGGCTTCGAGCATCGCGAACCGGTCGCCGATACACCGGCGCGGGCCGGCCGAGAACGGGAAGTACGCGAGGTGTGGCAGCGACTTCTCGAACGTCCGCGTCCAGCGGTCGGGGTCGAACGCCAGCGGGTCGTCGTACCAGCGGGCGTCGCGATGAACCACCCACTGGTTCATGAAAACCTTCGCGCCGGCCGGGATCGGGTAGCCGCCGAGTTCGTCGGCCGCCTCGGCCTCCCGGACGATCCCGGGGACGGGCGGGAAGAGCCGCATGGACTCCTTCACGACCCGTTCGGTGTAGGTGAGGTCGGGGAGGTCGGCCATCGTCGGGCGCTCGCCGTCGAGGACCGAGTCTATCTCCGCGACGAGTTTCGCCTCGGCCTCCGGGTGCTGGGCGAGGAGGTAGGTGGTGTACGTGAGTGAAACCGCCGTCGTCTCGTGGCCCGCCGTGATGAGGGTGATCACCTCGTCGCGGATCTGTTCGTCCGAGAGGGGGTCGCCGTCGTCGTCGCGGGCGGCGAGCAGCATCGAGATCACGTCGTGTTCGCCGGGGTCGGCGCGTTTCTCGCGGATGATCTCGTCCACAACGCCGTCGAGGGTCTCGCGGGCGCGAGCCATCTTCCGGCGGGAGGGCAGGGGAACCGCTTCCGGGAGCAGGAGGTTCGGGAGGCTCGAGGTCGCCGGCAGGAAAGCGTTGACGGCGCGTTCGATGTCGTCGACGTACCGGTCGATGTCGACACCGAACAGCGCCTGCGAGACGATCCGGAGGGTGAGTTCCATCATGTCCTCGTGGATCGCGCGCGTCTCGCCGTCCTGCCAGTCCGCGAGCATCGTATCGGTGAACTCGGTCATCATCTCGGCGTAGACCTGGATCCGCTTCGGGTGGAAGGACGGCTGGACGAGGTGGCGGTTGCGACGCCACGCCTCGCCCTCGCTGTTGAGGATACCGTTGCCGGTGAGCGGACCGAGCACGCGCTGGAACTGCTGGCCCTTCACGTAGTTGGTGTTGTTGTGGACCAGCACGTGCTCGATGTCGTCGGGGTGGTTGAGCTGGTAGACCGGTCCTTGTGGGCTCTCCCAGTGGACGACGTCGCCGTACTCGTTCGCCATCCGCTCCCTGAACGCCAGCCCTTCGAGGACCGACCTGGGCATCGACCCGACCACGGGAAGCCCCGACGGGCCGGGCGGGTACTCGACGTCCGCTGTATCGTTGCTCATTCGATCCACCCTACACGGGCGGCGGGGTTGGGAGTTCCCCCTAGCATGATGGAACCCATTATACGACCACCGAACCGGCACGACCCGAAGCCGAGGAGCTACCGGGGTGGGTCCCGAAGCGGTGGCATGGCCGCCGAGACCCTCCGTTCCGCGACGGTGTCGCTGACCGGGATGGCAGCGGACCCCGTCGTCGCCCGGTTCGACCGGTCGGAGACGGTGTCGATCGAGTCGACCCGGTACCTCGGGCCGGTCGACGACGGGCGGTACGTCGGGCTCTCCGACCTCCGGGGCGACCTCGACGTCGCGCAGGAACTCCTCGCTGCGAGCGACCGGGTCGAACGCTACGACGTCGCCGGCACCGGCGAGCACGGCATCGTCTACGCCCACTACCGGAGCGCGGGCCTCATCGGCGACCTGCTCTCGATCCTGTATCGGAACGACATCGTGGTCGACTGGCCGATCGACCACCGGATCGCGGACGGGGAATCCGAAGCGCGGGTCACGGTGGTCGGCACCGCCATCGGCATCCGGCGGGCGGTGGCGGCGCTGCCCGAGCGGGTCTCGCTCTCGGTCGAGCGGGTGGGGCAGTTCGATCCGGCTGGAGACGACGCCCTCCTCACCGAGCGCCAGGCGGCGCTGCTCGACCTGGCGGTCCGCGAGGGATACTACGAGGTGCCGCGCGGGACGACCCACCGCGCGCTCGCCGAGCGGCTCGACCTCGCGCCGGGCACCGTGAGCGACCGGCTCCAACGGGTCGAACGCCGGGTGATGATCGCCTACGCCACCGACGGGTTCTGAGGGAGGAGAAACGAACCCCGGCCGGTGGATTTATTTTGGGTGTCGGGGATGGGTTGTGGCGTGATACCGATACTCGACGTGTTCGGACTCCCGACGACGACCTTCGTGATGGCGGTCGCGACGGTTCTCGCGGGAAGCCTCGGCGCGATCCACTACGTGGTGGTCCACACCATTATGGGCAAGCCGTTCCCCGGCGAGGAGGCCGCCGAATAGATGGTCAACCAGGTCTACCTCGGCGCGTTCATCGTCTACCTCCTCCTCGTGCTCGGGATCGGGCTGTGGGGCTACACCAGGACGAAGACCAAGGACGACTTCTGGGTCTACGGCAGAAATCTCGGGAAGTGGCTCGCGACGTGGTCGCTGGTGGCGAACTTCTTCAGCGCCGTCGCCGCCATCGGCGTCATCGGCGAGACCTCGCAGGTGGGTTATGCGATCCTCGTCGGCGTCAACTTCGGGCTGGCGCTCGGTATTAGTGGACTGTACTTCGTCTCCCACAAGGTCAGAGCGCTCGACAAGGTCACCCTCTCGGATATCGTCGCCAACGTGACGGGCCGGGAGTACGCCCGTCCCGTGACCGGCGCGATCCTGTTCGGCAACGCTTGGGTCTACCTCATCATCCAACTCGTCGGCGCGAGCGTGCTCGTCACCGCCATCACGGGAGTTCCCTACGAGTACATGGTCTGGGTCATCGGGATCGTCTTCATCGCCTACACGGTGCTCGGCGGGCTCGTGAGCGTGGCCTGGACCGACCTGCTCCAGGGGACGGTGATAGTGGCGCTGATGACCCTCACAGCAGCCTACCTCGTCGTCGACCTGGGTGGGTTCACCGCGACGAACACCCAGTTCGCCGCCATCGACCCACAGAACGTCACCCCGCTCGGCGGCCAGTACACCCTGATCACGATCGTGAGCTCGATCCTCGGCTTCTTCGGGACGATCTTTACTGGGCAGAACGTCATCATCCGAATCAACGCCACGAAGGACGTCGAGACCACGAAGTTCCACCTCGCGGCCGGCGGGGTGATCATCGGGAGCTTCCTCGTCGTCACAACAGTTTTGGGTGCTGCAACGGGTGTCACGCTCGACAACGCGGGAGTCACGGTCACCAACACTGACCGGGCGTTCCCGATACTGATCACCGAGTACATGCCAACGCTGATCGGCACAGTAGTCATTCTCGGGATCATGAGCGCCATCCTCTCGACCACCGACACCCGTCTCCACGCGCTCGGGGTGACGGTGAGCCGGGACATCTACGACTACTTCCGACCGAACACCTCGGACGAACACCAGCTCAAAGTTTCGCGGTACGCCACGGTGGTCTTCGGGCTGCTCGCGACCGCCATCAGCGCGAACCCGCCGGGAACGATCTTCGACCTCTACAGCTTTCGAGCGGTGTTGCTCACCACCGGGCTTCTTCTACCTGTGTACGTCGCGCTCTACTGGCGCGGGTTCGACGGCCGCGTCATCCTCGTCTCGATGGTGCTCGGCGGGGTGGTCGGCGTCGGCACCGCGCTCGCGGGCGGAGCCCTGTTCGGCGTGCCCGCGACACTGCTCGGTGTCGGCGTCGGTGCGCTCGTCCTCCTGGTCGGTCGCGTAGTGCTCTATCAGGTCCCAACGTCACAGTCGACGTCCTGACGTACGCGAACGCAGCTGACCGCTCGTGATTGGCCACTCCGCTCCCGGGAGGACACGACCGAAAGTGTGTGGAGAGCTGTCAAAGAGACTGACGACGGTCGGCGACGTGGGATCGACGTTCGTACGCTATATTTCGATCGGAAACGAACGGGAAAACGACTAAGATTGCAGAAACGAAAACGGTAGCCGACGACCATTCATGCTACCCGCCACGCGGAGACGGACGGTCATCGAGCTGGTGTCCGAGAACGGGGGCTGTTCGGTGAACGAGCTCTCCACGGAACTCGAGGTCTCGAAGGCGACCGTTCGTCGCGACCTCGGCGCGCTCGCGGACGAGGGCTTGGTCGAGCGCACCCACGGCGGCGCGGTGCCGGTGACGAGCGTGGGCCGCGAACGGAGCCACCAGCAAAAGGGGATCCGGAACCTCACCGAGAAGGCGACGATCGCCGAGCGCGCGGCCGCGGAGATGGTCGGCGAGCAGGTGGTCTTCTTCGACGCGGGGACGACCACGATGGAGGTCGCGAAACGGCTATCGACCGACGAGGCCGCCCTGGCGGTCACGAACTCGCCGCTGGTCGCGCTCGAACTCGCCGCCGAGGACCGCGAGGTGAAGCTCACCGGCGGGACGCTGCGCGGCAGAACGCGAGCCCTGGTGGGCCCGACCGCCGAGGGGTTCATGGAACGGATGCGCTTCGACCTCCTCGTGCTCGGGACGAACGCGATGGACGCCGACGGGCTGATGACGCCGAACGAGGCGGAGGCCCGGATGAAGGAGCTCATGATCGAGCGCTCGAAACGGGTCGTGCTGGTCGCCGACCACACCAAGCTCGGCGAGCGCAGCGTGGTCCGGTTCGCCGACCTCGCGGCCATCGACACGTTCGTCACGGACCGACCGCCCGGCGAGACCGAACGCAAGTCGCTCGAGAACGCCGACGTCCGGATGCTAGTGGGTGAATCGTGATACTGACGGTGACGCTGAACCCCGCCGTCGACCACACGGTTCGCCTCGACGAGGCCCTGGAAGCCGGACGCGTCCAGCGCGCGAGCGAGGCGCGGTTCGACGCCGGCGGGAAGGGGATCAACGTCGCGAAGTACCTCGACGGGCTCGGTGCCGAGACGCTGGCTACAGGAGTTTTAGGTGGCTTCCTCGGGGAGTTCGTGGCGAGGCGGCTGACGGTCGACGGGATCCCACACGACTTCGTCGAGACCGACGGCCGAACCCGGCTGAACACCACCGTTCTCACCGACGCGGAGTACAAGGTCAACCACCGCGGCCCGTCGGTCGAGGGGGCGGTCGTCGACAGGGTGATCGACCGGATCGAGGCGCACGACCCCGAGACGGTCGTCGTGGCGGGGAGCCTGCCCCCGAGCCTCGGGATCGAGGCCATCGACCGGATCGCGGCCTCGACGGACCGGGAGACGGTCGTCGACGTCGGCGGCGAGCAGCTCGACCGTCTCACGGGGAGCTACGCGCTCTGCAAACCGAATCGAGCTGAGCTGGCGGCGGCGACCGGCGCGCCGACCGCGACCGTCGAGGAGTGCGCCCGGGCCGCGGAGACGCTTCGGGCGACCGGCTTCGAGCGGGTCGTCGCCTCGCTGGGTGCTGACGGCGCGCTCGTCGCCACGCGGTCCGGAACCGTCCACGTTCCGGCCCCCGAAGCCGAGGTGGTCGATACGGTCGGGGCGGGCGACGCGCTGCTCGCAGGCGTGTTGGCGGCGCTCGCCGAGGGAGCGACCGACGAGGACGCGCTCCGGCGCGGGGTCACCGTCGCGTCCCGCGTCGTCGGCGTCCCCGGCACCACGATCCCCGCTCGGTCGTCCGTCGGTGACGTGGGCTGAGCCCGGAGTCGGGACGGATCGACCGTTTGCACAGTTTCCCGTCGTTCACGGCATCTCGATCGAAAACGATCACGTTCGGTAGTATTTAGGCGATATAGAACGATCGTCGAGGAGAGTTCCATGGCCACCAGCGATTCGATGGAGGCGGCGATCAGGTCGTATCTCACGTCGGTGAAGGAGGACCTGATGACCGGCGTATCGCACATGATCCCGTTCGTCACGATCGGCGGGATCTTCCTCGCGCTGGCCTACGCGTCGGCGTCGGTCTTCGGCGACGTCAGGTCGGTGTTCGACGCGACGGGGACCCTCGGCTGGTTCCTCGCGCAGGTCGGCAACGCGGGGTTGACGATCATGGTCCCGATCCTCGGGGCTTACATCGCGTACGCGATCGCCGACAGACCCGGGCTCGCCCCCGGGTTCCTCCTGTCGTACATCA
The DNA here is from genome assembly GCF_003602035.1 of Halococcus sp. IIIV-5B. Taxonomy (NCBI): domain Archaea; kingdom Methanobacteriati; phylum Methanobacteriota; class Halobacteria; order Halobacteriales; family Halococcaceae; genus Halococcus; species Halococcus sp. IIIV-5B. The sequence goes on along the minus strand of NZ_QZWE01000027.1, from coordinate 28,255 downwards.
TCCAACAGGGCGAGGTGCTCAAGGCGGCCGGCGACGTCGTCGGGCTCTCGGGCGGTGAGGCGGGGGCGGGCTACCTCGGCGCGCTCGTCGCCGGGCTGCTCGCGGGCTACGTCGCGCGCTGGTTCAAGCGGCGCTCGGTGCCGGAGTTCATCAAGCCGATGATGCCCGTGCTGATCGTCCCGGTCCTGACGATGGTGATCCTCTCGCCGATAGTGATCTTCGTACTCGGCGTGCCGGTGGCCATCGCGAACGCCGGGCTCACGAGCTTCCTGAGCGGGATGCAGGGGAGCCAGGCGCTCCTCGTCGGTGCGATCCTCGGCGGGATGATGGCGCTCGACATGGGTGGGCCGATCAACAAGGTCGCCTACGTCTTCTCGGTGGGGCTCATCACCGAGCAGATCTACGCGCCGATGGCGGCGGTGATGATCGGCGGGATGATCCCCCCGCTGGGGCTCGCGCTCTCGAACTTCGTCGCGCCGCAGAAGTACACCGCGGAGATGTACGAGAACGCCAAGAGCGCCGTCCCGCTCGGGCTCTCGTTCATCACCGAGGGGGCGATCCCCTACGGCGCGGCCGACCCGCTCCGCGTCATCCCCGCGATCGTCACCGGGAGCGCGGTCGGCGGCGCGGCCTCGATGGGGCTCGGGGTCACGATGCCGGCCCCGCACGGCGGGATCTTCGTGGTCCCGCTCTCGAACCAGCCGTTCGCCTTCCTCGGGTGTATCGTCCTCGGAACGCTCGTGACGGCCGTGATCGCGACGCTCCTCAAACCCGACTTCGAGGTCACCGTCGCGGACCTCGAACGCGGGAGCGGGACGACCGGGGCGGCGGAGACACCGCGGTCGGCGGACGACTAACGCCACGATCGAACACAACACACATCATACAGCCACGAGATGGAACATGCAATGCTCTACGACATCGACCAACTGATGCCGACCGACCTGATCACGCTCGACGAGCCACCCGCCGAGAAGGAGGCCGCGATCGAGTCCCTCCTCGACGTGGTGGTCGATGCCGGGCGCGTCGACGACCGCGAGGCAGCGCTCGCGGCGCTCCTCGAACGCGAAGAGGAGACGACGACCGGCGTCGGCAAGGGGATCGCGATCCCCCATGCACAGACGGACGCCATCGACCAGGCTTCGGTGGCCTTCTGCCGATCGTCGGCGGGCCTCGACTTCGACTCGATGGACGACGAACCCGCCCACCTGGTCTTCATGATCCTCGTCCCCGAGGGTGGCAGCGACGAACACCTCGGGATCCTCGCGTCGCTCTCGCGCTCGCTGATGCACGACGACGTTCGCGAGTCGCTCTACGAAGCGGAGACCGCCGAGGACGTGCAGGCCACGATGGAGGCGGCGATAGACGATGACTGAACGCACGGTGACGGTGGTCCCCGAGGCCGGCCTCCACGCTCGGCCCGCCTCCGAGTTCGTCCAGACCGCGAACGAGTACGACTGTGACATCGAGGTCGGCCCCGTCGACGGTGACCTCGTGGACGCGCGAAGCATGCTCGCCGTCACGAGCCTCGGCGTCGGCCACGACGAGGAGGTACGGCTAGTCGCCGAGGGCGAGGACGAGGAGGCCGCGCTCGACGCGCTCGAAACCGTGCTCTCGACGCCGGAGGGCGAGGAGTGACTTGTCGTTCATGACCGAACGAACCCTCCGTGGTATCGGCGCGACACCGCTCTCGGCCGTCGGTAGCGTCGTCTGGTATCAGCCCGACGAGGCCGTCGACCTCTCGGACCCGCCGGTAAGCGAGACGGTCGACTCGGACACGGAGCGCGAACGGTTCGAATCGGCGCGGGAGCGGGCGCGGGAGGAGTTGGAGACCGAACGCGACCGGGCGGCCGAGCGCGTCGGGAGCGACGAGGCGGCGGTGTTCGACGCCCACATCCAGTTCCTCGGCGATCCGCAGATCGAGGGAGCGGTCGAGGACGAGATCGATAGCGGGCTGCCGGCCGAACACGCCGTCAAGGAGGGGTTCGCGAGCGGTATCGAGCAGTTCGAGGGGATGGAGGGCCGGATGGCCGAGCGCGCCGACGACCTCCGGGACGTCCGCGACCGCCTCGTACGGCTCCTCGTCGGCGCGGAGCGGCTGGACCTCTCGGGGCTGGCCGACGGAACGGTTGTATTCGCCGAACGGCTCACCCCGAGCGACACCGCCCAGCTCGACCCCGACACCGTGGCGGGGTTCGTCACCGCCACGGGCGGGCGGACCTCCCACGCCGCGATCTTCGCGCGATCGCTCGCGCTGCCCGCCGTCGTCGGCGTCGGTGACGAACTCTCCGAGGTCAAGGAAGGCACGACGGTCGTCGTCGAGGGCGAGGCGGGCGAAGTAGTCGTTGAACCGGACGAGGGAACCCGCGAGCGGGCGGCCGAGACCGACCGTGCCGAGGTCCGCCACGAGCCGGTGACGACGGCGGATGGCCGGGGGATCGAGGTGGCCGCGAACGTCGGCCAGCCGGTCGAGATAGAGGGCGCGACCGAACGCGGGGCCGACGGGGTGGGACTCTACCGCACCGAGTTCCTCTTCCTCGATCGGGAGGAGCCTCCCAATGAAGAGGAGCAGTACGAGGCCTACCGCGAGACGCTCGCGGCGTTCCCCGACGGACGCGTAGTGGTCCGGACCCTCGACATCGGCGGCGACAAGCCGATCCCCTACCTCGATCTCCCCGAGGAGGAGAACCCGTTCCTCGGCGAGCGCGGGATCCGGCGGTCGCTCGGAGTAGACGAAAAGCTGTTCGAGACCCAGCTCCGGGCGCTGATCCGTGCCGCGGGCGAGGCTGAAGGGGATTTGGCCATCATGTTCCCGCTGGTCGCCACGGTCGAGGAGTTCGAGGCCGGGCGCGAGCGGGTCGAAGCGGTGGTCGCGAAGCTCGAATCGGCGGGCGAACCCGTCGCACGACCCGAGGTCGGGACGATGATAGAGACGCCGGCGACGGCGTTTCTAGCACCCGATCTCGCCGCCCGAGCGGACTTCCTCTCGGTCGGCACGAACGACCTCACGCAGTACGTGATGGCCGCCGACCGGGGTAACGAACGCGTCGCCGACCTCCACGACCCCCGTCAGCCCGCCGTGGTGCGCGCGCTCCGGCAAGTCGTCGCGGCCACCGAGGGTACCGACGCGTGGGTCGGGATGTGCGGCGAGATGGCGGGCGACCCCGCGCTGACCGAGCTCCTCGTCGGCCTCGGGTTCGACGAGCTGAGCATGAGCGCCGTCACCCTCTCCGAAGTCAAAGCCCGGATCGAGGCGATCGATTCGACCGAGGCCGAACGGCTCGCCGAGCGCGCGCTGGACGCGAGCACGAAAGGAGAAGTAGACGAACTGCTCACAGAAGCCAACGGAGACCGAGACCAATGAAACTCGTCGCAGTCACGTCCTGTCCGACCGGTATCGCACACAGCCAGATGGCCGCCGAGAGCCTCGAACAGACCGCCGAACGGCTCGGCCACGAGATTCAGGTCGAGATCCAGGGGGCGATGGGGGCCGAGAACGAACTCGGCAAGGCAACGATCGCCGACGCGGACGCGGCGATCATCGCTGCCGACACCGCGGTCTCGCGCGACCGGTTCGAGGCCGCGGACGTCCCCGTCGTCAAGGCCACCGTGAAGGCCGCGATCAACGACACCGAGTCGTTGTTCGAGCGCGCCGAGGAGACCGGCGGGGGAGCGGAAGCAAGCGACACGGCCGAAACGGAAACGACGGAGACCGAACCCGCCGAGTCGAGCGTGGACGAGGACGAGGCCGACGCGAGCGCGCAGACGGGCTACGACGACCTCAGCCCGGACCAGATCGGCGGCGACCCGCGGAAGGGGCTGTTCGCCCGGATGAAACGTCGGTTCTCGTAGCGACGACAGTCGGATTGTTTCCGACCGACGACGGCGAGATGACGCCTTAGTAGCCGAGTCGGTCGAGGGTCCGGTCGAGCGCGTCGTGATACTGACCACCGAACAGCGAGACGTGTATCAACAGTGGGTAGAGCCGGTAGACGTAGCGACGGTGCTCGAAGAAGCCGGGCTCGATCCCGCGATGTTCCCGATAGCGCTCGAAGAACGCCTCGCCGAACGTACCGGTCCAGTCGATATACGCGAGTTCGATCTCGGGGTGGGCGTAGTAGACCGCGGGGTCGAGGAACGCGGTGACGCGGCCGTCGCGCGAGAGGACGTTCGTGGTCCAGACGTCGCCGTGGATCAAGGACGGGGAGTCCGGTTCGGCGAGGAGGCCATCGAGGTCGGCACAGACGGCTTCGACCCGTTCGCGAGTCTCCGGGGCGAACTCGCGGGCCGAGAGGACCTGACGGAGCCGGTGGTCGCGGTAGAACGCGACCCAGGAGTCGGTCCAGGGGTTCGGCTGGTGAACCGGTCCCACGACCGTGTCGCGTTCGAAGCCGTAGCTCGAAGCCTGCCGGTCGTGGAGCGCGGCGAGACGGTCGGCCGCGTCCCTCGCGACGGCCGCGTCGTGGCTCGTTTCCCCGTCGACGTACTCGATGACCAGCAAGTCCGACGAGGCGTGGTGGACGGCGGGAACCGGGAGGTCGCTGTGGCTGGCGAGGAATCGGAGCATCCAGCCTTCGAGGTCGAGCGGTGTTTCGCCGACCTTCGCGACGACCCGTCGACCGTCGGCGAGGCGCGCGCGATAGACCGTCCCGATCTGTCCACCCGAGAGCGCCGTGAACGAGACGGGAGCCGAGCCGAGGGCCGCGTCGACTTCGGCTTCGGGGGGAGTCGTCATCCGAGGGGAGTCCGGTCCGTGTAGGGATGAACGTGGTCCATCGAGTCGGTCGGACGGTTCGTCGTCACGTCGGTCGCGACACGAACCGGTGGGGTGGATCTACGAACCCTGGTCAGCTGGACGGGTCGCGGCCGAGGGTGTGGAACACCTCGTTCGGGCGGATGTCGGCGAACGTCGACATCCGATTCGAGAGGTTGAAGAAGGCGGTGACGCTCGCGATGTCCCAGACCGCCTTCTCCGAAAAGCCCGCCTCGCGGAGGCGCTGGACGTCCGCCGAGTCGACTTTGCCCGGTGAGTCGGTGAGTTTCACCGCCACGTCGAGCATCGTGCGATGGGGTTCGGCGAGGTCGGCGGACCGGTGGTTGGCGGCGAGCTGGTCGGCGAGCAGCGGGTCGTCGCCGTAGATCCGGAGGAGTGCGCCGTGGGTGACGACACAGTAATAGCAGTCGTTCGCGCCGCTGACCGCCACGATTATCATCTCTATCTCCTCGCGTTCGAGCGCGGTGTGTTCGACCAGCGCGTCGTGGTAGGCGAAGAAGGCCCGGAAGTGCGAGGGACGGTAGGCGAACGCCGAGAAGACGTTCGGCGTGAACCCCGCGTCCTCGGTCTCGCGCTCGATGCGCTCGCGGACGTCGTCCGGAAGTGTCTCAGGATCGGGAACGGGAAACTCGCCCATTGGTTCCATATCCGACCGACGACGGTCGGTGTGGGCTTCAAGCTTCGGGGCTCAGCGGTACGAATCCAGCCACCGGCTGAGCACGAACAGCACGCCGTAGCCGATCAACCCGAGGACGAACACCGTCGCGGGGATGACGAACGGTCCGAACGTCCGGAACAGCGTATCGACGACCGTCTCGAACGCCATCGCCAACCCCGTCATAGTCGGGTCTCGGCAGCCGCGGGCTTAACTCTTTGACTCCGACGCGACGAACCTCGAACCCCGATTCAGAGCTCGTCCTGGGCCTTGAGCTGCTCGATGACGTCGTCGACGAAGTTCTCGGGGCTCTCGTAGGGGAAGTTCCCACCGGAGAGTTTGGTGTTGAGCTCCATCGCAGTCATCGAGAAGTCGCCCGACTCGAACTTCGTCGACGGCCCGTTCGGGAGCGCCGGCACGAGGTCCATCGGGCTCGAGATCGGGTAGTCGGCACCTTCGAACGCGTCTATCATCTGGGATCTGAGTTCGTCTTCGTCTGCCATAGCACCCACGAGTTTGCCGAGTGTCAGTAAAAACGTTCGGGAACCCCGAGTCCGTTGGTCGGAATTGTCGGGGGCTACCGGAGCGCGTCGAGCACCGAACCGATCTCCCCAAGGTTCTCGATCACGTGGTCGGGTTCGACCGAGGTCGTGGCGAGCGTGGTCCCGTCGGTGACGCCCGAGCGAACCAGGACGGTCGTCAGCCCGCCGCGCTCGCCGAGCGCGATGTCGGTGTCGAGCCGGTCGCCGACCACGAGGCACTCCTCGGGGTCGGACAGAGCCGCGAGCGCCGCGTCGAGGGCCTCTCCGGAGGGTTTGCCGACCACGATGTCGGGCTCGCGTTCGGCGACGCCCGCCACCGCGTTGATGATGGCCCCCGACCCCGGCACCGACTTCCCATCAGCGGTGGGGATCGTGACGTCGGGGTCGGTACCGACGAACGCCGCGCCGGCTTCGAGCGCCCGGAGCCCCGCGGTCATGTCGTCGTAGGTGAACCCCCGGTCGTAGGAGGCCACCAGCACGTCACAGGTCTCGGGGGCCTCGACTAGCGCCAGCCCCGCCTCCTCGAACAGGGAACGGAGCCCCGACGAACCGATGAGGAAGACCCGGTCGTCGGCGTGTTCGCGCGTGAGGTAGTCGGTCGTCACCGTGGCGGCCGACCGGATGCGTTCGGGATCGACGTCGAAGCCCATCCCCGCGAGCCGGTCGGCGAACCCCGCGGCCGATCTGGTCGGGTTGTTCGAGAAGAAACAGGGGGTGTAGCCGGCGTCCCGGAGGGCGTCGATGCCGCGCCGTGCCCCCGGAACCGGCGTCTCGCCCCGGTAGACCGTGCCGTCGAGGTCGATTATCGCGCCACGGGTGGTCATGGGAACGCTGGGGGGCGAAGCGGCTAAATCCTGGCGTTTCAGCCCGACAACGGACTCACGACGAGCGAACGAGCGGTTCGTACCACTCCCGGTTGTCCCCGTACCAGTCGATGAACCGCTCGACGCCGCTCCGGATGTCCTCGGTCGGTTCGTAGCCGATCAGCTCCCCGGCCTTCGAGACGTCGGCGTGGGTGTGTTCGGCGTCGCCGGCCTGTCGCTCGCCGTACTCGATCTCGAGGTCGGGCGCGATGGCGTCCCGGACGGTCGTCGCGAGCGTCTCGATCGAGACGTTGTCCGTGCTCCCGATGTTCATGGTCTCGCCGTCGGCGGCGTCGGTTTCGAGCAGTTTCGCGTTCGCGCGGACGATATCCGCGACGTAGGTGAAGTCCCGTGTCTGGGAGCCGTCCCCGTAGACGACGGGCGGTTCGTCGTTCGTACACCGCGAGACGAAGTTCGAGATGGCCATGTTGGGTCGCATTCGCGGGCCGTAGACCGTGAAGTAGCGGAGTGCGACGGTCGGGATGTCGTAGAGGTCGCCGTAGACCCGGACGTAGTTCTCGGCGGCGAGCTTCGAGACCCCGTAGGGACTCACCGGCGTCGTCGGCTGGTCCTCCTGGTAGGGCAAGGAGACGGGTTTGCCGTACACCGACGATGAACTCGCGAACACCAGACGCTCGACCCCCGACTCGCGGGCCGCGTCGAGCACGTTGAGCGTCCCCTCGACGTTGATGTCGTCGACCTTCCGGGGGTTCTCGACGCTCGTGCGGACCCCCGCCTGTGCGGCCTGGTGGAACACGTACTCGGCGTCCACGACGAGGTCGTGGACCGTCTCGGCGTCCCGGACGTCGCCCTCGACGAACTCGTAGCTCCCGCCACCCTCCTCGGCCGCGGCGCGCGCGGCGTCGATGGTCCGTCGTTTGATGCCGACGTCGTAGAACGGTTCGAGGTTGTCGAGCGCGACCACGTCGTGGCCCTCGCGGGCGAACGTCTCGGCGAGATGGCCGCCGATGAACCCCGCGCCACCCGTAACTAAGATCATTTTCGGATGCGAGAAAGCCAGGCGCATAAAACCTACCGAATGTCGCTCGGTCGGACCCCGGGGACCGTCATCGCCACACGCGACGGCCACGTATCGAACCGTTTTTGCCCCGCCTGCGTTTCGAACGACCGATGCGAATCCTCCGAGTCGCACAGAAAGTCTATCCGGACGTCGTCGGCGGCGGCCCTTACCACGTCCACGCGCTCAGCCGCGACCAGGCCGCGATGGGCCACGACGTGACGGTACTCACGATCGGCGAGGACGGCCCGCGCCGCGAGGAGCGCGACGGCTACACCGTGGTCCGTCGGCCGGCGACCGCCGAACTCCTCGGCAACGACATCTCGGTCGGGGTCGCGCGATTCCTCCGGCAGGCCGACGACTACGACGTCGTCCACGCCCACTCACACCTCTACTTCTCGACGAACCTCGCGGCGCTGAAACGCCGACTCGACACGACCCCGCTCGCGATCACGAACCACGGCCTCTACTCCCAGTCCGCCCCCGAGTGGGTGTTCAGGCTGTACCTCCGGAGCCTCGGCCGGGCGACGTTCAACACCGCCGACGCGGCGTTCTGTTACACCGTCGAGGACGCCTCGCGCCTCCGGGAGGTCGGCGTGCGGACCGACATCAACGTGGTCTCGAACGGCATCGACGAGACGCGGTTCTCGCCGGACGGCCCGGCGCGCTCGGGGATCGGCGGCGACCCCGCGGTGGTGTTCGTCGGCCGCCTCGTCGAGGGGAAACGACCTGGCGACGCGCTGGCGGCCATCGAGCGCGTTCGCGAGACGCACCCGAACGCGCGGCTCTGGTTCGTCGGGACCGGGCCGCTCCGGGCGGATCTCGAGGACCGCGTCGCCGAGCGTGGACTCGACGAGGCGGTGGGGTTCCTCGGCGAGGTCGACTACGAGGCGATGCCGGCGGTCTACCGCGCCGCCGACCTCTTCGTACTCCCCAGCCGCGCCGAGGGGCTCCCGCGGACGGTGCTCGAAGCGCTCTCGACGGGCACGCCGGTCGTGACGAGCGACCTCACCCAGATACGGTCCGTGGTCGACGGTGCTGGCGTCACCGTCTCCGTCGGGGACCAGGAGGGCTTCGCGAGCGCGATCGCCGACCTCGCAAGCGACGAGGAGCGGTACGCACGCTACAGCGAGCAGGGTCGCGAGCGGATCGCCGAGGAGTACTCGTGGTCGGCGACCGCGAGGAAGACGACGGAGCATCTGGCGGAACTCTGTGGTGCCGACCCGCGAACCGACGAGCGGGCTTCGGACTGACTCGCGCTCCTTGGAGGGTCAGAGATAGCCGAGGTCTTCGAGGCGGTCCTGTGTCGCGTCGGTCATCGACACCGACCCCGAGGCCTCGCTGTGCTCGAACGAATCCAACCAGTCGTCGAGAACGGTTTCGAGTTCGTCCACCCGGTCGGGAGTCTCGGCGGCGAGGTCGGTCGATTCCTCCGGGTCGGCATCGACCGCGTAGCGTTCTCGGCTGCCGTCCGACCCACGGATCAGTTTGTCGTCGTCGGTCCGAACCGCTCGGAGCGACCGGTCGAACGGGAACCCGTCAGGGAGGGGACCGACCTGCTCGCGGAGCGCGTCCATCGAGGGTTGTGGGGCCATGTACTCGGCGATGGCGTGGGTCCGTGGGTCGGTGGTCGTGGCTGGGTGGAACGACCGGCCCTGGATGGACTCACGCATCGCAGGTGCGTCGATGTCGGCCGCGTCGAGCAGCGTCGGCGCGAGGTCGGTGAGCTGGACGAGGTCGTCGACCGTTCCACCGCCGTCGAACGCGCCGCCGGCCACGACGAGCGGGACGTGGAGGAGGCTATCGTAGAGGCAGTACTGGTGGTCCATCAGGTCGTGGTCGCCGACGTTCTCGCCGTGGTCGCCCGTCACCACGAGGATCGTGTCCTCCCACTCGCCGGTGGCTTCGAGATGGCCACGGAGGTCGCCGATACGACGGTCGAGGTAGGCAATCTCGGCGTTGTAGAGCCCGTGAAGGACCTCGAACTCCGCCTCGGTGTGCGATTCGTGACCCGTGATGTAGGCCCACGCGTCCTGTGAGACCGTCATCGCCTCGTCGTAGGTCACGCCGTTCGGGAGGTACTGTTCGGCGAGGGCGCGCGGTGGGCGATATTCGAGGTGGGGTTCGAGGTAGTTGACGAACGTGAAGAACGGTTTTTCCGTAGTGCGGTCAGCGAGCCACCCCCGAAGCCACTCGTTGGTCCGACGTGCACCGTCGTCGGTTCGCTTCCTGAAGAACTGGCCGTAGACCGCGTTCGCGGCGTTGATGGCCGGGTTGCCGTCGAGCAGCCGCGCGGCGAGCGCTCGAACCATCTCGCTCCCGCGTTTCGTTCGTGCCACCTCGCCGAGGTCGGTGTCGGTCTGGACGTACTGCCAGGTCTTGTAGAGCGTTTCGAACCCGCGCGCGAACCCGAACTCCTCCGAGATCCAGGTGTTGTTCGAGACGGCCACCGTCTCGTAACCGTTCGACTGAAAGGCCTCGGCGAGCGTCGGAAGGTCGTCGTCGAGGTGTTTGTGTCCCGCGTGTGCGCCGTGTTTCGAGGAGTAGGTCCCGGTGAACAACCCGGCGTGGGAGGGTAGCGTCCACGGCGCGCTGGCGAACGCGTTGGTGTACTCGGTGCCCTCACTCGCGAGGCGGTCGATGGCCGGAAGCCGTGTCTCACGGTGCGCGGACCGGACGACGTCTCGTGCGCGCGCGGTGTCCATCACGACGAGCACGACGTTGGGGCGGGAGACCATCGATCGGATAGAACAAAGCGGGACGCGCCGGCCTAAATAGATTTTCAGTCGCGCCGAACCTCATTTGGGTTCGGTGAGCCGGCACGGACGCAGCGGTCGTCTGCGGATAGGACACCGGTTCACGATATCCAGTTGCTCTCGATCACCCGATCGACCCGATCACGCGTCCGACAGTGTATCCGGCAAATTGAGCCACTGCGGACCATGTACTCGACTCTGATATCACTGCGTTCGGGATCCCAAGCGCGACGTGCCAGCCGGGACGGAGGTCGTATTTGCCCTGTAGATACCCTTCCGTCCATCCCTGCGACCGCGGGTTCTGCGTCCGGTGGGCAAATCGAGCTTGGTGATTGAAGACCCAGAGGTAGCCTTGGGATTCGATATGGCGGCGAAGATACTGGTCCTCCCACACAGTGAGGTCCGCTGGGAACTTGACCCCGGCAGCCGCCGCATGACGGACGAGTGTCGCGTGGGTGCCGCCACGAAACGAGCGATGATGGACCCACGCCGAGGGATGGCGCTCGGTAGTTGTGTCCACAGTGGGTTCGGGATCCGCCGTCGTCGTCTGTGAGGTTTTCCGTCCCTGAAGCGCTCCGATACGTGGTGCGATGGCGCTCGCGTGGGCTTCGAGATAATCCTCCTCGATCCGGGCGTCGTCATCGAGAAACAGGAACCACTCCGTTTCGACGCGTTCGATGGCCTGCTCACGGGCGGCTGGGAGTGAACACGCTTCGGAAACGATGTCGAGACTCCAGCCGTATTCCTCCGTGCGATCGGTCGCGAGAGCGCATGTATCGTCCTCGCTCTCGTCATCGATGATGCGGAGACACTCGATCTCGATCGAGCTCGCTTCCTCGCTCCGAGCGAGATGGTCGAGCGTGGTTCCGAGAACTGATGCACTCTCATGGGTTGGTATGGCTACGTCGATAGTAGTGATAGTGCTCGCCATATCTGGCATCCGCTGTCGAAGGAATAAAAGCCAGCGTCTTGAAACCGCCTACAAATCGGATTTCGTGAGAAACGTCAACCAGAATACCAAATATCGATGGAGCTATCAGACACGCTTCCGGATAAACCGTTAGATGAAGCATGACGCAGTACTCGATTTCCTACTCCTCGTCTGTCTCTTGAGCAGTGTGCTGCTGGCGGCGACACCGATCAGTTCAGGAACTGGGTACATGCTTGCTACCGGTGTCTACATCATCGTACTCGCGATTTCATTCGCCCGTGGTACGCTCGCGGTCCGATTCGATCGTGCGATCCTCCTCCCGATCGTCGCACTGTGGGTGGTCTTCCTCGTCGAATATTGGTTTCATCCGGGCGGGAGAGCCACGTTCCGGACCGGCGCGTACATCGTTTTCTCGGCGCTAAACCTGTTCGTCATCCCCGCAACGTTCTCACGCGAAGGGTTCGTAGATGCGCTCGCAGCGATCGCGGCGGTAGTTGCTGGGATAGCATTGCCGCTTGTGTGGTTCGGTGTGACGTATCAAGGCGAGTTGCTCGGGCTGTGGCATGGTTCCACGCAGATGAACTCGATTCTCACGAATCCCAACTATCTCTCGGCGCTGTCGGCCTTCGGGTTCGTTGCGTGTTTCGGAGTGGCTCGATCGAGGCGTCGCAGGTGGCTAGCGGTTATCGGCGGGATATGCTGTCTCGTCGGATTCGGGGTATCCCAGGGCCGGGCTGCGATTCTCGGAACCGTCGCTGCGATCGTGATCCTCGCCGTCTACCGGACGTATGGGACACGCGCCGTCGCCGGTGTCGTAGCGATCGGCATTGCAGGCGCTGTCGTGGGATTCCGACTTACACTCGGACCGATCGCTGGTATCGATGTTACACAGAACATTGGAAACCAACTCAACAATCGTGGGGAGCTGTGGAACGCGGCGGTTAGAGCGATACTCGACCGACCGATCCTCGGATATGGGTTGGTCGATGACGGTCCGATCCTCGCCGCTTACGGAGCACCGACACCCGGTGATAACGTCTTCAGTGCGCACAACAGCTACCTTCGGATGTTTCTGATGACCGGAGTCGTCGGTGGTGTGCTGTATCTCCTCGTTTGTCTGGCTGCCCTCCGCCAGGCATTACGAACGATGGCTCGAAGTACGAGCACCGATTCGTTGTCCGTATTTCTCCCACTCCTCTGTGTGGTCCTCATACTGGAGTTGTTCAGCAACTCCCCGATATTCGGGGTGAGTTTCGTCTCGGTATTCGGCGCACTCGTTGTCGGGTACAGCCAGGGTGAAAGACGTATCCCGTTGCGTGCGGAACGGATCTGGATGGTGATGGTGAAAGCCGGACGAAACGAGCAGGACGGTACGTAGCGGTTCAATGGGACAACCAGGCTCGGAACGCTGGAACAGAGGGACATTTACCGAGCCCCTCCGATGGAGCGATGCTGTAACAGCTAGCCGAATCAGCCCACTCGCCGCTGACTGCTAGTTGAAATCAGAGCATCACTTCGAGTACGGAGCATTCTTTCGACGACGATTCATAATCGGGCGAATCGATTCGAATCAAAACCCTCATTGACCGTCCCGGTGGGGTTGTGGCATCATGGATACCCGAACCCGGTTGCGAAGGGCGCTCGGTAACCCGGTACTCTTCGGGCGACAAGCGAACCGGCTCTACCACCGGCGGCTCGGGCGGCGTACGTACAACACCGACGGCACCGCCATCTTCGAGGAGGACTGGGACTCGCTGCTCGTCCTCGATGCGTGTCGGTACGACCTGTTCGCAACACGATCGAGTCTTCCCGGCCGGCTCGAACGGCGGCGCTCGCGCGGCTCCGCGACCACCGAGTTCCTGCGTGCGAACCTCGACGGCCGTGATCTTCGGGACACGGTCTACGTGACCGCGAACCCGCAGATCCACCACAACAGCGACTCGATCCAAGTCGACTTCCACGACGTGATCCACGTCTGGCGCGATGGGTGGAACGACGACCACGACACCGTGCTCCCGGAGACCGTCACCGAAGCCGCTGCACGCGCGGCCCACGAGTATCCAAACAAGCGTCTCCTCGTCCACTACCTCCAGCCCCACTACCCGTTCATCGATGCCGGGGTCGCAGCCGATACGTTCCGCGGGTCGAACCCCAACATCTGGAACCAGTTGTTGACCGGTGCCGCGGACCTCGACCCCCACGAGGTCTGGGAGATGTACGCCGAGAACCTCGACCGCGCGCTGCCACACGTCGAGGAACTCATGGACGAACTCGGCGGCAAGACGGTCGTCACCGCCGACCACGGCAACATGGTCGGCGAGCGCGCCTTCCCGCTGCCGATCCGCGAGTGGGGTCACCCACGCGGCATCTACACCGACGAACTCGTGGCGGTGCCGTGGCTGGTCTACGAGAACGGGCCGCGGCGTAAGGTCACCGCCGAAGCCAGCACGACCGCGACGACCGACGAGGACGCGACGGACGACGACGACGTCGTGGCCGAACGGCTGCGCGACCTCGGCTACGCCGAGTGACGAATCGACGATCGACACCCCAAAGACCGGGTCGGTTCACCCAACGAGTATGAGTCGACCGGATTCACGGGCCATCGTTCGGGCAGATCGGCCATGAACACCGCGTTCGTCCACCCGAGCTACCCGCGTGGTGAGGGAACCGGGGCCGCCCACAGCGCCTCCCGGATCGTCACCGGGCTGGTCGAGCGTGGTCACGACGTCACCGTCTACTGTACCGAACAACCGCCGTCGGGGCTCGACGTCCCCGACGGCATGGAACTCGTTTCCCTCGACCTCTCCGGCTACCCGTACCACTCGGGCCACCAGCTGAACCGCGCGCTCCGCGACCGGATGGAGGAGTTCGACGCCTACGACCTCACCCACAGCTACCTCATGGGAGCGATCCCGGCGATGGGGGATGTCGCGACCGAGACGTCGAGCGCGACGGTGGTCACCCTCAACGCCTACGGCGGGGTCTGCCCGAAGAACGACCTCCGCTATCTCGACCGGGAGCCGTGTACCAGCAACGGTCTCGCGAAGTGTACGATGTGCTCGCTCGCCACCAGCCCCGGCCACGACGAGTTCGGCACCGCCTACCGCGCGGTGAGCCGGCTGGGCGACCTGAAACTGGTCCGCGAGGGCGAGCGCAAGAGCCACGACATCGACGGCTACCACGCCCTCTCCCCCCACGTCGAGTCGACCTACGCCGACTTCGGCTTCCCCGAGGAGCGGATCACGACGATACCGAACGTCCTCGACGAGCGGTTCTGCCGCCCACACGGAAGCGACTTCGAGGCCCCCTACGACCTCCTCTACGTCGGGTCGCTCGACGAACACAAGGGAGTCGACCAGCTCGTCCCGATCCTCGCCCGCCTGAACCGTCGGTCGTCGGACGCGTTCCAGCTGACGGTCGTCGGGGACGGTGGTCTCCGCTCCGAGCTCGAAGCCCAGACGCGATCCCACGGACTGGAATCGGCCGTCACGTTCGCCGGGCGCGTCCCGAACGACGACCTTCCCGAAACCTACGCCGCCCACGACGTCTTTTGCTATCCGGGGCGGTGGGACGAACCGTTCGGACGGGTCTTCCTCGAAGCCCTCGCGACCGGCACCCCGACCGTCGCCAGCGACGTCGGGAGCGTGGGCGACATCGTCGGTGACGGCGGCCGAATCACCGATGGCACGCCGGATGGGTTCGTCGACGCGATACTGGACCTCGTCCGCGCTGGCGAGCTTCGGACCGTCTCCGAGGCCGCGAGGGAGAAGGTCGAGGAGTACCGGGCCGAGACGGTCGTACCGCGGTTCGTGGCGCTCTACGAACGGTCGTTCGACGGGTCGGGTCAGGACCCGACGTCGACGACCTCGTAGCCGATGCCGCCCTGACGGAGTTCGTCGGTGTGGGCCGAGAGCAGGTCCGCCGTCGCGAGCACCAGCACGTCGAGCCCCTTCGTGGCCGCCTCGCGAACCGCGGGCGCGGTGGCGAACCGGATGTCGACGTCGACCCCCGCCGCACGAGCGGTCGCGAGGGCCTCGGTACCGGCGGTCGCCACGAGGTCGTGGTCCTCGGCGAGGTCGGTCACGGTCGCCGGGTCGACCGCCGAACTGCCGCCGCGCTGGACGCCGGGGACCGAGACCGCGGTCACCGACCCGACCTCGTGTTCGACGAGCCCCTCGAACTCCGTGACGCCGACGTCCTGACCGGGCTCGGCGTCGGTGATGGCGACCGCGGTGGCGCTCCCGGTCTCGCCCGCCGTCGCCGACAGCACCCCGTCACGCATCGTGAGCGAGACCGTCTCGTCCGCGGCGATCTCGGTGGTTGCGACCGCGGTCTCGACCTCGACGCGACCGACGACGTCCTCGGTGACGTGCCGGATGAACCCCCGGAGGTCGTCGGTCTGGCTCAGGAGCCAGTCGACGCCCTCCTTCGTGACCTCGTACCGGCCGCGACCGTGCTTCGCGACGTAGCCCTCCTCGGCGAGCCCCCCGAGGTACTCGCTCACGGCCTGAGCGGTGACGCCGATGGCGTCGGCGATCTCGCGCTGGCTCACCGCGGGCTGGCGGTCGGCGACCTCGACCAGGATCTGATAGCGCGTGGCGTTTCGCTTGCTCTCGAGAACGCCCGCACGACCGGCCTCGTCCGCGTTCGTCGGCATACCTGCTCCTCGACACCCATCCAGCAAGTAGTTTGGCGTCCACCGACCGGCACCCACACGGCCACTGGAAGACACCACGCGCCGCCGAAGCGGCCGATTGCTACCACACATCTCAGCTATTTTATATAGTCAGAAGTCGTATATAGGGGGTGGAGATTCACATGAGCTACAAAGACACTCCCTTCGAACGCATGGACCGGATGATGGACGAGATGAACCGCCGCTTCGCCGCGATGAACTGGGGTGATTGGCAGGACGCGGACTGGCGGATGCCCGCGCTGGAGAGCGGTTCCGACGACCACTGGGACCACAGCGAGTGGGACACCACCCTGAACGTCGAGCGCGATGCGGAGGGGTTCACGGTGCTCGCCGACACCCCCGGCTTCGAACGCGACGAACTCGACGTCCGGTTCCACGACGGGACCCTCCACATCGGCGGCACGCACGAGGACGACCACGAGGGCCTCCACAGCCGCCGGTTCAGCCGCGAGGTCACCCTCGACGGCGACGTCCTCGAGGACGATATCACCGCCCACTACCGCAACGGGATGCTCGAAATCCGGGTGCCCACCGAGGACACGCCCGAGGTCATCGACGAGGGCCATCGGATCGAGATCGAGAACTGAGCCCTCGACCTATGACGAATTTTTGGTGGTTTGGCTGATCGCTCGATTATCTGTTATTTATTCTCGAAACCCGCGCTCGGTCTTCGGGTGGAGACGGTCGGCGGTCAGCGCCGGTGGACTGCTCGGCGGATCGATTCGACGTTTCGTATAGTGAATAATCATATATGGGGCCCGACCTCCGGGAAGGGAGCACTTAACCACTCGGCTATCGAGCCGCATCTATGACCGACCCATCGACGGCGACGGCCGGGGCTTCGACCCCGGATCCGTCGGCTGCTACCGCGAATTGGCACCGGGGGTTCGTGACGACGAACGGGGTCGACCTCCACTACTACCGAACGGGAAACGGGGGCGGACCCACGCTGGTGTTCGCACACGGGCTCTACGACGATGGCCGGTGCTGGGCACCGCTCGCGAACGCGTTCGCCGACCGGTTCGACGTGGTGGCCTACGATGCACGAGGCCACGGCCGCTCGGACAAACCGCCGAACGGATACGCGGTCGACGACCGTATCGCCGACCTGCGTGGGCTCGTCGACCAGCTCCGGATCGAGAACCCGATACTGGTGGGCCACTCGTTCGGCGGGAACACGGTCGCCGCGACCGCCGCCACCTACCCCGACCTCCCACGCGCGCTCGTCCTCGAGGACCCAGCGGGGATGCTCGGGTGGGTCGACGACCAGCCGGCGGAGGCGCAGGTCGCGGCGATCGAGACCCAGATCGAAGCCTGGCACGAACGGACCGACGCGTCGCTCCGGGCGTCGTTCGACCATCCATGGTGGGCCGACCACCTCCTCGGCGCTCGGCGAGCGGTGAGTCCCAACGTCGCGCAGGTCCGGCGAGCGGGCTACGTCGACCCCACGGAGACGTTTCCGTCGATCCGTTGTCCGACCTTGGTGCTGCGAGCCGACGTGAGCGAAGCACAGCGACGGGCGGACAGAGCGGCCGTCGACCTGCTCGCCGACGGCCGACTGTACCACATCGACGGGGCCGGCCACTGCATCCGGCGGGACCGGTTCGACGTGGTGCGCACGGCCATCGAGTCGTTTCTCGACGAGGTCGTCGGATAACCGGTAGTCGATACTCGACTGGCCGTCGC
The DNA here is from genome assembly GCF_003602035.1 of Halococcus sp. IIIV-5B. NCBI lineage: Archaea > Methanobacteriati > Methanobacteriota > Halobacteria > Halobacteriales > Halococcaceae > Halococcus > Halococcus sp. IIIV-5B. The sequence goes on along the minus strand of NZ_QZWE01000027.1, from coordinate 10,331 downwards.
GACGCCAACCGTCGACGCCGGACCACGCGACTGCAATCTTTAAGCCGTTCTCCCGAGGATCCGCGAGGGATGCGAATCGTCTACATCGACTGTGACTCGCTGCGTCCCGACCACCTCGGCTGCTACGGCTACGACCGGGACACCTCGCCGACCATCGACGCGCTCGCCGCGGACGGGATGCAATTTTCGAACGTCCACGCCTCCGACGTGCCGTGTCTCCCCTCGCGAACCGCGCTGTTCACGGGCCGGTTCGGGGTCCACACCGGCGTCGTCAACCACGGCGGTCTGAACGCCTCCCTTCGCCCGCGGGGGGCCGCCCGCGAGTTCAACACCGCGTTCGACGGCTACCGGACCTGGATGTCGACCCTGCGCCACGCGGGGTTCCACACCGCGCTGTTCAGCCTCTTTCCCCAGCGCCACGGGGCGTGGCACGTCGTCGACGGCTTCGACGAGTGGCACGACACGCCCGGCTACCGGAGCGACCACGTCTACCCGCTCGTCGAGGAGTGGCTCGACGCGAACGCGGAGTCCGACGACTGGTACCTCCACGTCAACTTCTGGGACCCACACACCCCCTACGACACGCCCTCGGAGTACGGCAACCCGTTCGCGGACGATCCGGCACCCGAGTGGCTCACCGAAGACGTGATCGAAGCCCAACGCGGGAGTTACGGCACCATGAGCGCCCGCGAGACGGGTGATGACGACCTCGAACGAACCCCCGACGAACTCGCCACGCGCGAGGACTTCGAGCAGTGGATCGACGGCTACGATACCGGTATTCGGTACATGGACGACCACATCGCACGGATCGTTCGACGACTGGAGGACGCCGGCGTTCGCGAGGAGACCCTTTTCGTCGTCTCGGCCGACCACGGGGAGAACCAGGGCGAGCTCAACGTCTACGGCGACCACCAGACCGCCGACGCGGTCAGCGCTCGGGTTCCGCTGGTGGTCAGCGGCCCCGGCGTCGAAGCCGGTCACGACGACGCGCTCCGCTACCAGCTCGACCTCCCACCGACGATCACCGAGTTCGCTGGCGGCGAGGTTCCCCAGCACTGGGACGGTCGGTCGTTTGCGTCGGCACTCACCGGGGGGTCGGATACGGGGCGGGAGTTCCTGGTCCTCTCCCAGGGCGCGTGGGCGTGCCAGCGCGGCGTTCGGTGGGACGACTGGCTGTTGCTCCGCACCCACCACGACGGGCTGAAGGACTTCGCGCCGGTCGAACTCTACGACCTGGCGGCGGACCCACACGAGACGACGGATCTCGCTCGCGAGCACACTGAGGTCGCGCGCGAGGGGCTCGCGCTCCTCGAACAGTGGCGGAGCACACGGCTCACGGAGTCCGCGATGGGCACTGCCGGTGGTAACCCCGATTCGCCGCGGGCGCTCACCGACCCGCTGATCGAGGTGATCGAGGAGGGCGGGCCGTACCACCCACGGGACGACGTCGACCTCGACGAGTGGGTCGAACGGCTTCACGCGGCGGGCGACGACGCGCACGCCGACAAACTGGCAACTCATGAGGGGGTCGTCCCGGAGGACGTCGACGCCTACCTCGACGGCGAGGACGTCTGGGCGCGCGACTGACTGCGCGCCGTCGACGAGCGCGACGGGGATCGGTATCGTCAACCGTCCGCGGGGCTATCGGGAGCTATGTCCGAATCGGAGTCGTTCGCCGACCGGTTCTGGAACGTGGTCTGTGCCTACCAGTCGTTGCTGTTCGTTCTACTCGGGGTCGAGGCGGTGTTGCTCGTCTTGCTCGGGTTCTCGGCGTGGGTCGGACCCCCGAACCCGGCTTCGAACGCGATACTCGTGCTCGACGTGGTTGTCGTGGGTCTCGGGTTCGTCGGGTCAGCCTACGCGCTGTTTCGCTGCCGACGCCGACAGGCCGCCCGCCGCGGGTACGAGCTCGATCCGTAGCGAGCGTCGAGAGACGGCTACTCGGAGACGGTGAACGACTCGGAGAGCCGCAGGTCGTCGGCCGCCCGCCCGACGAACGCCTCGAACGCCCCGGGCTCGACGCGCCACTCCTCCGCCGCGGTCCAGGTTTCGAGCCGCTCCGGACCGATATCGAACGCGACGCGACTGGTTTCGCCCGGTTCGAGGGCGACCTTCTCGAATCCAGCCAATCGGAGACCGGGCCGCGACCGGCTGCCGGCCTCGTCGCGAACGTAGCACTGGACGACCTCCGCACCGGCCACGGGGCCGGTGTTCTCGACCGAGACCGTGGCGGTGAGCGCCTCGTGCGTCGCGAGCACGTCGGTATCGAGCGCGAGGTCTCGGTACTCGAACTCGGTGTAGCTCAGCCCATGGCCGAAGGCGTAGAGCGGGTCGTTCGGGGCGTCGAGGTACGAAGTCGCCCAGCCCGGTTCGGCGGTCTCGGCGGGGCGACCGGTTGGGAGTTCGTCGTAGCTCATCGGCACCTGTCCCACGGTCCGTGGAAAGCTCATCGGCAGTTTTCCGGACGGATTCACGTTCCCGAACAGCACGTCGGCGACGGCGTTCCCGCCTTCGCTGCCGGGCTGCCAAGCGTCGAGCACGGCGGGCACGTTTTCCGCCGTCCACGGGATCGCGAGCGGCCGACCATTCAATACCACCGCCACGACCGGCGTCCCCGTCTCGACCGCGGCCTCGAGGACCCCGCGCTGGTCGCCTGGAAGCGAGATGTCGGTCCGGCTGGAACACTCGCCCGAGAACTCCCAGGGCTCGCCGACGACGAGCACCGCGATGTCGGCCATCTCGATGGTTTCGACCAGTTCGTCGCGGTCCTCGGGTCTCGCCTCGCCGAAGCGGTCGTAGCCACGCGCGAACGTCACGTCGGCGTCGGTGGCGTTCCGGAGCCCGTCGAGGACCGTCACCGCCTCGTCGCCGTCGCCGCGGGCGCGCCACTCGCCGAGCACGTCGGTCCCCTCGTCGGCGAGCGCCCCGCCGACCGCGATGGTGTCGGGAGCCGAAAGCGGGAGCGTCCCGTCGTTTTCGAGCAACACCATCGACTGCCGCGCGCTGTCGCGGGCGGTCTCGCGGTGTCGCTCGCTGCCGACCACCGAGTCCCGTCGGTCGTCGTCGAAGTAGCGGTACGGGTCCGCGAACAGCCCCAGTCGCCGTTTGGCTTCGAGGACCCGTCGAACGGCATCGTCAAGCGACGACTCGGGGACCGTGCCGTCCGCGACGAGCGCTTCGAGCGCGGCGGTGTAGACGTGACCGACCATGTCGACGTCCGTGCCGGCTTCGACCGCCAGCCGGGCGGCCTCGCGCTCGTCCGTCGCGACGCCGTGGGGGAGGAGCTCGCGCACCGAGTTCCAGTCCGAGACCACGACGCCATCGAAGGCCCAGGTCCCCTTGAGCAGGTCACGGAGTAACTCCCGGTTGGCTCCGACGGGGATCCGCTCGAAGTCCGTGAAGGCGGTCATGACGGAGCCCACGCCCGCCTCGACCGCGGCCTCGAACGGTGGAAGGTGGCGTTCCCGGAGGGCCGTCTCGGAGATATCGACCGTGTTGTACTCCCGGCCGGCGAGCACGTCGCCGTAGCCGACGAAGTGTTTCGCGCACGCGAGCACCGTGTCGGGGGCGGTGAGGTCGTCGCCCTGGTAGCCCCGGACGCGCTCGCGGGTGAGTTCGGCGGTGAGGAACGGGTCCTCGCCGCTCGACTCCATCGAGCGGCCCCAGCGGGCGTCGCGCGCGACGTCGCACGGTGGCGAGAAGGCCCAGGTGATGCCCGCGGCGGCGGCCTCGTTGGCGGCGACGGCGGCGTCGACCCGCGCGACCTCGCGGTCCCAGCTCGCGGCCTCCGCGAGCGGCGTCGGCAGGATGGTCTCGTAGCCGTGGACCACGTCGAACCCGAACAGGAGTGGAATGCCGAGCCGTGACTCCTCGACCGCGAGCCGCTGGTAGCGTTCGCGGGCGGCCATCCCGTCGACGTTCAATACCGACCCGACCGCACCCGCGGCGATCTCGGTGTCGAGGTCGACCTCGCCGACCGCCGGCCCGGTCTGGTCGGTGCCGTTGAGCTGGTTCAGCTGGCCGACCTTCTCGGCGAGGGTCAACTCGCCGAGGAGGGTCTCGATTCGGTCGTCGGCGGTTCCACTGGTGTCGGTGTCGAGCGCGTCTCGATCGGGTGGAGTGTCGTGCATTCGTGCTGTCGTCGTTTCGAAACCGGTCCGTGGGTCGGCGGCGAACCGGAGCGTCGTCCGGTCGTTTCCTGTTCGTCGTTCGGTTCTCACCGCGGGCGGACATAGTCGTCCCGGTCCGCTCGGCGTCAGCGGTCGATCTCGGCCCCGTCGAGCGGGCGGTGCTCCCAGTAGTCGCTCTCGGGTTGAGTCCGATAACACGCCGCGACGTGGTCCCCGCCGACGGCGAAGCGTTCGGGAGCGTTGGCGCGACAGAACTCGGTCGCGTTCGGACATCGAGTGTGGAACCGGCAGCCCGAGGGCGGATCCACGGGGTCGGGAACGTCGATCGACCGGATGGGCGGGTCGTCCGTCTCGTCGGCCTCGATCGACGGTGTCGCCCACCGGAGGACCTTGGTGTAGGGGTGTTGGGGATTCGAGAGCACGTCCTCGGCCGGCCCGAGTTCGACGAGTTCGCCGAGGTACATCACACCCAATCTCCCGCCGGCGTGTTCGGCGAGGTAGCGGGCGTTCGAGAGGTCGTGGGAGATGAACAGGAAGCTGGTGTCGAAGCTCTCGCGGAGGTCGAGCATCAGGTCCATCATCTCCACCCGGAGCGAGACGTCGAGCGCGCTCACGGCCTCGTCGGCGAGGATCACGTCGGGGTTCATGAGGAGGGCGCGGATCAGCGCCACGCGCTGTTTCTCGCCGCCCGAGAGCTGGTGGGGATAGCGGTCGGCGTAGTCGTGGGGTGGGTTCATCCCGACGCGTTCGAGCATCGCGAGCACGCGCGCCTCGCGGTCCTCCGGCCCCAACTCCTCGTTCCACTTCTTCAGCGGGGCTTCGAGGGTGCGCTGGATCGGCTGGTGGGGGTTGAGCGAACTCCCCGGGTCCTGGTGGATGATCTGGAGCGAGCGCCGGATCTCCGAAAAGGGGATGTCGGGGTTCGAAAAGCGCTTCTTCGCCGCCCAGATGTCCTGGCCGCGGTAGCGCACGGTCCCCGCGGTCGGGCGCTGGAGGCCGACGGCGGTCTTGCCGAGCGTGGTCTTCCCCGATCCCGACTCGCCGACGATCGCGACCACGTCGCGCTCGCCGATGTCGAGGTCGGCGTGCTCAACGGCGTGGATCTTTCGGGTAGCGCCGAAGGGGTTGAGCCCCGCCTCGGTCTCGAACGTCACGCCGATGTCGGAGAGCGAGACGACCGGCTGGTCGGCGCTCATCGCGTTCCTCCGGTGGTGAGGTCGATGCTGTCGACTTCGTCCTCGTGGTGACAGGCGGTGTCGTGGGTTTCCGAGACTGGTTCCATGGGTGGTTTGACGTCGGCGCATTCGGCGGTCGCGAGCGGACACCGTTTGTGGTAGGGACAGCCCGACGGCACGTTGACGGGGTCGGGAGCCGAACCCTGGATCGGCCGCATCGCCGACAGCGGCGCGTCGAGGTTCGGCGTCGAGTTCAACAGCGCACGCGTGTAGGGGTGGCGTGGGTTCGTCACGACTTCGTTGGTGGTGCCGAGTTCGGCGAGTTCGAAGGCGTAGAGCACGCCGATGCGGTCGGCGAGCTTGGTGACCAGCGGCAGGTCGTGGGTGATGAACAGCATCGTGAGGTCGTACTTCGCCTGGAGGTCGGCGAGCAACGAGACGATCGAGCGCTGCATCAAAAGATCGAGTGCCGCTGTGGGTTCGTCCATCACCAGCACCTCGGGTTCGAGCACCAGTGAGAGCGCGATCAACGCGCGCTGTTTCATCCCGCCCGAGAGCTCGTGCGGGTAGCTACTGAGGACCCGCTCGGGGTCGAGATAGAGGTCGGAAAGGAGCTCGCGGGCGCGCTCCATCCCGGCGTCGAGCGGGTAGCCGTGGGCTTCGATGGTCTCCTCGAAGTGGCCCCCAATGTCCATCGTCGGGTTGAACGAGGAGAGCGCGCCCTGGAACACCATCGCGACGTGTTCCCAGCGGTAGCGCCGGCGCTCCTCTTCGGTGAGGTTCAGCACGTCGGTCGTGCTCCCGTCGGCGGCCTCGTACTCGACCGAGCCCTCGGTGACGCCCGGCGCGACGACCGCGTCGAGCAAGGCCGAGGCCAGCATCGACTTCCCAGAGCCCGACTCGCCGACCACTCCGAGGATCTCGCCGCGACGGATGTCGAGGTCGACGCCGTTGAGCACCTGCGAGGTGCCCCGCCCCATCTCGAAACGAACCGAGAGGTCACGGATCCGCATCGCGGTGTCGGCGTCCGCGTCGACGACCGAGAGCGTGGCGTCGCTCATCGCTCGCCCCCGTCGGTGACGATCTCGTCCGTTTCCTTTGTCGAGCTGGCGTGACGCGCCCGGACGCGGGGGTTGAACATTCTATCGGTCCCCTGTGAGAGCATGATCAAGCCGAACGAAAGCAAAACGATGGTGAACAGCGGCGCGAGCAGCCAGTGAGCTGCGGCGAGCGAGAGGAGCGCGCCGCCGTTGCTGTAGGCGAGCTGGATCATCACGCCCCAGTTCACCGGGCCGCTGTAGGGCAACACGCCGATGAAGTAGAGCCCGACCGAGGCGAAGATCACGTTGCGCGAGGCGTTGACGAAGTTGATCATCACGTAGGGCATCACGTTCGGGAGCACGTCGCGGCGGATGATCGTCGGCGTCGAGAGACCGATCGCGCTCGACGCCTCGACGTACGACGCCCGCCGGATCGAGAGCACCTGCGAGCGGATCGAGCGCGCGAGCCCCGCCCACGCGTTAATGGTGAGCAACACCCCGAGCACCACCGGGTTCTCCGGGCTGAACGCGGCCGCGAGGATCACGACGAGCGGGAGCCCGGGGATCGTCATCACGATGTCGGAGATGCCCGAGAGCACGCGGTCGACGCGTCCACCGACGTAGCCCGAGACCGTTCCGACGACCGTCGCGACGACGGTCGTGAACAGCCCGCCCGCGACGATCATGATCAGCATGTTCGGCGTGGCGTGGACGAGCTGTGAGAGCACGTCGCGCCCGAGGTTGTCGGTACCGAGCGGGTTGGCGAGCGATTGGAAGGCCCCGAGCAGTCGAGGGCCCTGGTTGACGCGTGGTTCGGCGACCACGAGCGGGCCGACCGTCCCGAGGAGGGCGTAGAATGCGACGATCACCACGCCGACCCGGGCCCGGCGGTCGTCCCAGACGATCCGGGCGGGCGCGAGGACGCCGCGGTCGAACCACCGTTGGTAGCGTTCGCGCGTGGTGAGGGTGTCCTCGGCCACCGTCTCGAAGGCGTCGGTCGAGACCCCCGACCGGCCCGCGGTCCGTTCACTCATCGGCTCCACCCCCCGTGGCGCTGGCACGCGGGTCGATGAGTCCGTAGGTCAGGTCGGCGAGGTAGACCGCGACCGCGACCGTGATCGTGATCACGAGGAACACGCCCATCATCAGCGGGTAGTCCCGACTGTTGAGCCCCTCAATCATGTAGTAGCCCATCCCGGGGTAGCTGAAGACCTGTTCGATGATCACCGAGCCGCCGAGCAGGAAGCCGAGCGTGATCAGCATCGAGGTGTACATCGGGAGGACGGCGTTGCGGCCGACGTAGCGCAACGCGATCCGGCGTGAGGGAAGCCCGCGAAGCTGGGCCACGCGGAGGTAGTCCTCGCCCAGCACCTGGATGCTGTTGCCGCGCATCCCGAGCGCCCAGCCGCCCCAGGTGACGAGCGCGACCGAGAGGATCGGCATCGCAGCGTGCCAGAGCGCGTTGCCGACGAACTGGAGGGTCTCGGCGGGCGCGAAGACGTTGAGCGTCGGCTCGACGCCCGCGGAGAACCGCCCGCCCGTCGGGAACACCTTGAAGACGTAGCCGAGCAGCCAGAGCAGGAGTATCCCGTAGATGTAGTTGGGAATCGAGTTCATCAGGATCGAGACCACGGTGCTCGACCCGTCGAACCGGCTCCCCTCGCGGTAGGCCATCGTCGCGCCCATCGAGATGCCGACGACGAACGCGATCAGGAGCGCACTGCCCATCACGAAGATCGTCCACGGGGCCGCACCCGCGATGACCGAGGCGACGCTCGCGCTCTGTGAGGTCGACTCGCCGAGGTTGCCCTGGAGCAACGAGCCCAGGTAGTCGATGTACTGGACGTACGTCGGGGCGTCGGGTGCGAGGTTGAGCTGGCTCTGGACGGCCCGGGTGATCTCGGCCTGGCTCATCCCCGGGTTCGACTGGGTGAGCTGCGCCCGGAGGGCGTCGGCCGGCCCGCCGGGGAGCAATCGGATCATGAAGAAGGCGAGCGTCATCACCGCGAAGACGGTGATGACCGCCTGGAGGGTTCGTTCGAGGTAGTATCGGCGCATCTTATCGCTCCGTTGTATTTTTCGTACTCGTCGCGTTGGCGCTGGCGAACGCGGCGCTCCGGTTAGTCGGGGTGACGGTGCTCGATCGATTCCCGTCGGCGGCTTTGAGCTTGCCGACCCGCGGGAGGTACGTCGGCGGTCGGTCGACGTTTGCATCCGGGTCCTTCGAGGTGACCGTGTTCCAGTCGTCGGTCACGATGTACGACTGGTCGATGGTCTCCTGGAGCGGGAGCGCCGGGAGGTCCTGGTTGACGATCCAGGCGAAGCGCTGGATGAGCTTCGTCTCCTTCTCGCTCCCCGGTTCGACCGTCGCGAGGTCGGGCAGCATCTCCGCCGGGCGATAGGTCGTGGGGTCGCCGTCGGGGTTCTCGACGGGCGGGAGCGTGGTTTCTTTGGGGTAGTGACGGATGTCCGCTTGTACCGGGCTGTCGAAGAGGAATGCGAAGTTGAAGTAGGGGTACGCCCGCCCCGTCGTCCACTCCAGCATACAGATCTCGAAACCCGCCGAGCCGTAGAGGTCCTGGCCGTAGTAGGCGCTCGAATCGCGCGCGACGAGTTCGGTCACGAGGCCGAAGTCGCTGAGGTGCTGGTTGAACGTCTGGACCGCGGCGACGTAGTCGGTCCACCCACCGGGGACCTTCACCGAGAAGGTCAGCGGGTCGCCGTCGCCGTCGTACCACGTCCCGTCGTCCTTCTGAAAGCCCGCGCCTTCGAGGAGTTCGGCGGCGCGCTCGAAGTTCTGGCCGCGGTAGGGTTCGTACTGGTCGATCCGGTCGCCGAGCCACTCGTTCGCCGGGAGCCGACCGCCGCTGTCGTCGGAAATGTTGCCGACGATCCCGGTTGGAATGTCGACCGCCCGTTTCGTTCGCGGTCCCGAGTTCCCCGCGACGGCCTTTCGGTCGACGGCGTGGGCGATGGCCTGCCTGACGGCGCGCTGGCCGTAGTGTTTGTGCTCGAAGTTCCAAGTGATCGCGACCCCCCAGTTCGGCGTCGTGAGGTACTCACGGACCGAGTCGGGAAAGCCGTCGACGATGTTCGGCGGGGCGTACAAAACGGGGACGCCATCGATCGTCCCGTTGTTGAGCGCCTGCCAGGTTCCCTGGTTGTCCTGGAGGTAGCGGATCCGGTACTGGGGGAAGTTGATGTCGGCGGCGTCCGGGTGGCGCGCGACGCGTTCGAGGACGAGTTCGCGTTCGGTCCGTCGCTCGAACGCGAACGGTCCGGTCGCGTTCGGGTTCCGGACGACGTAACTGGCGAGCGCGGTTCCCTCCTCGTTGACGCCGTCGCCGCCGTCCTCGAAGTCGTCGAGGAAGGGCTGGAAGGCCGCCTTCGGGGTGTCCATCGCGATGCCGACCATCTCGTTGATGAAGATCTCCTCCGAGATCGGCGTCTCGAAGGGGAGTTCGACGGTGTACCGGTCGGTCGCCGCGACCCCGTCGACGGGGATGTAGTTCCCGAGGCTACTGCCGTTGTAGAACTCGATCTTGAGCTTTCGAGCGACGTCCTCCGCCGTGACGTCGCCACCGTCGTGCCACGGCACGCCCTCGCGGACCGAGAGCACGACTCGTTTCTCGGTGACGTCCCAGTCCGCCACGACGCCCGGCAGAAACCGATCGTCGCGCGACTGGTAGTAAATGAGGTTGTCGAAGAGGTACTCGGAATCGGCGAGGTTGTTCTGGTTGTAGCTATTGAACTGGAGGTCGTCGATCGGGATGCCGGTGACGCTGACGAACGCCCGTCCGCCGGAACCGCCGTCCGAACCCGAGTCGTCCTCGGCATCCCCGGCGCTACAACCAGCAAGCATCCCCGCCCCGAGCACGCCGGCGGCTCGAAGCATCTCCCGACGGCCGAGACTGGTCGGCCGAGTACGGCTGCCTGCCATTCCTGATCATGGATGAGGCAAAGTATATAAATATATCTAATCG
>NZ_QZWE01000026.1:0-50625 GCF_003602035.1 Halococcus sp. IIIV-5B | reverse complement strand
CTCCCCGAACTCGGCGGCACCGACGGTCGGACGATCCTCGCCGGGTTCGGTGCGTAGACGGTCGGTCAGGTCGTCTCGCGCGTTCCGAGCAGTAATCGCGTCCACCAGCCCGAGAGCCGTGCCAGCGCGTTGCGGAGGTGGAGCGAACAGCAGAGTACCACGACCCCGAGGCCAGCACACGCGCTCCGACCGTCGGTTTCGAACGCGGTTCGAGGATCGATCGACCCAGGCGACCGCGGGACGGCGCGCTTTTACCCTCGGCCCGAAAACCACCCGCGAGTGTCGCTTCGAACCATCGTGGACGTCCTGCGACGCGTTCTCGCCCCCGGCGAGAGCCTCTCCGAGCGGGCGGTCACCAGCGGCGTCTGGGTCACGATCACCAACGTCCTCGACCGCTTCCTCCAGCTCGTCATCGTGCTGTTCGTCGCGCGGATCATCGGCCCCGACGACTACGGCGTGATGGCGCTCGCGCTCGTCGTGATGAGCGGGCTGACCCAGCTCTCCCGGCTCGGTATCGACGCCGCGCTGATCCAGCGCGAGGAGGCGAACGTCGACGCCTACCTCGACACCGCCTGGATGATGCAGAACGCCCGGGGGGTCGTGGTCGCCGCGATCCTGTTCCTCGTCGCCCCGTTCATGGCCTCGCCCGCGGTCTTCGACCAGCCCGAGCTCACGCCCGTGCTCCGCGTGCTCGCGCTCTCGCCGCTGCTCTCGGGGCTCCAGAACCCCGGCCTCCTCTATCTCAAGAAGGACCTCCGGTTCGACAAGCAGTTCTTCTACACCATCTCCGGCACCGTCTTCTACGTTCTCGTCGCGCTCGGCGTCGCGTTCGTCACCCAGTCGGTCTGGGCGCTGGTGTTCGGGCTGGTCGCGAGCGACTTCGTCCGGCTGATCGCCTCCTACCTCGTCGACGACTACCGGCCGTGGCCCCGGTTCGACATGGGCCACGCCCGCGAGCTCTTCGGTTACGGGAAGTGGATCTTCGCCTCGGGAGTCGTGCTCTTCCTGATCATGGAGGGCGACGACGCGTTCGTTGGCTGGTATCTCGGAGCCGCCGTGCTCGCGTTCTACCAGCTTGGCTACCGGGTCTCGAACGCGCCCGCGACCGAGGTGACCCAGACCATCTCCTCCGTCGTCTTTCCCACCTACGCGAAGATGCAGAACGACGACCGACAGCTCCGCGACGGCTTCTTCAAGACCGTCCAACTGACGACGTTCGTCTCGTTCCCGGTCGCGGTCGGTATCGCCGCGGTCGCGCCCACCTTCGTGAACACCTTCCTCACCGAGGAGTGGGGCCCGATGGTCCCGCTGATACAGCTCCTCGCGGCCTGGGGCCTGCTTCGCTCGCTCGGGGCCACCACGGGACCGCTGTTTCAGGCGATCGGCCGACCCGAGATCGCCACCAAGATCCAGTTCGGCAAACTGGTGATCATCGCCCTCCTGATCTACCCCGCCACCGCGCGATACGGCGCGGTCGGCACGGCGCTCGTGATCGTCGGCAATTCCCTGGTCTTCTCCGAACCCGTCTCGACGTACCTCGCGGTGCGCATCGTCGACGGAAGCTACGCCAAACTCCTCGGTCTCATCGCCTATCCCGCGGTCGCGAGCGCGGTGATGGGGCTCGCGGTGGTCGGGGTTCACACCGCTGGCATCGCGACGGGCGTGCTCGAGTTCTGCCTGCTGGTGCTCGTCGGTGTCGCCGTCTACACCGTCTGTGTGGTCGCCTTCGAGGCGTTCTCGGGCTACGACAGCATCCGGCTCTGCCGACGGATGGCCGAGACGATGGTCTCCTGAGACCACTTCCGGACTTCCGCTCGACCGAATCGCGGGGGTCCTGTTCGTCGGACGGGATTTAGGGGGGATCCGAAAGCGAAACACGCACGCGCCCGCTCTTCGAGCTATGTCCATCCTCGACGACGCGCGGGCCGTCATCGCGAACGGTCCGGTCTGTAACCCGTGCCTCGGCCGCGTCTTCGCCGACCGGAGCTTCGGACTCACCAACGACGAACGTGGTCGCGCCCTCCGGGTCGCGGTCCACCTCGACGACGACGAGCCCGCCGAACCGGTCGAGGACTGCTGGGTCTGTGAGGGCGAGTGCGAGCGCTTCGACGCCTGGGCCGACGAGGTCTGCGAGGCGCTTTCCGGGGTCGAGTTCTCGACCTACCAGGTCGGCACCCGCGTCCCGCCGCTGATCGAAGAGAACGACCGCCTCCTCCGTGAGGACAGCGGCCTCCCGGAGGATGCAGGCGAACTGTTCAAATCCGAACTCAACCGCGAGGTCGGCAAGCGCGTGGGCGCGCGCACCGGCACCGAGGTCGACTTCGAGCGCCCCGACGTGCTCGCGCTGGTGAACCTCGAACGCGGGCTCGACGCCGGCGGCGTGGACGTCCAGGTCAACCCGGCGTTCGTCTACGGCCGGTACCGCAAGCTCGAACGCGACATCCCCCAGACCGAGTGGCCCTGCCGCGAGTGCGGCGGCGGCGGGACCCAGATGGCCGCCGACGGCGGCACCGAACCCTGCGAGCACTGCGGCGGGTCGGGCTACCTCTACGACGAGAGCGTCGAACAGCTCACCGCGCCCGTGGTTCGCGAGGCGATGGAGGGGGACGAAAGCCTCTTCCACGGCGCGGGCCGCGAGGACGTCGACGCCGTGATGCTCGGCACCGGCCGGCCGTTCGTGATCGAGGTCAAACACCCCCAGCGCCGCGCGGTCGACACCGACCGACTCGAAACCGAGATCAACGAGTTCGCCGACGGCAAGGCCGAGGTCGTGGGCCTTCGGCGCGCGACCCACGAGATGGTCGAGCGCGTGAAGGAACTCGACGCCAACAAGACCTATTCGATGGCCGTCGAGTTCGCCGACCCCATCGACGAAGGCGACCTCGACGACGCGCTCTCGGAACTCCAGGGAGCGACGGTCGAGCAGTACACCCCCCAGCGCGTCGACCACCGCCGCGCGGCGCTGACCCGAGAGCGCGAGGTCTACGAGACCGAGGGGACGCTCGACGACCCGCATCACGCCACCGTCGAGGTCAAGGGCGCGGGCGGGCTCTACGTCAAGGAGTTGGTGAGCGGTGACGACGGCCGAACGGAGCCGAGCCTCGCCGGCCTGCTGGGTGTCGAGAGCGAGGTCACGGCGCTCGACGTGGTCGCCGTCGAGGGCGAGGCGGAGGCCTTCGACGACCCCGAGTATCTCATCGACGAGCCGGGCGAGTAGTCGGTCCCCGCCATCACAATCGCTTTGGCGTCGCCGTCCGAGGGACGGCCATGAGATTCGGCGTCGACGAGGCCGGCCGCGGTCCCGTCCTTGGCTCGCTGTTCGTGGCGTGCGTCCGCGCCGACCCCGCTGTTTTACCCGAGGCTATCGACGACTCGAAGCGCCTCCCGCCCGCCCGTCGCGAGGCGCTCGCCACCGACCTCCACGGCGACGACCGGGTTTCGACCGCCGTCGTCGAGGTCACGGCCTCCGAGATCGACGACCCCGAGACTGACATCAACGCGCTCACGATCACGGCAGCGGCCGGAGCGATCGACGAAGCGGTCGAGGACGGACTGGCTGGGATCGTCGACGCCTGCGACACCGACGCGGCGCGGTTCGGTCGGCGAGTGACGGCGGCGACGGATGCCAACGTGGCGGTCACGGCCGAACACGGGGCCGACGAGAATCACGCGCTCGCCGGCGCGGCGAGCATCGTCGCGAAGGTCGCCCGCGATGCGCATATCGACCGGCTGGCCGAGGAGTACGGTTTGATGGGGAGCGGCTACCCGAGCGATCCGAACACTCGTGAGTTCCTTCGGGAGTACGTCCGTGAGCACGGTGAACTTCCATCGTTCGCCCGTGCGTCGTGGAAGACCAGTCGGGACGTGTTGGATGCGGCGGCCCAGTCGACGTTTTCGAACTTTTGAACGAGTGGCTTAGGACTCGTTTGCGCCGGGTCGAATTTTCGCAGTCCGTTCGCTGATCGACCGCTACAAGTCCTGGCTCAAATGAGAGACCGCACCGCAACCGCCCCGCACTGACCACGATCCTCCCCAACCGATTCGTTCCGCTCGCTCATTCCATTCGCTCACTCCACTCATCCCTCGCGCGAGTCGGGCGTCTTCGACGCCCTCCACACGCGCCGACCGCTCTCGTCTGTTGCAAATCCCAAGATTCGCTAATGTAACGGCTCGGTCGAAAACGTGGATTCAGGTGTCCGTGAGCAGCCGTCGGAGCACGTTCCCGTAGGCCGGCCGGGTGATCAGCACGCCGATGAGCACGCCGACGATGGTGACGATGGCGAACCCACGGAGGTCACCGAGCGAGAGCACCGCGAGCGGGCTCATGGCGATGATCGTCGTGGCGGCGGCCGCGCCGATGACCCAGAAGGCCCGCCGGAAGCGGCTCTGGAACACCCGTCCGGTTTTGACCTCGCTCTGGAGGATCTCGTCGGCGATGATCACCAGGTCGTCGACACCCGTCCCTATCACCGCGATGAAGCCCGCGATGTGTGAGAGGTCGAGCGCCAGCCCGACCGCCGAAGAGAACCCGAGCAGGATGAACACCTCCGCGAGCGCGGTGACCACCATCGGGATCGCCACCCAGGGTTCGCGATACCGGATGAACACGACCCCCGCGACCGCGAGCACCGCGACCAGCCCCGTGACGAGCGAGAGGCCCTTGAATCGCTGGGCGACGCTCGGCAGGATGTACTGGCTCGTGCCCTGGTCGAAGTTCAACGGCGCGGGCAGCGCCCCCGCCTGGAGGTCGACCTGAAGGTTCTGCGCTTCGGAGGCGTTCCCCGCCGACGTCTGATAACCCGGGTCGTTGACGAAGCTTCCAGTGGCGAACTGCTGGGCGAGCCCCTGGGTCACGCTCGCGGCGTAGACCACTTCGCCGTCGCGCACCGTCAGCAGACAGTGCCCACCCCCGCCCGTCTCGAAGTTACAGGTCCTGACCTGGCTCTGCCGGCTGGAGGCGTTCGCCGCGTCGGCGAAGCCGTACCGTTGCATCGCCTGGGTGAACGGCTGGGCGGCCTGCTCGGTGAGCGTCACCGGCACGATAGGCTGGCCCTGCTGGTCCCGCTGGACGGTCCCGACCGACTGGAACCCGTCCTGGCTCTGGAGGACGGTGACGTTACAGGTGTTCGCCCCACTGCCGCCTCCCTCACCGCCGCCACTCCCGTTGCCACCGACCGGGCCCTCACAGTACGACGGGGTTCGATTGCCCTCGACGGTGAAGTACGCCACCGTCTGGACCTGGCCCTGGTCGGCCACTAAGTCCCTGACCTCCGAACGGTTCTGGTTCGGGACCTCGATCTGGATGTAACTCCGGTCGCCCGAGGACACAGTTTGAACGGTGCCGCCGGTGAGCCCCGACTCGCTGATCTTGTTCTCGAGCACCTCGACGGCGCTCTCGTCGGTCTCCTCGGTCACGCCGGTCCGGATGTCGCTCTGGGTGGTGTTGTAACCGGCCCGCTGGAGCGCGCCCGCGAACCGCTCCTGGGAGACGTTCTCCGAGAACACCTCGACGGTCGCCGACTCGTTGCCCACCCGCACTTGGACGTCGGTCGGTGATACCCCGAGGTCCTCCGCTACCGATCCGGTGAGGTTGGCCTGCTGGTTCGGGGCCACGTCCACGTTCTCGGCGGTCATCCCGACCAGCGGCGCGCGGATCCGGGTGCCGCCCGAGAGTTCGAGCCCGAACTGGAGGTTCGTGGGCCCGCTCGTGGCGTTGGTCGCGGTGGCGTTGCCACCGTCGCCGACGCCGAAGCCCGGCACGAACAGCGCCAGCCCGGCGACGACGACGAACACCACGAGCAGGACGATCCGCCAGTTGTCGCGTATCATCGCGCGACCCCCTCGTACTTGTACCAGCGAAGCAGGCTGACGTTGAGGAGATAGGTGTTCATCAGATCTGTTATAAGTCCCATCACGAGGATCGTGCCGACCTCCGGGAGGAGCGGGATCCCGAGCACGAAGTCGGAGGCGACGACCGCCATCACCGCCATCGCGGCGATCGAACTCAGGGTCATCGTCACCCCCGTGCGGCGTGCACGGTAGGTGCTCTCGTAGAAGTCACCCCGCCGCCGGAGGACGTGATTGTTGAGCAGGATGTCCGAGTCGACGCTGTAACCGATCAGCATCAAGAGCGCGGCGACCGTCCCGAGCGAGAGTTTGATCCCGAAGAGGTTCATCAGCGCGAGCGGGATCACGATGTCGGAGAACGCCGAGGCGATCACCGCGATCGAGGGGACGAAGGTCCGAAAGAGCACGAACACGAGGAGCGCCATCCCGGCGAACGCCGCGATCAGCCCGATCACGCCCGTCTGCTGGGCTCCCGCACCGAAGTTCGCGGAGGTGGCCTGGACGGAGTCCACCTGATAACCCGCGGACTGGGCGGCGTTGGTGAGCGCGTCGGTGTTCGTCGACTGGAAGGTGACGATGTAGGTGTTGCCGCCCGCGGTCGGCGTGACGGAGGTCGGCTGGGTCGGGAACGCCTCCTCGATCTGGGTCTGTGAGGCACCGGTCGAGATCTGGACCTCGGTTCCGCCGGTGAAGTCGATGCCGGGGGTCACCGGCGCGCCGGTGACGAGGAACCAGCCGCCGAGAACGCAGAGCGCGAGAACGAGCACCGCCAGCGGAACCGCGGCGAGCTGGCGGTCGGTGTACCGGGTGTAATCGAGGTCCGGTACGTCGAACGCGACCATGCCGTGCGGTGTGCGACGGCTTCGAATAAGCTTTCTTATATGGGGCTCGCCGACGAGCGCCCCCTCGATCGGTTCAGCGGCGTCGAAGCGCCACCAGTCCGGCCGCGACGACCGCGATCACCGCCGGCAACGCGCCGAATCCCGGCCCGTCCTCCGTCGTGGTTTCGGCTTCGGTTTCGGCTCCCCCGACGATCTCGCCCTGGCTCCCGTTTGCGTTCGTCGCCGTACGGGTCGTCGAAGCAGCCGTCCCCGTTGCAGTCGGGGTTGCCGTCGCGGTCGGCGGTGGGGTAGCGGTCGCAGTTGTCGTCGTGGTAGCCGTCGGCGGCGGGGTAGCGGTCGATGTCGGCGTTCGCGCTGCGGTTGCGGTCCGAGTCGGTGTCATGGTGGCTGTTGATGTGGCCGTCGGTGTCGCGGTCGACGTGACCGTTGTGGTGTCGCGAGCCGCGACGGGACCGAACGAGGTGGGGTCGACCTCGATGCCGTCGCGATAGACGGTCGCGTTGCCGTCGAGTCGCAACCCTGTGACGTTCCCCTGCACGAGGTAGGCGTCGCCACCGCCGCCGAGGCGACCGTCGACCCGACCGTCCGAGACCGTGTCGACGTCCGTGTCGATCGTCACCGCGTCGTCGTCGATCGGTGCGCCGTGGCTCTCCCCGCTTCGTTCGACGGTTCCATCGTGGGTGAACGCGTAGGTGACTTTGTTCTCGGCCGACCCGCCGACGATGACGAGGCTATCGGTCCTACTGCGCGGTTCAGTGTTCGACCGATCCGTCGTATTGAGGCTGAGTTCGTAACCGGTGAATCCTTTGACGGCACCGGACTGTGCCGGAGCCACGCGGACGTAGTATGTACCTGCTCGGGATGCAACGTGCTGTTGCAATGCCTCCGGGTTCGATGCGAATAGTTCGGTCGTGTTTCCGAGACCGGACGACCCGTCTTCACCAACGCGACTTCCATTGGGCGCGTAGATGTCCACGCCGACGTTCTGACCGAACTCCGCTCCGGTGTCGTTTTGACCGAGTCTCGTCGTAAGGTTCTCATCCTCGTTCAGATCCACTGCATACCAATCCTCGTCGTTTTGAAACACGGTCATTCCGTACGTTCTGTTCGGCTCGGCCAGCGTAGCAGCATCTCGGTCGCCGTCCGGTTCGAGCCGATCCGCTGTCTCGGTTGCGACTTTCACTCCGTACTGAATCGGATATTCGCCCCCTTCAGCGACGCGGAGATGGTACGTACCCGACTCGGCAGCTATCGCCCCGATCTCGGCGGCGTCCTCCGTTCCACCGGTTGACCCGTTACCGAGGACCTTCCCGTTCGGCCCGTAGAGCGTCACGCGTGCGTACTGTCCGCCAAACTCAGTCGTAACTCGGATCGCCTGATCCGACTGTGCATCGAACGCGAACCAGTCGTCGTCCGAGTCGCTCGTCTCGCCCTGGATGAACGTTCGCTTCTGTATATGCATTGCATCCGACCGGTTATCGTTCGGTCCGGTCTCGTTCTGGCTGGCGTACTGTCCAGCACTCGGCGTCGCGAACGCGGCGATCGCGACCACACAGACTACTACGATGAGCCCCAAAACCACGGCCGCTCGTCGCTTCATGTTCTGTTTCCATGTCTTTCGCCATCGTGCGATAAGTTTTCTGTTGCACGAACCCCCTACGGGAGGTAGCGAACGCTCACCACGCCCGCTTCCCCATCGCGCCGTACCTCCACACGATTCACGCCGAGTCGGGCCGCCCGGACCAGCGTCGCCTCGTCGTCGAGCACGTCGCTCACCGCGTCCGCGACCCGCTCCGGGGGTACCGTGAGCACGTGGATCTCGCCGATGCCGGCGCGTTCGCGGGTCGTCACGTCGCCCTCGTCCCCCTCGGCCGCGAGGTCGCGTTCCTGGCTCGTCGGCGGCTCCTCGCTCTCGCCGGTCGTCAGCGGTCGTCGCTCCTCGACGTCCACGAGTTCCCACGTGACGCCGAGTTCGTCGCTCGCGACCGTGGCGTCGAGCGCGTCGTTCGCGTCGAGGTCCGGGTTCTCGGCGAGCGTGTGGACCTGGCCGTCGTCGGCGTCCTTCAACACCGCCGACCCCGCGTCGGCGTGGGTCACGAGGAACGTGCTCTGCTTTTCCATGTGCGGGCTCCGCGCTCCGTGGGATTGGGTCTTTCAGTTCGGGCTATCGGGCGAACCGGTGGGCGAGCCAGATCAGGACGGCGGCGAGGACCGGGGGGATCAACCCCGCGAGGCTCGGAAGCGCGTAGAGCACCTCGATGAGGGGTGCGAGCACGCCGGTCACGGCCTCCTGGTTCGCGACCGGCACCGCCACGACGAGGCCGACGTAGAGCGACGCGAGGAAGACGAACCCCGCGAACCCAAGCCAGGCATCGTAGCGCTTTCGGTCGCCTACCCGGCGGTGTCGGCGCGCGACGAGGAGCACGGGAGCGAGGAGCGGGCCGACGAGGAACAGCGCGACCACCATGTAGAACGCACGCGAGAGCGTCAACGACCCGCCGCGCGCCCCCGCCGTCGCGCCGAACAGCGTGACGAGCGCGAGGGCCATGAAGACGGCCACGAGCACCGCCGCGAGCACCCCGACGACCGCGTAGCTCCTGAAGACCCGCGACCGGGTCGACCGAAACGCGTAGGGGATCGCGCCCAGCAGCCCGTCGTAGGTCTTCTCATCCGCGTCCGCCCGGCGATTACCGTCCGTGCCACCGTCGGCCGCGTCGGCGTCGTCGCCCGCGTTCGCCTCGACCATGGCACGACCGAGGGCCCCCAGCGATTAAACGCCGCGGTCGGCAGGGCTTTGTCGCCGGCGTCGTCACTCCCCGCATGAAGATCGATATCGGCAACGCGCTGGTCGAAGTCGCCGAACCGGGGATCGCCCGTACGTCCCTCGACCGGCTCGACGAGCGCGTCGGGACCGCTCACGAGCGGATCGAGCGCGGCCGTCGGGACGACGAGTTCGGCTACGCGGCGCTGAACCTACCCGAGACCACGGACCCCGAGGCCATCACGGAAGCAGTCGAACCGGTCTCGGGGGCGGAGTACGTCCTCGTCGTCGGGATCGGCGGGAGCGCGCTCGGCGCGGCCACCCTCGCCGAGGCGCTCGGCGATTCTCGAATTCTCACCCTCGACAACGTCGACCCCCGCGAGGTCTCGGAGGTGCTCTCGCTGTTGCCGCTCGACGACACGGTATTGAACGTGGTCTCGCGCTCGGGCACGACCGCCGAGACCCTCGCGAACTTCCTCGTGGCCCGCGCGGCCTTCGAGGAGGCCGGCGTCGACTGGACCGAGCGAACCGTCGTGACGACGGGTGACTCGGGCCCGCTCCGCAACCTCGCCGACGACCACGACCTCCCCGCACTCCGCGTCCCCGACGGCGTGCCGGGACGCTTCTCGGCGCTCTCGACGGTGGGCCTCGTTCCGCTCGCGATCCGCGGCCACGACGTCGCCCCGATCCTCGACGGCGCGCGGGACGCCGCCGATCTGTCCGATTCGCTCTACGAGACCCCCGGCTACGCCTACGGTGCGGTCGCGTACGCACTCGATATGCGCGGCGCGGCAGTCAACGCCATGCTACCTTACGCCGAGTCGCTCGACTCCTTCGGGGAGTGGTTCGCCCAGCTCTGGGCCGAAAGTTTGGGAAAGGACGGCCTCGGCCAGCTCCCGGCGCGGGCGCTCGGCGCGACCGACCAGCACTCCCAGCTCCAGCGCTACCGGGCGGGGCCGTCGAACACCCTCGTGACCTTCGTCCGCCCGCGCGAGCGCACGTCGCTCCCGATCCCCGAGTCGGACGCCGACGCGCTCGAATACCTCGGCGGCGTGGGTATGGACGACCTCATCGACGCCGAGTTCGAAGCCACCGAGGCCAGCCTCGCGGCGGCCGACCGCCCCTCGGTTCGGGTCGAACTCGACCGGGTGGACGGTCGTGGGATCGGCGAGCTCCTCTACACGATGGAGGTCGCGTGCGTGCTCGCGGGCGAGCTCTACGGGGTCGAGACGTTCACCCAGCCCGCGGTCGAGTGGGGCAAGAACGCGACTCGCGGCCTCATCGGCGAGTCGAACGAGGAGTCGGCGGCGGTCGCGGAGAAAACCGAACTACTCGTGGAGTGACCAAAGGAGCTATTCGGCGCGGCCACCGAGCCTCACAGAACGGATGGCGGCAGAACACACTGACGGCAGCCGATCCAACCCCCTTCGCTACCTCTCGGCGGTCACGATCGCGTTCGGGCTCGTCGTCGCCGGCTTCGTCGTCGCGAACCTCATCGTCGTCCCGCTGTTGCCCGTGCTCTCGGCCTTCGACCTCTCGATCCGGAGCACGCCGGGCTACGTCGGGTCGACGCTCCTCCAGAACGTCGGGTTCGCCGTGGTCGTGCTCGCCTACATGCGCTACGCCGACCTCCCCGACCTCTTCGACGTCCGGTGGCCCTCGCTCTCGCGTCCCCGACGCCTCCTCCGCGACCTCGGCTGGGTACTGGTTGGCTTCCTCTTGCTGGTGGCCGCCTCGCAGGCCGTCTCGATCTTCCTCCAGGGTATCGGCCTCGCACCCGGCACGAACCGGATCGTGAGCGCGGTCAGGGCGGACCCGACGCTCGCGCTTTACCTCATCGCGCTCTCGTTCCTCGCCACCGGGCCCGGCGAGGAGATCCTGTTCCGCGGCGGCGTGCAGGGGATCCTCCGGCGGGTGTTCTCGCCCGTGCCGGCGGTCCTGCTTTCGAGCGCCCTCTTCGGGCTCGCCCACGCCACCGCCACGATCGCCTCCTCGGGTCTCGCGGGGGCCGGTGGCTACGTGGTCTCGACGTTCCTGCTGGGGCTCATTCTCGGCGGGCTCTACGAGTACACCGACAACCTGCTGGTTCCCGCCCTCATTCATGGAGCCTACAACGCGGTCACGTTCGCCCAGCTCTACGCACTGGAAGCCCTCTCCTTTCACCCCTATTTCTGAGACCGCCGCGAACCCTACGAGGGGTTCTTCCGCGCGAGCCCGCTGCCGCAGATCGGACACCGGTCCTTCCGCTCGTCGAACGTCCGGCCACAGCCCTGACACTGGAACTCCCACTCGCGGGCCTCCGTGATGCCCTCCTGGGCGATGAACTCGACACGAATATCGAGCCGGTCGGCGACGTTCTGCATCGCGTAGTCGTCGGTCACTAACTGTGCATCGAGCTCGAACGCCGCCGCGACGAGTTTGATGTCCGTCTCCGAGAGCTCGGCGGCGTCGCCGCTCTCGCGCGCGGCGCGCTCGACCCGACCCACCACGGCCTCCTCGGGCACGTGGATGTACATCCCCGCGCCTTCGAGCGCGTCGTAGCGATAGGAATGCTCGCCTTCGAGCTCCATCCCCACCTCCGGCACCGTCGCGATGTCGTCACCCGTGTCGTACTCGTTGATGAACGCCGACGAGTCGAGTATTTCCATCACCGGTCGACGACGATGTGGTCTTTGACCGCCTGGACGCTCCGGATCGGGACGGCGTATCGGCCCTCGTCGTCGCGTTCGATCTCGACCTGGTCCATCGTCTCGCCCCGTGGCGTGATGATGAGGTTCGCGAGTTCGCCGGTCTCGATGTTCATGGTCACCGTCGAGAGCGTGCCGAGCTCGGTCCCGTCGGACCCGATCACGGCCTTGTCGATCAGGTTCCGCGCGAGTACGTCTGGCATACCCGTCATACCGAAGGCCGGCATTATAAACACCACGGAGGGCGGAGCGACCGAAACGCGTCACTGACCCGTTGGACGGACACGACGACGTGTTTAACTGGCGTGGCCCGTTCCCCTCAACTACGACTTTCTCGGGTGAATGCCATGTCCGAAACACACACCAACGCGGACGCCGCCGGCGACACGGCGGCGTCCCTCCGAACCCCGATCGTCGCGGTCCTCGGCCACGTCGACCACGGCAAAACCACGCTCCTCGACAAGATCCGCGGCTCGGCGGTCACCGACGGCGAGGCGGGCGCGATCACCCAGCACATCGGCGCGACCGCCGTCCCCCTCGAAACCGTCTCCGACCTCGCCGGGAGCCTCGTCGACCCCGACGACTTCGACCTTCCTGGCCTCCTGTTCATCGACACGCCCGGCCACCACTCCTTCTCGACCCTCCGGTCTCGGGGGGGTGCGCTCGCCGACATCGCGATCCTCGTCGTGGACGTCAACGACGGGTTCCAGCCCCAGACCATCGAGGCCCTCGACATCCTCCGCCGGACCGAGACCCCGTTCGTGGTCGCGGCGAACAAGATCGATACCGTGGCTGGTTGGAACCCCCAGCCCGACAGCCCGATCCAGCAGAGCTACGACGCCCAGACCGACCGTGCCCGCTCACGGCTCGACGAGAACCTCTACGAGGTCATCGGCGAGCTCTCGGACCACGACTTCTCGGCGGACATGTACTGGCGCGTCCAGAACTTCGCCAACAACGTCGGCGTCGTGCCGACGAGCGCCGAGACGGGTGAAGGCGTCCCCGACGTTTTGACTGTCCTCATGGGCCTCTCCCAGCGCTACCTCAAGGACGCGATGGCGATCGACGTCGACGGGCCGGGAGCGGGCACGGTGCTCGAAGTCAAGGACCAGAAGGGGTTCGGCACCGCGATCGACGTGGTGCTCTACGACGGTACTGTTCGATCTGACGACACCATCGTCGTGGGTGCGTCGGGCAGCCCGATCGTGACCGACGTCCGGGCGCTGCTCCAGCCCCGACCGCTCGCCGAGATCCGGACCGAGAGCCGGTTCGAGCAGGTCGACGCGGTGAGCGCAGCGGCGGGGCTCAAGATCGCCGCGCCGGAGCTCGACAACGCGATGGCCGGGGCCCCGGTGCGGGTGGTCCGCGACCAGCCCCTCGACGAGGTCGTCGCGGCGGTCGAGGAGGAGCTCGCCGCCATCGGCGTCACCACCCAGGAGGAGGGGGTCGTGGTGAAGGCCGACACCCTCGGAAGCCTCGAAGCCGTCGCCGATGCCCTCGAAGAGGCCGAGATCCCGATCGTTCGGGCGGAGGTCGGCGCGGTCGCGCCGCGCGACGTCACGGTGGCGAGCACCGCCGACGAGGAGAAACACGAGACGGTGCTCGCCTTCTCGGTCGACGTGCTCGACAACGCCGCCGACCAGGCCGAGGAGAGCGGCGTCCGGATCTTCGAGAGCGACGTGATCTATCGTCTCGTCGAGGAGTACGACGAGTTCGTCACCGAACGCGAGCGGAGCCAACAGGACGCCATCCTCGAGAACATCTCGCGACCCGCACGCTTCCAGATCCTCCCCGACCACACCTTCCGGCAGAACGACCCGGCGGTGGTCGGCGTCGAGGTCCTGACCGGGACCATGAAACGCAACGCGCGCGTCGTCGACTTCTCCGGGGCGGAGCCGAAACGCATCGGCGAGGTCAACGGCATCCAGGACCAGGGCGAGGACGTCGACCAGGCCCGCAAGGGTGATCGTGTCAGTGTCGCCATCGACGGCCCCACCGTCGGCCGACAGATCGAGGAGGGCGACGAGCTCTGGGTCGAACTTCCCGAGAAACACGCGAAGGTCCTCGAACAGGAGCTCACGGAGGACATCCCGGCGGACGAAGCCGACGCCCTCCGGATGTACCTCGACAAACACCGTCGGCGCGACCCCTTCTGGGGGAAGTGACGGCTCACACGCAGTAATAATATTTAATTAGCCGGCGTTCGTTGGCCGAGACACGATGACCCGTTCCCCGCTCCCCGCGACCGCGGAATCGGTCGTCGAGACGGTCGACGAGCGCCGCCCGACGGTCGCGCCGGCGGACCTCGTCCTGCTCGCGCTCCCCGCCCTCCTCATCGCGGGGTTCGCCGGCGGCGTGGCCTCCTCACTGGCGGTCCCGACGGGCCTCGCCGCGGGCACGATTCCCGCGCTCGCGACGCTCGGCTACGTGTTGTTCTACGACCCGCCGACCGCGGTTTCGGGCTGAAGTCTCGTCGCTCCGTTCTCCGTTGACGTTTTCGAGCTCCGCAGCCGTCGCGTTATCGCGCGACCGGGACGATGGCGTCCGAGACGGCCTGTTTCACCTGGAGGGCGGCGCTCGCGGCGAGCCCGCGGGCGACCTCGTCGCGGTCGTCGTCGTCGAGCCCCTCGTCGAGGTCGCCGTCGGCCGGGAGACCCGCGCTGACGGGGTGACCGATGGGCGGCTGGACCGCGACGGTGCCCTCGGGGCCGTCGCTCCCGGCGACGATCTGTGCGCCGACGACGTACTCGTCGGGGAGGTACTCCCGGGTGCGGGCGACCACGGTGTCGAGGCCCGCCTGGAGCGTCCGGCGTTGCTCGGGCGAGAGCTCCGGCACGTCGGCGTTCGCGCGCCGTCCGGGGTCGGTGTCGGTCGGTTGTCCCGCGTATGGCGTGTTGCCGGTCATGAGAAGAACGCCCTCCCTATTCGTCACGGCCTCAAAAACCCCCCGACTACAGGATCGGCTCGCTCTCGCCGTAGATCCCCACCACCACCGCGGTGGCGAACGCGTCCGAACGATGCGGGTCGAGGTCCGTCGCGACGTCGGCGGTCACCACGCGCTCGTCGACGAACGACCACTCCCGGAGGTCACGGCCCGCCGACAGCCCCTCGATGACGCGCTCGCGAACCGCTTCGGGGTCCGACCCCGAGGCTTCGTAGAACAGACCCCGCCCCGTCGCGTCGCGCGTCCAGCCCAGCCCCGCGGACGCGCCGACGTGGGTTTCCGGGTCACCGCCGTCGATCTCGGTCGTCGCCCGTGCCTCCACGACGGTGAGGCGGTTCCCCGCCGGTCCGAGGTCGGGCGCGGTGTCGAGCACCTCGATCCGGCTCTCGGCGGGGACCACCGACGAGACCCGAATCAGGTTGTAGTTGTGGACCCCCGCGTCGGCGAGCGCGGCGTCGTAGGCCGCGAGCGCGGTCGGGCCGGTGCCGGTGCCGGGGACGACCCTGATGGTACTCATGCGGGATGGTCGGCGAAGGAGGTCGATGTGGGTTGCGATCTCGGCGGTATCGATCAGTTGAACGCGATCGGTGTGGCCGCCGATTCGTCCTCGGTGACCTTCTCGAAGGCCTCCTCGAAGTCGGCCATCCGGACCTCGGTTCGCTCGTCGCGGATCGCGAACATCCCGGCCTCGGTCGTGAGGCTCTCGATCTCCGCGCCGCTGAACTCCTCGGCCAGCTCGGCGAGCTCCTCGAAGTCCACGTCGTCGGCGAGATTCATCCCGCGGGTGTGGATCGCGAAGATCTGTTCGCGCCCCTCGATGTCGGGTTTGGGGACCTCGATGAGGCGGTCGAACCGCCCAGGACGAAGGATCGCGCGGTCAAGCATGTCGTACCGGTTGGTGGCGGCGATGATCGAGATGTCGCCGCGCTCCTCGAAGCCGTCCATCTCCGAGAGGAGCTGCATCATCGTGCGCTGGACCTCGGCATCGCCGGAGGTCTTCGAGTCCGTCCGCTTGGCGGCGACGGCGTCGATCTCGTCGATGAAGATGACTGCCGGTTCGTGCTCGCTCGCCAGCTCGAAGAGGTCGCGGACGAGGCGTGCGCCCTCGCCGATGAATTTTCTCACTAACTCCGACCCGGCCATCTTGATGAAGGTCGCGTCGGTCTCGTTGGCGACGGCCTTGGCGAGCATCGTCTTGCCCGTGCCGGGCGGGCCGTGGAGCAGGACGCCCGTCGGCGGTTCGATCCCGACGGTATCGAAGCGCTCGGGGTCGATCAGCGGCATCTCGACGGCCTCGCGCACCTCGCGGACCTGGTCGTCGATCCCGCCGATGTCGGCGTACGTAACCGTCGGGCGTTCCTCGACCTCCATCGCCTGTGCGCGGGCGTCGGTCTCGGCCGAGAGGGTGCGCTGGACGCTGAAGGAGTCGTTGACGGCCACCCGGTCGCCGTTGTCGATCTCCTCACGGAGCGCGGGCGCGACGTCGGTGAGCACCTCCTGGTTGTTGCCGTGCTGGCGGACGATCGCGCCGTCGTCGGTGAGCTCCTCGATCGTGGCGACGTAGAGCGAGGAGGTCTTGAGCGCCTCGTTCTCCTCTTGGAGCTGTTCGGCTTCCTCGGCCAGCTCCTCGCGGTTCTCGCGGGCTTCGTCGAGGCGGGCGGCGAGTTCGTCGTGGACCGCCGTCACGTCCTCCAGGTGTTCGGCCAGCGCCGCCACTCGCTCCTCGCCGGTGAGCTCCGGGTCGAGGTTCAGCCGCGGCCGGTCGGGAAGGGAGGGACTGTGTGACATTCGATGTCCATCGTAGGCTCCGGTCGTTAAAAGTGGTTTTGGTCGGGGCGACTACGTCAGGTCCGCGAACTCGTCGAGCGCCTCGTCGTAGGCGCTGAAGGCCGCCTCGATGGGGTCGGCGGTCGTCATGTCGACGCCCGCCCCGCGGAGGAGCTCGATCGGGTAGTCGTGCGAGCCCGACGCGAGGAACTCACGGTAGGGCTCCGCCGCGTCCTCGCCCTCCTCGCGGATGCCCTCGGCGAGCGCGACCGCCGCCGAGATACCAGTCGCGTACTGGTAGACGTAGAACGCCCGGTAGAAGTGGGGGATTCGCATCCACTCGCGTGCGATCCGGTCGTCCACGACGGCGGGCTCGTAGAACTCTTCCTTCAACTCCCCGTAGATCGAATCGAGCCGGTCGGGCGTGAGCGCCTCGCCCGCCTCCGAGAGCTCGTGGGTCTTCAGCTCGAACTCCGCGAACATGGTCTGGCGGGCCAGCGTCGACCGGAACCGTTCGAGGTACTCGTTGAGGACGTGTCGGCGGAAGTTCTCGTCCTCGACCGTCTCCAGAAGGTGGTGGGTCAGCAGCGCCTCGTTCACCGTCGACGCCACTTCCGCGACGAAGATCTCGTAGCTCCCGTAGACGTAGGGCTGGGCCTCGCTCGCGAGTTCGGAGTGCATCGAGTGGCCGAGCTCGTGGGCGAGGGTGTACATCGACCCGATCTCGTCCTGGTAGTTCATCAGGATGTACGGCTGTGAGTCGTAGGTCCCGCCGGAGTACGCGCCCGAACTTTTGCCCTTGTTCTCGTAGACGTCGACCCACCGGGAGTCGAGGCCCTCGACGACTCGTTCCTGGTACTCCTCGCCCAGCGGCGCGAGCGCCTCGACCACGTGGTCTTTGGCCTCCTCGTAGGTGACTTCCGGACTCTCGGAGTCGACCATCGGCATGTAGAGGTCCCACATCCGCAGCTCGTCGACCCCGAGGCTCTCGCGTTTCAGGTCCGCGTGGCGGTGGAGCACGTCGAGGTTGTCATGGACGGTGTCCACGAGGGTGTCGTAGACCTCGATCGGGATGTTCGCGCCGTCGAGCGCCGCCTCGCGTGCGGTGTCGTAGTGGCGCGCGTTCGCGAGCTTGACGTCGGCCTTCACGCTGTTTCGGTGGGCCGTCCCGACCGAGTTCCGTACCGTCTCCCACTCGTCGTAGAACTGCTCGTGGACCTCCCGCCGGAACTCGCGGTCGGGGTTCTTCTGGAGCGTTGTAAAATTGCTCAACGAGATCTCGACCGCGTCGCCGTCGGGGTCTTCGACGGTCGGGAACTCCATGTCGGCGTTCGCGAGCATGTCGTAGACCTCGCTCGCCGCGCCCGTGACCTCCCCGAGGTCGGCCAGCAGCGCCTCGATCTCCGCCGAGCGGGTGTAGGGTTTCATCCGGAGCACGTCGTCGAAGTAGTGGTCGTACTCCGCGAGCTCGGGCACCTCCTCCGCCATCGCGTCGAGCTCCTCCCGGTCGCAGTCCTGGAGTGCGGGTTCGATGAAGCTCGCCGCGCTGGAGGCGTCGGCGGCGAGCGACTGCGAGCGGGCCGTGAGCGCCTGGTACTCCTGGTCCCTCGTGTCCTCGTCGCGGCGCATCCGGGCGTACGAGGCGACGTTCGCGAGCTTCCGGAAGAGCTCCTCGCGGGTTTCGAGCGCCGCGAGCAGGGTCTCGCCGTCCTCCGTCAGGCGGCCCTCGTAGGCTTCGAGGTCGGTGAGGGACTCCTCGACGTCGGCGTAGGCTTCCTCCCAGTCCTCGTCGGTCGCGTAGAGGCTCTCCAGATCCCACGTGTACTCGGTCTCGATCTCGCTGCGTTCGGGAACCGAACTCATGCGTCGAATTCGGTCACGACCGGAAGTAAGCCTTCTCACCTCGGGACCGTCCTCGTCCAGTCATGGGGTTCGGCTCGCGGGGCGACAGTTCTTACCGCCCGAGCCACGATCGTTCGGCATGGCAACGACTGACGTGCAGACGTTCACCACCTCCCTCGCCGACCTCGACGTCTCGGTGAGCCGAACCGACGCCGCGACCGCTCCGGCCGCGATCGACGAGGCGGTCGTCGCTCCCGCGATCGGTGCCGCACTCGACATCGAGGGCGTCTCGCTCGCCGACACCACCGTCGAGACGGAGCTCACTCCCCGAGGGCTCCACGAGGCCGAGACCGGTGTCACCAGAGCCGACCGCGCGGTCGCCGCCTACGGCTCCCTCCTGATCCGCTCGGACGATGGGGGGACCGAACCCCTGAGTCTCTACCCGCCGAACCACGTCGCCGTCCTGCGCGCGAGCGACGTGTGCGACGACATCGAAGCCTCCGTCGACCGCCTCGACGAGATTTTCGGGGACGGGGGCTCGGCGGTCTTCGCCACCGGCGCGAGCTCGACCGGCGACATGGGCGCGCTCGTGGAGGGCGTCCACGGCCCGAAACACGTCCACGTCGTCGTGGTGGAGGACCGATGAGCTCTCAACGCGCTCGCCGCCGGAAGGCCGAGCGGATCCGCGGGCTGATGGCAACCGAGGGGCCCGTCATCAACGAGAACGTCTCGCGGATGAACCGCGACCGCTACGCCGCCGCGGCGCGCTTCGACGAGTACGAGGCTCTCCGTGACGAAGCCCGCGGGATCAAGGAGGACGCCATCGCGGACCTCCCCGCGCTCCTCGACACCCTCCGCGAGAGCGTCGAGGCGAACGGCGGTCACCTCTACCTCGCCGACGACGCCGCCGACGCCAACCAGTACATCACGAGCGTCGCCGAGTCCGAGAACGCCGACTCGCTGGTGAAGAGCAAGTCGATGACAACCGAGGAGATCGAGGTCAACGAGGCGCTCGAAGCGGCAGGAGTGGACGTCTGGGAGACCGACCTCGGGGAGTTCGTGCTCCAGGTCGCCGACGAGTCCCCTTCACACATCATCGGCCCCTCGCTCCACAAGTCCCGCGAGGAGATCGCGACGCTGTTCAACGCGGTCTTCGAGCCCGAGGAACCGCTCGAAACCGCGGACGAACTCACCGAGTTCGCCCGGGACTACCTCGGCGAGCGCATCCGCCACGCCGACATCGGCATGACCGGCGCGAACTTCGTGCTCGCCGACTCGGGCACCATCACGCTGGTCACGAACGAGGGCAACGCCCGCAAGAGCGCCGTCACGCCGAACACCCACATCGCCGTGACGGGCGTCGAGAAGGTCATTCCTGGTGCTACGGAACTCCAGCCGTTCGTCGACCTGATCTCCAAAAGCGCAACGGGGCAGGACATCTCCCAGTACGTCACGATGTTGACACCGCCCGTGGAGATCCCCACGATAGATTTCGACCGGCCCGACGATCCCCTCGGGAGCGGTGACGACGAGCGGGACTTTCATCTCGTTCTGATCGACAACGGCCGGCTCGACATGCGCGACGACGACCAGTTGCGCGAGACGCTCTACTGCATCCGCTGTGGCGCGTGCGCCAACTCCTGTGCCAACTTCCAGCACGTCGGCGGCCACGCCTTCGGCGGCGAGACCTACACGGGGGGCATCGCCACCGGCTGGGAGGCCGGCATCGGTGGCGAGGAGGCCGCGGCGGACTTCAACGATTTGTGTACTGGGTGCTCGCGCTGCGTCAACGCCTGCCCAGTCAAGATCGACATCCCCTGGATCAACACCGTCGTCCGGGACCGGCTGAACGCCGACGCCGCGCCCTCGGAGTTCGAGTTCCTCGTCGAGGGGCTGACCCCCGACGCGGAGGGAACGGTCGACGTCCAGAAGCGGTTCTTCGGGAACTTCGAGACGCTCGCCAAACTCGGAAGCGCGACCGCGCCGCTCTCGAACTGGGTGACCTCGTTTGGACCCGCGCGAACGGCGATGGACCGATTCCTGGGGGTGGCCCCCGAGCGCGACCTGCCGACCTTCCGCCGGCAGACGCTCGTCGACTGGTTCGACTCCCGGCGACCGCGCGCGCCGAACGCCACGGCGAACCGGTCGGTGGTGCTCTATCCCGACGTCTACACCAACTACGTGCTCGTCGAGCGCGGGAAGGCCGCCGTCCGCACCCTCGAAGCCCTCGGCGTGCACGTCGAGCTCTGTCCCCCTGTGGAGACCGGCCGCGCACCGCTCTCCCAGGGGATGATCGCGACCGCCACCGACCACGCCGAGGCGCTGGCCGCGGAGCTCGACCCCTACCTCGACGCCGACTTCGACGTCGTCGCCATCGAGCCCTCGGACCTCGCGATGTTCCGGCGCGAGTACGAGAAGCTCGTGCCCGACGACTCTCCTCGAATTTCGGCGAACAGCTACGACGTCCTCGAATACGTCTACGGGCTGCTCGCCGACGGCGCGAGCGGGGACGCTCTCGCCACGCCCACGACGCCGGTAGCCTACCACAGCCACTGCCAACAGCGCACCCTCGGGCTCGAAACCTACACCGAGGCGGTGCTCGACGAGCTCGGCTTCGACGTCGAGACCTCCGACGTCGAGTGCTGCGGGATGGCGGGGAGCTTCGGCTACAAATCGGAGTACTACGACCTCTCGATGGACGTCGGGAGCGAGCTCGAAGACGCGTTCGAGGACCCGAGTCGCCAGCTCGTCGCCAGCGGCACCTCGTGTACCGAACAGCTCGGGGCGGTGTTCGAGGACGGCGTGGTCCACCCGGTCGAGCTCATCGCACCCGACGGCTCCTGAGAGGCCGACCCGCGAACCCGGGCAACGACCCGGTGAGCGAAAGATTGATTCGTAACTAACTGTTCAGTCAACGTGATGGAAACCCGTTCGAAGAAGCGGCCGTGGCTCGCGGCGGTCCTCGGGGCGGCGGTGCCCGCGCTCGGCCACCTCTACCTCCGGCGCTGGCTCCGCGCGCTCGGCTGGATCGGGCTGACCCTGCTCTCGACCGTGTTCGTCCCGGACGCGACGCTCGACGCGCTGCTGTCGGGTGGTTCGTTCGCCTGGCTCGATGCTTTACCCCTCCTCGTCGTGAGCGCGTTCAGCGTGTTCGACGCCTACCGGATCGCGGTCGTCGACAACTACCTGCTTCAGCTCCGGGCCGGCACCGCCGACGGTCAAATAGCGGTCTGTCC
Organism: Halococcus sp. IIIV-5B; assembly: GCF_003602035.1. Classification (NCBI taxonomy): domain Archaea; kingdom Methanobacteriati; phylum Methanobacteriota; class Halobacteria; order Halobacteriales; family Halococcaceae; genus Halococcus; species Halococcus sp. IIIV-5B. Next base: position 28,699 of record NZ_QZWE01000026.1, on the reverse strand, counting down.
CGAGTGCGGACGGGACGTCGACGACGACCTCGCGTTCTGCCGGTGGTGTGCCGAGCCCCTCGACGAGCCGGGTTCCGGGCCGACCCGGTGAAGGAAAACCCTTTTCGACGCTGAACGGTTATTCAGTAGCCATGGCCGCAGACGGCGACGTGGACCAGCGCTCGGAGACGCAGCGCGCCATCGTGGAGGCGACCTACGCCGCGCTCCAGACGCACGGGTACGCGGACCTCACGATCCAGGCGATCGCCGACGAGTTCGAGAAGAGCAAGTCGCTGCTCTACTACCACTACGACACCAAGGACGAGCTCCTCATCGACGTGCTGAAGGACGGGCTCGACCAGTTCGCGACGAGGAACGCGGTCGACCCGGACGCCACCCCACGCGAACAGATCGAAACGTTCCTCGACCGGTCGCTGCCGGCGACGCTCGACGACGAAACGCGCGCGTTCCGGCTCACCATCTTCGAACTCCGCTCGCAGGCCCCGATAAACGAGGCCTACCGCGAGCAGTTCGCCCGCGCCGACCGGCTGCTCCACGAGACCCTCGTCGAGATCCTCGAACGCGGTATCGAGACCGGCGACTTCCGGGACGTCGACCCGGCGTACACCACCGACCTCCTCCTCTCGCTCACCGAGGGTGGGATGACGCGCCACCTCGTGACGTCGGATACGGCGGAGGTGGCGGCCCGCGACACCCTCGACACCTACGTCGAATCGACCCTCCTCGCGGACTGAGTCCGCCGATTCCCGCGACCGCAACGCACCTCCCGTTCGGGCACGCACGGTCGTCATGGTTTCCGAGGACATCGACGGCGCGCTCGGGGCGGCGTGGCACGACGACTTCCCGTGGGACCTCCTCACCCGCCTCTGTGCGCTCGACGACCGCCTCGGCGGCGGCCCCGGCGAGCGCCGTGCGGCCCGGATCGTCGCGGACGAACTCGACGCGCTCGGGCTCGACCCCCGAATCGAGCCGTTCGGGATGCGCCGCTGGACCCGCGGTCGAACCGGGTTCGCCGTCCACCCGCCCGACGCGAATCGTCGGGAGTTCGAGGCGATCGCGCTCCCGTACTCGCCCGCCGCCGACCGCCGCGCCCCGCTCGTCGACGTGGGCCACGGCACCCCCACCGAGGTCGAGGCGGCCGCCGTCGAGGGGGCGATCGCCGTCGCGAGCACCGACTCGCCGGCGGGCGAGCGCCACACCCACCGAATGGAGAAGTTGGGTCACGCCGCGGCGGCCGGCGCGCGCGGGTTCGTCTTCCACAACCACGTTCGCGGCCAGCTCCCGCCCACCGGTGCGCTCCAGTTCGACCGCGAGGCACCGATCCCCGGCATCGGGGTGAGCCACGAGACCGGCGCGTGGCTCCGGGAGTACGCGGCCGAGGATGCGGAAGCCAGCCTGCGGGTCGACGCGACCACCGACGACGGCGAGAGTCGGAACGTGGTGGCCGAGTTCGGCCCCGAGTCGAGTTCGGAGATCCTCGTGATGGCCCACTACGACGCCCACGATATCGGTCAGGGCGCGCTCGACAACGGCTGTGGCGTCGCGGTCGCGCTCGCCGCGACACGCCTCCTCGCCGACCTCGACCTCGACTCGCGGGTCCGGGTCGCGGCGGTCGGCTGTGAGGAACTCGGCTTGCTCGGGAGCGCGGCGCTCGCCGAGTCGCTCGACCTCGACCGGGTGAAAGCGGTCGTCAACGTCGACGGTGCGGGCCGGTTTCGGGACCTCCGGGCGCTCACCCACACCTCGGAAGCGATGACGGCCGTGGCGGAGCGCGTCGCCGAGGAGAGCGGGCAGCCCATCGCCACGGCCGAGGGACCACACCCCTACAGCGACCACTGGCCGTTTCTCAGGCGTGGGATCCCGGCGCTCCAGCTCCACAGTCGGGCACCGGACGGCGGCGGGGAGTGGGACCGCGGGTTCACCCACACCCGCGCCGACACCCGCGACAAGGTCGACCCTCGAAACCTCCGGACACACGCCATGCTCGCCGCGCTCCTCGTTCGCGACCTCACGACGACCGATCCCCCCTCCATCGACACCGACGCCCTCCGTGCGACGCTCCGCGAGGCGGGGGCCGAACCCGGAATGCGCGCGGCCGAGGTCTGGCCCCCCGACTGGGATTAGCCGATCCGGCCACCGACCTCGCCCGCCGCGCGAGCGGCGGTCGCGGCCGCGACCCGTTTCTCCGCGAAGACCTGACGCGCGCTCGCCGCGGCCGCCTCGTCGACCTCGAAGTCGAGGTCGGGGTACTCGACGTCGGTCAGGACCAGCCCCGTCGCCGGTGCGGGGCCGATGCCCGCCGGCCCGTCGAGCGGGTCGGACGCGAGCACCCGGTCGATCTTCTCGACCGGCGCTGCACCCACCGCCACCGCCCGGACGAGCGCGCCGACCCGCCGGACGAGGTTGCGCGAGAAGCCGCCCGCTCGCACGGTCAGCACCAGGAACTCGCCATCGGGCTCCACCCGCACGTCGAGCGCCCGGACGGTGTTCCGGTCGTCGGTCGTGAGGTTGTGGAAATCGTGTTCGCCGGCGAGCCGGCTGCACGCCTCGCGAGCTCGGCCGACCTCGGCGGCGGGCGCGTGGAGGTGGTAGGTGTAGGTCCGCGCGGCCGCGTCGTGGGTGGCGTGGAAATCAGGCGACACGTCGGCGTGCGCCCACGCCCGAACCGACTCGGGAAGCTCGCTGTTCAGCGCCCGCGGAACGAGCCAATCGGGAACATCGAACGCGACGGTCTGGGCGACCGCCGACACTCGACGGTCGGTGCGGCCCGCGGCGGCGTAGCCCGACGGCTTGTCGGCGGCCGCGTCGAGCACGCCGAGGTCCCGGAGCGCGTCGAACAGTGTCCCCTCGACCGTCGGGACCGTCGGCTGGCGCTGGAAGCCGTGGTAGGGACGGCCGTCGTAGGCCACCCGGAACGCGCGCATAGCGGTGGATCGACGGCGGGGGACTTCGGTGCGTCGACCGCCGGGTTCGAAGCGTTGATAGTCGACCGCCCGGTAGCCTCCGCTGACTATATGGTCCAACCAACGCGTGGAGAACCGAGACCGCCGTCCCGCGGAGACGGGCGGTCGAGACGAGGGCGAGGGGGACCGGGCCCGCAGTGAGTACGATACAGGAATACATCGGCGTCAACCGCGAGGTGCTCGCGCTCGCCATCGCCCGGATGGCCGACTCGGTCGGTAACTCGTTTCTGATCGTCGTCCTCCCGCTCTACGTCTCCAGCGGCATCATCACGGGTGGGACGGGTGGCCTCGGGGTCTCGCTGATCACCGGGATCATCCTCGCGGCCTTCGGCTTCTTCAACAGCGCGCTCCAGCCGTTCGCCGGTCGCATCTCCGACAGACTCGGCAAGCGAAAGGTGTTCGTACTGTTCGGCCTCGCCGTGCTCGGGGTCGCGAACTTCACGTACTCCCTCGTCTCGAGCTACTGGGCGCTGCTCGCCATCCGGGCGGCTCAGGGAGTCGGCGTCGCGTTCACCATCGTGGCCACCATCGCCCTGGTGAACGAACTCGCCGACGACACGAGCCGCGGTGGCAACATGGGGACGTTCAACACCTTCAGACTGCTGGGGTTCGGGGCCGGCCCGATCTTCGCCGGCGCGGTCGTCTCCGGGTTCGGGTCCACCGACGAGATCGCCCACTACGTGGTCGCCGGCTTCGAGATGACCGGTTTCGAGGCCGCCTTCTACATCGCGTCGGCCTCGGCGATCGTCAGCATCGTGCTCGTGATGCTCCTCGTCGAGGACCCCGACATCGACCCCGTGGAGTCGTCCGACGACACCTCGATCGCGATCTTGAACCACGACGGCGACAGCACGCTCGACCCGGTGTTCACCCTCGGGGTCGCCTCGCTGTTCATGGCGATCGGTATCGCGCTGCTCTCCGCCATCGAACCCCAGGTCAACGAGCGGCTCAACCAGGGTGCCCAACTGTTCGGGATCGAGTTCGCGGCGTTCGTGCTGATCCAGGTGTTGGTCCAGGCCCCGATCGGGAGCGCGAGCGACCGCATCGGCCGCAAACCGTTCATCCTCGCCGGACTCGTGATCCTCGTGCCCGCCACCCTCGCCCAGGGGCTCGTGACCGCACCGTGGGAGATGATCGTCGCGCGGGCAGCCCAGGGCCTCGCGGGTGCGGCGGTGTTCGCCCCCGCGCTCGCGCTCGCGGGCGACCTCGCGCGGAAGGGCGCTTCGGGGACCCAGCTCTCGGTCCTCACGATGTCGTTCGGGCTGGGCACCGCGATCGGACCCCTCTCCTCCGGTTTCCTGGTTCGGTTCGGCTACGTCACGCCGTTCGCCTTCGGCGCGGTGCTCGCGGCCGTCGGCCTCGTGTTGGTCTACACCCAGGTCCAGGAGACCGTCGACACCGACCGAACCGCCGCCGGGCAGGCGACGCCACAGGACTGAGTTGCCTCGCTGCTTTTCCCCCGCCTACGCCGCGAAGTCGTCGTAGGTCGGGCGCTCGTGCTCGCCGGGGAACGCCTCCACTGGTACTTCGGTCTGGTCGCCCGATTCCATGTCCTTCACCGTGTACTGTCCCTCCGCGAGGTCCTGCTCGCCGACGATCACCACCGTCTCGGCCTCGATCGAGTCGGCGTACTCCAGTTGTGCCCCGAAGCTCCGACCCGCGACATCGGTCTCGGTGACGTGACCCCGTCCCCGCAGCTCCCGGGTGAGTTCGGCGGCCGTCTCGCGGGTGTCTCCCACTTGCAGGACGTAGTAGTCGGTCGACAACGATTCGTCGGGCCAGACGTCGGCGCGCTGACAGAGCAACGAGAGCGGGGCGAGCCCGAGCGCCACCCCGACGGCGGGGGTGGGTTGCCCGCCGAAGCCCTCGATGAGGTCGTCGTAGCGCCCGCCGCCGAACACCGATCGACCGACCTCGCCCGTCGTGTCGAAACACTCGAAGACGACACCGGTGTAGTAGTCGAGTCCGCGGGCGGTGTCGAGCGAGAGCGTGCAGTACTCGCGCGCGCCGAGGTCGTCGGCGGCCGCGAGCACGGCTTCGAGGTTCGAGACGGCCTCTTCGACCCGCTCGGTCCCAGCGAAGGCCACGAGGTCGGCGAGGTCCTCCTCGTCGGTGTCGAGCAGCGCGTCGAAGTCCTCGGCCTCGTCCGTCGAGAGGCCCGCGTCCCGGAGCAGCCCGAGGTACTCGTTGGCTTCGAGCTTCTCGCGTTTGTCGACCGCGCGGATGGCCGCCTCGGTGTCGACCTCGGGGTCGATCGATTCGAGCAACCCCCCCAGGATGTCGCGGTGGGAGACCCGGAAGTCGAAGTCCTCGCTCGTGAGTCCCAACTCAGTCAGCGCGTCGGCGGCGTAGGCCAGGACCTCGGCGTCGGCCGTCGGCTCCGCGGAGCCGAAGACGTCGACGTTGGTCTGGTAGAACTCCCGGAAGCGGCCCTGTTGGACCTGCTCGTACCGCCAGAAGGGCCGGGTCGAGACCCACTTGATGGGTTTCGAGAGTTCCTGTTGTTTCGCCACCACCATCCGCGCGACGGTCGGCGTGAGTTCGGGTGTCATCGCCACCTCGCGGCCACCACGGTCGGTGAAGGCGTAGAGTTCCTCGACGATGTCGTCGCCGGACTTGTCGGTCCAGAGCTCGGCGCGTTCGAGGGCCGGGGTGGCTATCTCGCGGAAGCCGTACCGCCGTGCGGTGTCTTCGAGGGCGTCGATGGCCGTTCGGCGAGCGGCCATCTCGTCGGGATAGATGTCGCGAAAGCCCTTGATGCCGTCGTACATGTACCCCGGTTAGTGGTATTCGGGTGTTCACGCTTACGGAATGGACGACACTGCCGACGGGCCGGTGATTCGACGCCTCATCGCCGAGAATCGTTTCGACAGGGGTGGTTCACCCGAGGACACGGAGCGCTGACCGCCGGACGCCAGAATCAGTCGAAGCCCACGACGATCTGGTCGAGGGGCAGGGTGCCAACGGACGCCACCGGCGGGTCGAACCGGTCGACGGCCAGCGGTTCCCCATCCGCTTCAGCCTGGTCGAACGCAGCAGTCCCCGGCGTTTTCCCGAGGATAGAGAACGAATCCACCAGGTACGGCAGACCGTTGGAGGCCAGCGACAGCGGCCGGTTCATGACGTGAAAGTGCAGGTGTGGGGCGATACTGTTGCCCGAGTTGCCGACCAGCGCCAGAACGTCTCCCTGCTCGACGCGGTCGCCTTCCACCACACGGATGCTGCCCGGTTGGAAGTGGGCGTACAGGGCGTAGTTCTCGTCGCCGAGGTCGAGGATCACCGCGTTGCCGTCCGCTTCTTCGAGCGTGATCCCCTCCGGGAACGCACCGGGGACGTTCTCCGAGACACCGTCGATCACGGTGACGACCGTCGCGTCGGCGACCGCGACCGCCTCCTCCCCGTATATCGTGTAGCTTTCGAGGTCCTCCCGTGGACCGTTGTAGATACGATCCTCGGCATCGAGTTGCTCGTAGTCGACCGCGTAGCGCTGTGCGAGCCAGATCCGCCCGTTGACCGGCAGCGCCGCCCGGGTGTGACGGACCGCGTCCCCGAACGAATCGGCCGCGATGTAGTTCGACCCCCGCAGCGGCGGCCCGACGGTGACGACCCCGCGCCGGTCGACCGTGACGTCGCCGATGGTCTCGACGAGCTCTCGTTGGCCCGGCGGTGCGGCTTCGACCTGGAGGGATACTCGATGACGCAGCCCGTCGGGAACGTCGGACGGATCGTCGACGGTCACGTGCAAGAACACGAGCGCCGTCATCGACGGCTCCAACGACGCGACGCTCTCCCGCCGCCCCGCGGGTTGGAGACGACCAGCCACCTCGTCGGCATCGAGGACGTGAATCACCGCACTCGTCTCCGTATCGATCACTTCGAGCTGCTCTATCGTTACCGACCCGGTCGTGAAGTTCGTCACTTCGAGTTCGTACGCCAGATAGGTCTGCCCGTCGGACCCGGTGAAGGGGACCGGAGCGTGGCGCACCTCGCCGACTGCTGGGGTGAAGTCCTGGGCGATGTCCACCAGCGCCGCATCCTTCGACGGACTTCGATAGGTTTCCATACCGGAAGCGACGGCACTCGCCAGCGACTTCGACGTTGTCGCGGTAGGTGCCGGGGCGGCGGCCGCCCGTCCTTCGCTACCGGAGCCAACACCAACCCCGAAAAATCCGAGAGCCGAGCCTCTCAGCATGGTTCGACGATTGAGATCCATGACACTACTACGGCTCGCCGATAGATAAAATCATCTAGCGATTCACATAAAATCCCTGTTGGGTCGAACGAGTGGTTACCGTCGTTTGATGTCGAAGCTCTTGCGGTCGGGTTTGAGTTCGGTGAGGAGTTCGCGCATCTGGTCGTCGTCGATCTTGTCGCCGAGTCGGCCGGAGCGCGCGAGCGCGAACACCTGCTGTTCGACCTTCTCGCCGAAGTCGGGTTTCGACATCTTCACCGAGTTGAGCCGCTGGCGCGCCTCGTCGGTGACGTTCTGACGGAGGACGGCCTTCTTCTGGGCCTCGGCCTGTTCCTGCTGGGCCTGTTGGGCCTCCTGCGCTTCCTGGGAGCCGCCGCCCTGTTGTTGTTCCTTCAGCTGTTCGAGCTTCTGTTCGCGGAGTTCCTCGATGTCTTCCTCGGAGCCGCTCATACGCCCCGTTGTGGACGACCGGACAAAAACCCGGCGGACACGGGGACTCGCCGCCTCGTGGCCCGACGCGCGTCCCACGATACCCTCCTCGCTGGGTTTATGCGCTCGTCGCCCCACCGACGACCGTGACCGAGATCCATCCCGACGTCCACGACATCACGGTTCGGGAGGGCAACGGCCGGTTCCGGGTGTTCCTCGTCGACGGTGACACACCGACCCTGTTCGACTGTGGACTCGCCGACACCGTCGACGCGCTCGCCGCGGGCGTCGACGAGGTGGGGATCGAGCCCGAACGCCTCGTCGTCACCCACGGTGACGGCGACCACGTCGGGGGGTTCGACGAAGTGGTCGAGCGCTACGGCGTCGAGACGTTCGTCCCGGCGGAGACCGACCTCGACACCGAACACGACCCCGACCACCGCTACGGCGACGGCGACCGGATCGGGAGCTTCGAGGCGGTCCACGTCCCCGGTCACACCGAGGACAACCACGTCCTGATCGACGAGTCACGCGACGTCGCGGTGATGGGCGATGCGGTCTTCGGTTCGGACGTGCGCGGCCTGCCGGCGGGTTACTTCGTCCTGCCGACCGCGTTCTACTCGACGGACCTGAACGCGGCCGACGAGAACCTCGAACGCTTGCTCGACTACGAGTTCGACGCCGGCCTCGTCTACCACGGCTCCTCGGTCACCGACGGGGCCGCCGAGAAGCTCGACGCGTTCGTGAACTTCGCGAACAAACCCGACTGATTCTAGTCCTACGGGAATGGGGTTATATGACTACGGGTAGATGAGGTCGATGAGTCCGCGTTCTGTAACTGAGATTATAATAAGACGAGTCTTTAAATTGGTCACAACTCACTTCGAATCGTCCAATGGATCGTCGAAAGTTTCTCCGGGATACCAGTCTGGCTGGTGTCCTCGGTCTGAGTGGGTGCTCAACGCCGTTCGACGGGGTTTCCGCGCCAACGCCAGCCAATGGGACAGGATCAAGCGAGACACCAACATCGACACCAACACCTGAATCACCCGAAACACGGTCAGGAACAGCGCTCACGGGAGTCTACTCCGGAGGGCCAGGATCGGACCTCATCTCGAACCTTGATCGCTTCAGTACGTGGCTTTCACAGAAGCCAGCGGTCGCGATGGTATACATCAACGCGTTCATTCCACGGAAGAACAAGAAGGGATTCGTAAAGGGTGCGTTGACCGACATCTGGGAGCGTAATCATGTTCCGCTCATCTCGTGGAAACCCTACTCCGAACGAAAGCAACAGACTCCTGAGGACGTAGAGGCCCGGATCGCAAACGGGAATTACGACGACCACCTCGAAGCGTGGGCGACTCTCCTCAACGACTGGGCCCGTCCACGAGGCGAAAAAACGCGAGGACGACGATTCTACTTCCGACCCGCCTACGAGATGAACGGTGACTGGTTTCCCTGGAGCGCACTAGATTCCAAGGAGATCGCTGCAGACGCTCCCTCGACTCCCAACTCAACTACGGGTCAGAACCCCGCAACTGGTACACCTGACGATTACATTATGATGTGGCGACATATCTACGATGTCTTCTCGGAGACCGGGTTGGATGAGACGAACGTGCAGTGGATCTGGTCGCCGAATGCCGAGGATATCGGCAACATCCGGGCCGAACGGTACTATCCAGGGGACGAGTACGTGGACTGGGTAGGGCTTGACGGTTTCAACTTTGGCGGGAGTCAGCGCTACGAGAACGACTCGACCTCGAACTGGCGCTCCCCGAATCGGGTGTTCGGGTCGATGGTGAAGCGAATACGGGACCTGAATGACAAACCACTGGCATTGATAGAAATGGCCTCGTCTTCAGTTCCCGATTCGGGTGATGGTTACCGGCCTGAAAAGAAGGCCCAGTGGATTCAGGATGCCTTCGAATACGTCGACGAGAACGATATCAAGATGGTCTGCTGGTTCAACGTCAGAAAAACCGGCGCAGACGAGAGCGATTGGATGGTCTTCGGGGGGAAACGAGGGACGTCACGAACCACCATCGAGGGTGAACGATACCGTGTTTACGGGGAATACAAACGAAGCGTCTCCGCTTCGAAACACCTCGCCGCACGAACGGACTACCCACCGCTATTGACCGATGCGGAATTCGCTGGCGAGTTCTAATGCCCCTCGGCGTGACAGCGCTCGTTCGAACGTCGAACCGACCAGTCAGCGATTCAGCGTGTGGATCGCCTTCCCCTGGGCGTTCTCGACGGCCTCCATCACCGTCTCGCCGAGCGTCGGGTGGGTGTGGATCGTGGCGGCCACGTCCTCGAGGGTCGCGCCCATCTCGATCGCGAGGCCGAACTCCGCGATGAGCTCCGAGGCCTCGGGGGCGACGACCTGCGCACCGAGGATGAAGCCCGCGTTGTCGTCGGCGACCACGCGCGTGAACCCGTCGGTGTCGCCGAGCGTGAGCGCACGTCCGCTGGCCTGCATCGGCATCTGCCCGACGACCGGCGAGAAGCCCGCTTCCTCGGCTTCCTCCTCGGTCATCCCCACCGTCCCGATCTCGGGGTCGGTGAACACCGCGGCGGGGACGGCCTGGTAGTCGAGCGCCGAGGGCTCGCCCGCGACGACCTCCGCGGCGACCTCGCCCTCCTTCATGCCCTTGTGCGCGAGCATGGGTTCGCCCGCGACGTCGCCCACGGCGAAGACCGATTCCACATCGGTGCGGGCGCGGTCGTCGGTAGCCAGAAACCCGTCCTCGTCCGTTTCGAGGCCTACCGCGTCGAGGTTCAGGGTGTCCGTGACGGGCGCGCGTCCGACCGCCACCAGCGCCTTCTCCGCGCCGAACTCCGAGACCTCGCCATCCTCGTTCTCCGTGCGGACGGTGATGCCGTCGCCCGACTCCTCCCAGTCGCTCGCGGCCTCGCCGAAGAAGAAGTCGATGCCCAACTCCTCGGCGCGGTTCCTGACGACCTTCGAGACGTCGTCCTCGTAGGGCGGCAGGATGTCGTCGAGCATCTCGACCACAGTCACATCGGTCCCGAGCTTCGCGAAGACGGTGGCGAGCTCCATCCCGATGTAGCCCGCGCCGACGACCACGAGGCTGTCGGGGACCGAGTCGAGCGCGAGCGCGTCGCGCGAGGAGATGACGTGTTCGCCGTCGAACTCGAAGTTCGGGACCTCGACGGGTCGCGAGCCAGTGGCGACGATGGCGTGTTCGAACTCGATGGACTCGGAGCCCTGGCCCTCGCCCCCGTGAGCTACTCGCACCGTGTTCTCGTCGGCGAACTCCGCGCGCCCCTCGACGAGGTTGACGTCGTTGGCCTTACAGAGCTGTTCGACGCCGCCGGTGAGCTGGTCCACCACCTCGTCCTTCCAGTCGACCATCCCCGCGAGGTCCACCGCGGGGTCGGCGTGGATGCCCATCTCCTCGGCCTCGCGCGCGTCGTGGGCCACGTCCGTCGCCGAGATCAGCGCCTTTGAGGGGATGCAGCCGTGGTTCAGGCAGGTCCCGCCGTAGGCGTCCTTCTCGACCAGTGTGGTGTCGATACCGAGCTGGCCCGCGCGGATCGCGGCGACGTATCCCCCAGGACCCGCGCCGATGATCAACAACTCCGTGCCCGTCGTGACGTCTCCAACGACCATGGCCGACCCAGACGCGCTGGCGTGAAAAACAGGGGGGTTGTCCCGCCCGTCCGGTCTACTCCAACAACAGGAGCTGCGGGTTTCCGAGGTACTTCATCACCCGGTTGGTGAACTGCGCGGCGATCGCGCCGTCGATCACCCGGTGGTCGATCGAGAGCGAGAGCGTCATGACGTGTCGTGGGACGATTTCCCCATCGACGACGCGCGGCTTCTCCTTGATCGCGCCGAGCGCGAGGATCGCGACCTCGGGGACGTTGATGATCGGGGTGGCGTACTCGCCGCCGATCGCGCCGACGTTCGTGATCGTGAACGTGCCGCCCTGCATCTCCTCCCGACTGATCGAGCGCTCGCGGGCTTTTCCAACGAGCTCGTTCATCTCGGAGGCGAGTTCGAGCAGGTTCCCGTCGTCCGCGTTCCGCACGACGGGCACCATCAGTCCAGCATCGGTCGCGGTCGCCACACCGATGTTGTAGTAGTGTTTCTCGACGATCTCCTCTGCCTCCTCGTCGAGCATCGCGTTCATCGACGGGAACGCCCGGAGCGCGGCGACGCAGGCTTTCATCACGAACGGCATGTACGACAGGCTGATGCCGCGCTCCTCGGCCTCGGCTTTGAGCTCCGAACGGGTCTCGACGAGTTCGGTCACGTCCACCTCGTCGTGGTGAGTCACGTGCGGCGCGGTGGCCTTCGAGCGCGCCATCTGCTCGCCGATCGTCCGTCGAACCCCGCGGTACGGGACCCGTTCCTCGCCACCCGATTCGGCGAGCGCCGCTCGGTCGGCGTCCTGGGCCGCGCGCTGGGATTCGGCGAACGCCTCGACCGCCGCGGGCGTGACGAACGCCTCGCCGTCGCGTTCCTCGTCGGTCGGGACGCTGTCGATATCGATACCCGACTCCTCGGCGAGCCGGCGGGTCGCGGGCGCGGCGAGGGTTCGCTCGCGGCTCGCGCTCCCGGTCGCCATCGCCGGTTCGGAACCGGTCCCGTCGTCGTTCCCGACCCGCTCGACGGCGGCCTTCGGAGCCGAGTCGTCGGTCGCGGGTTCGTCGGCTACGGGTTCGTCAGCCGCCGGTTCGCCGTCCTCGTTCTCGGCGGCCGCCCGCACGTCCGTATCGCTGACCCGGCCGCCGGGGCCCGACCCGTCGACCGCGCCGATGTCGACGTCGAGTTCGCGCGCCAGTCGTCGAGCGCTCGGGGCGGCGAACACCCGGCCGTTCGAAGCCGAACCGCTTTCGTCGCCGCTCGCTCCGTCGTCCTTCGACTCCACCGCGCCGACCTCGGAGCGGGTCTCGGTCGCGGTGTCGGTTCGCGTCTCCGCCGGCTCCTGACCCTCCGTCTCGTCACCCTCCTCGGCGAACGTGACGATGACCGTGCCGACGGGGACGAGTTCGCCCGCGTCGGCGTGGATCTCTTTCACCGTGCCGTTCACCGGCGAGGGGACCTCGACCACCGCCTTGTCGGTCTCGACCTCGGCGACGGGCTGGTCTTCTTCTACTGTATCGCCGACCTCGACCAGCCAGCCCACGATCTCGCCCTCGGCGACGCCCTCGCCGACGTCGGGGAGTTCGAACTCGCGCACCATCTAGAACTCCGCGGCCTCCCGGATCCCGTCCTCGATCCGCGCCGACTCGGGGAGGTAGTAGTCCTCCAACGCGTAGAGCGGGAACGGCGTGTCGAAGCCCGTGACTCGTTTCACGGGTGCCTCCTGGTACATCAGCGCCTCCTCCTGGATCGTCGCGGTGATCTCGCCCGCGAGGCCTCCCGTTTTGGGAGCCTCGTGGACCACTACTGCCCGTCCCGTCTTCTTGAACGACGCCAGGATCGCCTCGTCGTCGAGCGGCGAAAGGGTTCGCAGGTCGATCACTTCGGCGTCGACACCCTCCTCGGCGAGGTTCTCCGCGGCCTCCATCGTCGGCCGGGTCATCGCGCCCCAGGTGAACACCGAGACGTCGCTCCCCTCGCGCCGGACCGCGGCCTCGCCGAGCGGCAGGGTGTACGAATCGTCCGGGACCGCGCCCCGGAAGGCCCGGTAGATGAGTTTCGGTTCGAGGAAGATCACTGGATCCGGGTCGCGGATCGAGGCGGCGAGCAGGCCCTTCGCGTCGGCGGGCGTGCTCGGCACGACGACTTTCAGCCCCGGCTCGTGGACGAAGAACGCCTCCTTCGACTCGGAGTGGTGTTCGGGCGCGCGGATGCCGCCGCCGTAGGGCGCGCGGATCACCATCGGGCAGTTGAATCGCCCACGCGAGCGGTTTCGGAGCCGACCCGCGTGCGAGACGATCTGGTCGAAGGCGGGGTAGATGAAGCCCATGAACTGGATCTCGGGGACGGGTTTGAGGCCGTAGGCCGCCATCCCGATCGCCGTCCCGACGATCCCCGACTCGGCCAGCGGGGTGTCGATCACGCGGTCGTCACCGAACTCGTCGTGGAGGCCCTGGGTCGCCCGGAACACCCCGCCGTTCTTGCCGACGTCCTCGCCCATCACGAGCACGTCGTCGTCTCTACTCATCTCGCCGTAGAGACCGTCACGGACCGCCTGGACCAGGGTGAGGTTCTGGGTCGATGCGTCGTCGTCGAGCTGTTGTATCGTGCTCATTATTCGAGGAGGTCCGCGTCGCCGTGGTGCTCGCGGAGGCGTTCGAGGTACTGTAATTGCTGTTCGAGACGTTTCGGCATCCCGTCGTAGACGTCGGCGAACATCTCGGCGGGGTCGGGTCGCGCGTGGGCCTCGGCGGCGTCGATCGCCTCGGCCACCGCGTCCTCGATGTCGGTCTCGATCGCGTCGATCCGGTCGTCGTCGAGGATCCCCTCGTTTTCGAGGTAGGCTTCGAGCCGTGGGATCGGGTCCTTTCGCTTCCACTCCTCGACCTCGCCCTCCTCGCGGTAGACCGAGGGATCGTCGGCGGTAGTGTGTGCGCCGAAGCGGTACTGGACCGCCTCGATCATGGTCGGTCGGGGCTCGTCGTCGGGGTCTTTCGCCTTCTCGACGGCGAGTTTCGTGGCCTGATAGACCGCGAGCGGGTCCATCCCGTCGACTTGGATCCCCTCGAACCCGTAGGCGTCGGCCTTCTGGGCCAGCGTTGCGGAGGCGGTCTGGCGTTCTCGTGGGACCGAGATCGCCCACTGGTTGTTGTTACAGAAGAAGATCGTGGGGGTGTCGAACACGCCCGCGAAGTTCATCGCCTCGTGGAAGTCGCCCTCACTGGTCGCGCCGTCGCCGAAGTAACAGAGGAAGGCCTTCTCTTCGCCCTTCAGCTTCGAGGCCCACGACGCGCCGACGGCGTGGGGGAGCTGGCTCGCGATGGGGACTGCGGGGGTGAAGATGTTAGCGTCGTCGTCGCTGTAGCCCACCTCGTGACCCATCCAGTAGAGGAGGGTGCGTTCGAGCGAGAACCCGCGGATCAGCGTCGCGCCGTGTTCGCGATAGCTCGGGAACACCCAGTCGTCGTCGGCGAGCGCGTGCGCGCTCCCGACCTGCGCGCCCTCCTGACCGGACAGCGGCGGATAGGTCCCGATCCGACCCTGGCGCTGGAGGCTGACCGCGCGCTGGTCGAAGTGGCGAACGAGACGCATCTCGCGGTACATCGCCACGAGCTGGTCCTCGTCGAGGTCGGGCACCTGCGCGCCCTCGTGCAGCCCGCCGTCCTCGTCGAGTACTTCGATCCGGTCACCGGGGTCGTGCTGTAACGTACTCACGGACGGGGACACCTCATTGACATGTTCGATCGATCGGTCGCCGCGGTTATATTCTTTTTGTAAAAACCTTCTTGTGGGTGCCATTCTTGCCGACCACCCCAACTAAACCATGTATGTGTCTACTTCACACACCTGTCTCTCGACGTTCGTCAACAGTTATCATTGATCGTCGACGAATCGGACGGCAGGCGCTCGGAGCCTGGAGACGGTCGGCGCGCGCTCGCGGTCGTGCGCGAGTGAAAACGAGCGCCGACCGCGGACACTGTGCGAGGTCTGCGCGAGCAACGCGAGCGCAGGCTTGGCAGAGCGAAGCTCTGCCAGTGGATGAGTGAGCGACCGACGGGAGTCGTTCGAAAGGCGCTTCGCGCCTTTCGTGATGACGAAAATCGCTACGCGATTTTCGAACCACGAACGAATCGGCTGGGGAGGCTCGTGGCTGTCGCGGGGTGGTGCGGTCTGCGGTTCTCAATTGTGTCGGGTTAGCAGCGGTCCTCGAAGCGATTCAGCCTCTTGAAAAACCGTTTCGGAAGAACAACCCGAATTACGCCGAGTTCGCGGCGGTTCGCGCGCTCTTGCGCGCCGCCTCGACCGACCGCCCCTCTCGAACGATCGCATCGACGAACAGCTCGCCCGCCTTGTACGACGAGCGCACCATCGGGCCGCTGGCACAGTAGAGGAAGCTCAACTCCTCTTCGGCGACCCGCCGCCACGTCTCGAACTTGTCGGGGTGGACGTAGTCGGAGACGTCGAGGTGGCTCCGGGAGGGCTGGAGGTACTGGCCGAGGGTCACCACGTCGACGTCCGCCTCTCGCAGATCCGAGAGCGTCTGGTAGACCTCGTGGTCGTACTCGCCGAGGCCGAGCATGACCGACGTTTTGGTGTACCCCTCGAAGCTGTCCGCCGCGTGTTCGAGCACCGAGAGCGACTGCTCGTAGCCGGCCCGGCGGTCGCGGACGGGCCACTGGAGCCGCGAGACGGTCTCGATGTTGTGGGCGATCACGTCCGGACCCGCCGCGATAATCTCGTCGACGAGGTCGGTCTCGCCACGGAAGTCGGGGATCAGCACCTCGACCAAGATCTCGGGGTCGCGTTCCTTGATCGCCGCGATGGTTCGCGCGAAGTGGGCCGCCCCCTGGTCCGCGAGGTCGTCGCGGTCGACGGAGGTGAGCACCACGTAGTCGAGCCCGATCTCCGCGACCGCCGCCGCGACGTTCTCGGGTTCGTCGGGATCGAGTTCACTCATCCCGCCGGTCTCGACGTCACAGAAGTTACAGCCGCGCGAGCACCGCTCGCCCATCAGCATGAACGTCGCGGTGCCGGGGCCCTCGCCCGCGCGTCCGGACCAGCACTCGCCCATGTTGGGGCAGTTGGCCTCCTCACAGACGGTGTGGAGGTCGCGGTCCCGCAGGGTTCGTTTGATGTCGGTGAACCGCTCCCCCGACGGCGGGCGGCTCTTCAGCCAGCCGGGTTTTCGCGCGCGACTCATTGGTGTCCCTCCGGGTCGCGTCGGCAAAAGGGTGGGGTTCGCCGTCACGACGCCGACCCAGCCCGGCCTTCCACCACGAGGGGGCCCGGCCTTCCGTCCCATCCGAAATACGAATGATTAATTACCATGACATATGAACGACCTCCGTGCTCGACCTCTCGTCCGAGGACATCACCCAGGGGTCGCTGACGCGGGCACTGGTCGTGCTCGCGACCCCGCTCTTGGTCCAGAACCTCGTACAGGTCGTCCAGCAGGTGGTCGACCTCTTCTTCCTCGGGCGGCTGAGTTCGGCCGCGGTCGCCGCGGTGGGGCTCTCGCTCCCGGTCCTCGCGCTGTGTTTCGCGTTCGTGATAACGCTCCCGTTCGTCGGCACCCAGATCCTCGTCTCCCAGCGCGTCGGCGGCGAGGACGTCTCCGGGGCGCGCCGGGCCGCCGCGACCGGGCTCGGGGTCGCGGTGGTGCTCGGGGTCGTCGGAGGGCTCGTCCTCTGGGTCGGCGCGCGCCCGCTCGTCGACCTCCTCACACGGCTCCAGCCGGGCGGGGCGAACGTCACGGCGCTCGCGACGGTCTATCTCGCCGTGGTCGCGGTCGGCCTGCCGGCGGCGGCCGCGAGCGACGCGATCGAGGCGGCCTTCGTCGGTTGGGGCGACTCGCGCGCACCGCTCTACATCTCGGTCGTCACGGTCGCCACCAATCTCGTGCTCGACCCGATCCTGATCTTCGGGCTCGGGCCGGCCCCCGCGCTCGGGGTGGAGGGCGCGGCGCTCGCCACGGTCGCCGGCTACGTCGCCGGGTTCCTGCTCGCGGCGGGCCTCGCGCTCGCCGGCCGCGACGGCTGGATCTACACCCGGGCGACCGCTCGGTTCGACACCGACGACCTCCGGGAGCTGTTCGACGTCGGCGCGCCGATCGCCGGACAGGGGGTCGTGCGCCAGGTCGTTCGGGTCCTGATCGTCACGGTGGCGTTCGCGGCGGGCGGCACGGCGGGCCTCGCGGCCTACTCCATCGGCGGCCGAGTCGCTTCGGTCGCCTTCGTGCCCGCCCTCGGCCTCCAGCAGGCCGCCCAGAGCGTTGTCGGGCAGAACCTCGGTGCCGCGAAGCCCGCCCGTGCCGAACGGGCGACCTATCTCGGGGTGGCGATCGCCGGCGGCGGGCTCGCGGTCATCGGTGCCGTCCAGTGGCTCTTCCCGGTCCCGGTCACCACCCTGTTCGCGCCGGCGCTCACCGACCGCGCGCTCTCGCTTTCGGTCTCGTACCTCGAAATCCTCGCCTACGGCTACCCCGCCATCGGCGTCGCCTACCTCTTCGAGGCGGGCTTCAACGGCGCGCGCCGGACCCGCACCAGCCTCGTCGCCACGCTCGCGCAGTTCTGCGTCGTTCGACTTCCGATCGCCGCGGGTGTGGGAGTCGTGCTGGGGGTCGGCGTCGCCGCGGTGTTCTGGGCCGTGACGATATCGAACTTTGCCGCCGCCGTCGGTCTCTGGCTCTACTACCGTCGCGAGGTGGGCGACGGGATGCTCGACCGGGCGAGCGAGCGCGCCAGCACCTGACCGGCGGACCGGCCGGGCGTTTCACTCCCCGGGAAGGCGTCGAAGCCGTTCGTCGGTCCCCGCGACGACGAGCGTATCCCCGTCGGCGATCCGGACGGTGTCGTCGGCCAGGAACTCCCCGTCGCGTTCGAGGCCGACGCCCACCCACTCCTGATTGGCGTTCCGCTGGATCTCCCCGAGGTCCTGGCCGACGAACTCGTCGCTCTCGACCCTGGCGAACCGTATCTGCCCGATCGGATGCACCACCGGCTCCCGGTGGGCTTCGGCGGCGAGGAGTCGTGCGATCGTCCGTCGCTCGGAGAGCACGTAGTCCGCCCCCGCGTCGAACGCCTTCGCCACGTCCTCCGCGTTGGTCACCCGAACCAGGATGTCGATCTCGTTGGCCATCGACCGGCCGACCGCCGTGGCGAGCAGCGCGGTCTCGTCGTCGTCGACGGCCACGATGAACGCCGTCGCGTCCTCGATACCGGCGTCCGCGAGCACGGGTCCGTCGCTCGCGTTCCCCACCACGTCCGCCCCCGTGCTCTCGTCCACGTCGATGGTGGTGACGTCGACCTGGTCCGGGAGGCTTTCCGTGACCGCCGTTCCCGCCTCGCCGAGCCCGGCGACCACGACGCTGTCGTACGTCGTCAGCGACCGGAACCCGTCCTCGCCGTGGACCTCCTCGAAAGCGGCCTCGGGCCCGACGACCACGAGCACCGCGTTCGGCGACAGCCGTTCCGACGACCGGGGCGGAAGCCGTAGCTCACCGTCGATCCACGCACCGACCAACGTCAGATCCGGGTTCGTCACGATTGGCGTGTCCTCGACCCGCGCCCCGGCGAGCGGCCCGTCGTGGCGGACGACCAGCTCCCGGACCACGGTCCCGTCGCCGATGGCGTCGGCCGCGGTCGCGAACGTCGCCGTCGCCGTCGCCTTCTCCGCCAGCTGGCGGCCGATGAGCGACGGGACGCAGACCACCCGGTCCACCCCGACCTGTTCGAGCGCGTCCTGCCGGTCGGGGGTCTCGGTGAGCGAGAGCACCCGGACGTCCTCGTTGCACTGGTGGGCCGTCAGCGCGACGCTGGCGTTGCGCGCCCGCGCGTCCGTGACGACCAGCGCGGCGTTCTCGACCCCGGCCCGTTGGAGCGTCTCCATCTTCGTCGGGTCGCCGTCGATGACCTGATAGTCGCGATTCGAGAGGTCGATAGCTTCGTCTTTGTCCGGATCGACCAGGACGTAGTCGATCCCCGAGGCCTCGAACTCGTTGAGTAGCACGTCCTTCCCCCGACCGTACTCACAGACCACGACGTGGTCGTCCTTGGCGGTGAGGCGGTCGTCGAGCACCACCGGGGCGCGCTCGAACAGCGGGATGATGAGAATGCGAAGCGTGATGAAGCCGATGAGCACCCCGGATATCTGATACCAGATGATGAGGAGGTTCATGTACGGCGTTATCCACGGCGCGTCGGCCCCGTACCCGGTGGTGGTCATGGTGTCGACGACCGTTTCGAGCGCGTGGAAGAACGATATGTCGTCGCCTTCGAGGGTCCGCATGCCGGTCTGGTAGATGACGGTGTAGACCAGGATGATCGAAACCAGCGCCCCGAGAAACTTCACCACCGTTCGCTGTCGTCCCGTCATGTCGCCCAGGGACTCGACCGATCGAAGCTGGCGGAGCTGTTGTTCGAGCGGTCCCTGCGGCTTCTCGGAACTCATTCCTGTGGGTGCTCGCGTGGCCCCAATGAGGCTTTGGCTTGTACGTGGGGCGGAACACACTGATACCGCTCCCGAACCAACGGCGGCCATGAGCGCACCCGTAGCCACCCTCGTCGGTCGTGCCCGCGGTGGCTGGAACTACTACCGGCGATACACCCAACGGCGCACGGGGGTCCACGCCGGGGCGACGGCGGCCCTCACCGTTCTCGGGCTGCTCGCGTACTACGAGCGGCTGTTCGCGCTCGTGGCGATCGTCGCGTACCTGATCCCGCCCGTCTACCTCTATCTCACCGGCGACGACCTCTCCGACCCCGAACCCCGACCAGTGGACCCCGAACCCCGACCGGCGGATCCCGAACCCGCGACCGCGCCGAACGACCCCGCCTCCCGGCCGACCCGTTCGGCCACGACCCCGGATACCGACGCCGATTCAGATGGAGTCGATGTGGATTCCGACGGAGTGGATCGGGATTCCGACGGAGTCGATTCGGACTCTGACGGAATCGACGCCGACTTCGACGGAGCCGACGCGGATGTCGATGGTCACGATGCGGACGCCGATGGAGCCGACGCCGACTCTGACGGGGTCGATAGGGATTCCGACGGCGACGATAGGGACTCGGATGGCGACACGGACTCGGACGGCGACGACGGGGACACGGACAGCGACTCCGACGGCGACTGACCCGTTACCGGACCGCTCGAACGCTCGCCGGCGGTCCCCGATGCGGGAGAAGAAACGCCTTTGTCGGCCCCACCCCCAGTATCGTTTCACGTGATCACCGTCGCTTCGTCCGACCCGCGAGGACCGACGCGGGACCGCCGGGGGCGGGCTCCGTGAGCCCCGTCGTTTCGCGTTGCTCACGACGACCTCCCACGGACCCCCCTACGGGAGGATCCGTATGAGCGTCGCCGAGACGGTCCCCGAGTTCGCCGACGCGTTCGCCTTCGAGGAGTTCAACCGGATGCAGCGCGAGGCGTTGCCCGCGATCCTCGAACGCGAGGAGAACGTCGTCGCCAGCGCGCCGACGGCCTCGGGCAAGACCGCGCTCGCCGAACTCGCGATCTGTAAATGCCTGCAGGAAGGGGGGACCGCCCTCTTCATCGCGCCGCTGCGCGCGCTCACCAACGAGAAGGAGTCCGAGTGGGAGCGCTTCGAGTCGATGGGATATTCCGTGTACGTCGTCACCGGCGAGCGCGACCTCGTCCCCCACCGCGCCGAGCGCGCCGACATCCTCGTGATGACCCCCGAGAAGGTGGACTCCGCGACGCGGAAACACGACTCCCCCAGATATGGCTTCATCACCGACGTCTCGTGCTGTGTGATCGACGAGGTCCACCTCCTCGACTCCGAGAAGCGCGGGAGCGTGCTCGAAGTCACCATCTCCCGGCTCCGGCGGCTCTGTGACCCCCGCGTGGTCGCGCTCTCGGCCACGATGCCCAACGTGGGCGACATCGCCGACTGGCTCGACGCGCCCCCCGAAACCACCTTCGACTTCGGCGACGAGTATCGACCCGTCGACCTCGAATCGGGTGTCCGGACCTACACCCACGGCGAGAACGCCTTCGCCGACAAGTACCGTCGTCTCTATCGTGCGCTCGACCTCGCCGAGGACCACATCCGGGACGAGGGCCAGGCGCTCGTGTTCGTGGCCTCGCGCCAGGACACCGTCCGAGCGGCCGAGAAGGCCCGCGACGAACTCGCCTCCAGGGACGTGCCGATGGGCGCGCGCGGCGACTACGACTTTCATACGGAGAGCCAGGTCCTCGAGAACCAGACCCTCCGGAACTCCGTGCTCGACGGCGTGGCCTTCCACCACGCGGGTCTCTCGCGGTCCGACAAGGACCACGTCGAGGAGTGGTTCCGCGAGGGGAAGGTTCAGCTCCTCTTCTCGACCTCGACGCTCGCGTGGGGGGTCAACCTCCCCGCTCGGTGCGTCGTGATCCGCGACACGAAGTACCACGACCCCCTCGAAGGAGAGGTGGACATGAGCCCGCTCGACGTGCTCCAGATGCTCGGGCGCGCGGGTCGGCCGGGCTACGACGACGCGGGCTACGCCTACGTGGTCTGTGACGCCGCCGACGCCGACAAGTACCGGAAACTCCTCCGCGACGGGAAGGAGATCGACTCCCACCTCGCCGCGGACCTCGACACCCACCTCAACGCCGAGATCGCGATGGGAACCATCAGGGATGTCGGCGACGTGATGGACTGGCTCGAAACCACCTTCGGGTTCGTGCGGGCGAAGAACGGCCACGTGACCGACGCGGTCGAGAACCTTCGCGAGGAGGTTCGTGAGACCCTCTCCGAACTCCGGGACCGGGGGTTCATCGAGACGGACGACCTCGACGTCGCTGCGACGCCGCTCGGCACCCTGACCTCGTCGTACTACCTCCGGCTGCCGACCGCCCGCCGCTTTTTCGACCTCGCGGGGACCGATCCCGGAATCCGAGGGATCCTCGAAACCGTCGCGAAGAGCACGGAGTTCGACAGCGTCAACGCCCGCCGCGCCGAGCGCGACGCCATCGCGGGGGTGCTCGGATCCGGCGGCGACCTCGACTCGGGGCCCCGGAAGGTGCTCGCGATCCTCGAATCCAGCACCCGCGGCTCGACGCCGTCCGAACTCCGGAGCGACGCATGGGTCATCAGGCAGAACGCGCTCCGACTCCTCGCCGCGCTCGGGGCCTTCCTCGACCGCTTCGGGTCGGCATGGGAGGCCAACCGGGCGTGTTGCGTCGCGGCCCGGATCGAGAACGGTGTGGACGAGGACGCGGTCGCGCTCACCGCCATCGACGGCGTCGGGCCGGGCCGGGCGAGCAAGCTCGCCAGCTCGGGGATCGAGACGCCGGCGGACGTCGTTTCGGCCGGGGTCGACGACCTCGTCGAGATCGGGCTCTCGGAGGGGGTCGCCGAGCGGGTGGTCGAGCGTGCGCGCGCCCTGCCCGCGCTCGACATCGACTGGGGGGCCTTCCCCGAGCGGATCGCGCGCGGCGAGAACGACCTGTGTGAGGTCACCGTCGAGAACCGAGGCGAGGGCGCGCGAGCTGGCCTTCGGGTGACGGTCAACGACACTCAGATGACCGAGACCGCGTCGTTTCTGGGGAGCGAGACCCTCCCCGCGCCGGTCTTCGGCGGCGAGCCCGACACGCTGACGTTCGCCGTCGAGGTCGTCTTCCCCGACCTGCCGCTCCCGCCGGTTACGGAAACCAGAACTGTGTGGGTGGATTGAGCCGCCGCCGAAACCGGCTTCGCATCGGAACCAACCGCCGTGGCGCGCGCTCGCGGTCGGTCCGAACGATAGTGAGGGGCGACCGCGGACATTGTGCGAGGGATGACTGAGCGAGCGGCGCGAGCGAAGGAATCGGCTGGGGAGGCATGTGGCTGTCGCGGGGCGGTGGCGGGAGCGGCGCGGAGTGATTAGTGATTGTACCGCGAGTGAGCTGTAGGCGAACGAGCGGCCCTTTTTAGTCCACTGGAAGAGCTTCGCTCTTCCAAGCTCTCCTTCACTTCGTTCAGGAGAACAGGTTTTTGGGCGGGGGTTGAGCGCGAGCGAGCCGAAGGCGAGCGAGCGCGATTCCCCCGTCGAAAAAAGTGGGGTCCGGTAGTTTCAATCCACCCCGCCCGAAAATCGAACCGATGACGAGTGACGGTCACGAGAAGCTCGCCGCCGCGCTCGACGCGCGCTCGCTCTCCTTTCCGGTCGAACCCGACGACGCCGCCGAGGAAGACCCGTTCGACGCCGACCCCGACGCCGCCCCCGAACCGACTTTCCCGCAGTCGGTCGCGAGCGGCGGGCCCGAATCGACGGGGGTCGTCGTCTGGACCCGGATCGACCCCGAGGCGTATCGCGAGGACCAGCCGCTGGGGATCGAGGTCGCCCACGACCCGGACTTCGACGAGGTTGTCTACCGCGGCACCGTCACCGCCGAGCACGTCACGCCCGAGCACGACTACGCCGTCTCGGTGGACCTGCTGGGGCTGCTCGACCCCGACCGGTTCTACCACTACCGGTTCACCTACGACGGGGTTCGGAGCCGAGTCGGGCGGTGTCGCACGTTGCCCGCCGCCGACGCGAGCCCCGACTCGCTCCGGCTCGCGGTGTTGACCTGCCAGGATTACACCAACGGCTACTACGGCGCGTACCATCGCGTCGCCGAGGAGGACGTCGACTTTGTCGTCCACGTCGGGGACTTCATCTACGAGTCCGTGGCGGGCGACTACAAGGGCCTCGGGAGTCCCGACCTCCCCGACCGGGACCTCGAACTCCCGAGCGGCCACGACCTCGCGTGGACCCTCGAAGACTACCGATATCTCTACCGGGCTTATCGTTCGGACGAGCACCTTCAGGAGGCGCTCGAACGCCACACCATCATCGCAGCGCGAGACGACCACGAGTTCACCGACAACGTCCACTGGGACCCGGACGCGGGCGCACCGCGCGGACCGGAGCATCCCCGCGGGCGGGACCCCGAGTTCATGCTGGGGCTCGCGGCGGACGCGCTCACGGCGTGGTGGGAGTACATGCCCTCGCGGATCGGCTACGACCCCGAGGCCGACTCGTTCGGCGAGCGCTACCGGCTCTGGCAGTCCTTCGCGTTCGGCGACCTCGTGGACCTGGTGATGACCGACGAGCGGCTCTACCGCGACCCGCCGCGCAACGCCGACAACCACCTACCGGCGTGGTTCCCGCTCTCGTTCGGCCACGACGCGCCCGAACGGAGCATGCTCGGGGACGACCAGCGCGAGTGGTTCCTCGACGAGGTCCGGGACTCGGAAGCGACCTGGACGGTGTGGTCCGACGAGGTGCTGACGGTGCCGTTCCGGGTGGGCGTGGGCCCGCTGTCCCTCCATCCCTCCGAGAGCGGCTGGGACGGGTACGGCTACGAGCGCCGGCTCATCACCGACGAGGTCGCGCGGGCCGACATCGAGAACTTCGTCACCCTCACGGGCGACATGCACTGCTACATCGCGAGCTACCAGCAGACCACGTACGAGAACCCCTTCTCGCACGTCTTCGGCGGCGAACCCGCGAACACCGACCACCGGGTCGGCGTCGAGTTCATGACGCCCGCGATCACGAGCGTCACCGTCAGCGAGGGCCTCGGGGCCAGCGGTGGGTTGTGGGGCTCGGTCTCGGAAACGCTCCTCTCGCCGTTCGTCCGGGCCCAGAACCCTCACATCGAATTCTTCGACAGCCACCACTGGGGCTACTCGGTCGTGGAGTTCACGCCGGAGGAGTGTACCTACACCGCCTACTCGGTGGACAAGCTCGACGACTCGTCCGACCCCGATACGGAGCTCATGGTCGCGCTCCGGGTGCCCGAGGGCCGGGTCGAGATCCAGGACCGTTCGCTCGACGAAACGGATGTCTGAACCCACGTACGGGCGGTGCGGTCGGCACGCGGCCTGCGCCGGGCGAGACGGCGAAGCCGTCTCGCTGGACGTGCGAACGGGCGCTTCGCGCCCGTGAGCAGACGCCGTCCGTCTGGCGGCGCGCGACGCTCGTGTGAGGGATGAGCACCGTGGTTCGAGAGAGCTTCGCTCTCTCGTCATCACGAAACGGCTTCGCCGTTTCGAACGACAGTGAGCGACCAGCGGGAGCGAACGAGGAGCGCAGTCGGCTGGGGAGGCGTGTGGCCGTTGCGGGGCGGTCGCGGTGCGGTTTCCCGTTTGTATCAGTGTTCGGGATCGGTTCCGTGGCTATTCAAAAACAAACACCGACTTGAGCTGTTTCACGGATCCTCGCTTATCGCGCGAGCAGTTCGGCTCTGAGTTCCTGCGGCCCATCGACCACCACGTCCGCCGCCGAGAGGTCGAGGGTTCGGTCGCTCCCGCCGCGATAGCCGATGCAGGTCGCGCCGGCGGCCGTGGCGGAGGCGACCCCGTTGGTCGAGTCCTCGACCGCGACGCAGTCGGCCGGGTCGACGCCGACCGCCTCGGCGGCGTGACGGTAGATGTGGGGTTCGGGTTTGCCGGGGCCGTCGATCTCCTCGGCCGAGACCGTCGCGTCGAAGCCCGTGAGGTCGAAGCGCTCGCGGACCATCTCGATCCACTCGGGCGGCGAGGAGGTCACGATGGCGAGCCGGATCCCTCGGTCCCGGAGCGTGCCACAGAGGTCGCGAAAGCCGTCCATGAGTTCGGCGCGTTCGGTGTAGAGCTCCGCGGCGCACTCCTCGTAGATCGCTTGGAGCTCGTCCGTGCCGACCGCCGCGTCGTAGTTCTCGGTGAGGTACTCGGCGATCTCCTTGTAGTTCATCCCGGTGATCTCGCCGGGATCGAGCCCCGAGACCTCCGCCGCAGGGAGGATCCGCTCCTCCTCGTACTCGGCCCAGTAGCGTTCGGAGTCGACGATGACGCCGTCCATGTCGAACAGTACGGCCTCGATGGTCCGCTCCCCGTCAGTAGTCATTCTTCGTTCGGCTACACTCACACCGTCAAAGTGTATTCTGGTTCGGTCCCGTTCGGACTCGACGCTGTAGGCGTTCTCGTGAGCGGGTCGACACATCCCCGTCCGTGCCGGTTCAGTCGTGCGTTCTCGCGGCTATTCGGCTCGTCCGAATCGGGTCGCGACGTTCGTCGAACGTCGCGGTGAGTACGGTCTCGACCCGACGACGGTTCAGCTGGACTCGTCTCGGGCTCGGAGCATCGCTCTCGCGAACGCCCCTTCGACACGCGCGGCCCCGTTGAGGAGGTGTAGCGTGCACAGAACGGCCACGAGACCACCGACCGAGGCCAGCAGTGCCTCGCCCAGCGTGTCGATCCGCTCGATACTCGTCTCGACCGCCACGCTGATGAAGTTCCCGTAGATCGCTCCCGCGGTCTCGGCGACCCAGACGTCGGCGACGACCGACGCCCACGGCAGAGTGATAGAAACCCCCGCCGTGTCGTAGTAGAGCGGCGCGAGGAGCAGCGAGATGGAAACCGCGAGCAGCGTGACGATGAGGACGAACCAAACGAGCCCGGTCGCGAACTTCGTCGGCAGATAGACGAGTCCGGTCCACGTCCGGCGGTCGACGAGGACCGTCCCGAGGCGTTCCCGGACGTCGCCGGTCGACGTGGTGTGGTCTTCCGGAATCGGGATCTCGACGCCGAGGAGTTCCACCGCGAGCCATCGCTCGAACCGTGTCAACAGGTTGACCGCGACCAGCATCCCGACCAGCAGCGGGATCCCGACGAGGACGATCGCCAACCCGAGGCTCAACGAGAACCCGGTGGTCAGGAAGACGAAGTAACACAGTCCGAGCGGGAACGTGAGCAACAGGTACGCGACGTTTCGGTACGTCTGCCCGCGCACTACGACGCCGAGAAACGCCCGAACCGCGTCTCGTGGGGTGGCGGTCGACCGTGGCCGCGTCAGCTCCACTGGCAACCTCCATCGGAACCGATGCCACGAGCGCTCCAGTCGGCTCTCGAAACGGTCGGTCGCCGTTCGGTATCGACCGACCGATCGACCGTGTCGCACGAACGTGAGTGAGGTGGGTACATCGAATTCAGTCCTCCTGTGGTGTCGTCTTCCGTCGGGTATGGTCGGCGTCCGACCGGTCGTGTCTGCCGTACAGCGCGTACATGATACAGCCGAGCCCCGCCAGGTCGACCGCACGCTGCACGCCCAGCGTCACGAACGGGTCCTGTCCACCGAGCGAGCCGAGCACGACCGAGACGCCGAAGGACACGGCGGTGAGCAACACGAGGCCGGTAGAGAGAAACAACATCGGGCGGTTGTCGTTGCGCCGGTAGCCCCGATAGGCTTGGTAGCCGATGAACAACCCCAGGACTGCGGTGAGCACGCCACCCAGGAACAGCACCAGCGCCTCGACGGCGGGCAGTCCGCTCGACTCGATCTGCAGGGGCGAACGCATCACTTCGAGAGCCGAGAGGAGCGACGTGTTCATCATCTGAGGTCGTTCACCATGCGGGTGAACCGGTCGGCGACGTCCGGTTCACGTCGTGCTATCTCGGCGGTGAACACGCCGTCGTGCAATCGGATCGACACCCCTTCGAGGCGAGCGGTGTAGACCGCGTAGTGGTTGCCGCCGGGGTCGATCCGGGTCCGTTCGGTGACCAGGTCGTGGGCTTTGAGTCGCTCGAGCCGTCGGTAGATCGTCGGCGGCGAAGCGTCGCAGGTCTCGCTGAGTTGGGTTGCTGACATTGGTTCGATGCTGGTCGCGGCGAGGACCGCGCGAGCGTACTCGTCATCGAGCACGGCGGCTATCGTCGCCGTGTCGGTGTCGCGTTCCTCGTCCACGAACAGCCGTACGACGAGTGCACATATAATTCGGGAGGGGCAGTTTCAGACCCGGAAACCACCCATCGGCGTTC
The DNA here is from genome assembly GCF_003602035.1 of Halococcus sp. IIIV-5B. Taxonomy (NCBI): domain Archaea; kingdom Methanobacteriati; phylum Methanobacteriota; class Halobacteria; order Halobacteriales; family Halococcaceae; genus Halococcus; species Halococcus sp. IIIV-5B. The sequence goes on along the minus strand of NZ_QZWE01000026.1, from coordinate 725 downwards.
AATACCTCCGTCGTCCATTCGATAGCCGGCAATGGCTGAACCAGACGACGAACGAAAGACGGTTGCCGTCGACGGGACGGTCGAAGACGAACGAACGCCCGACCGGGGTGTGGGTGCACTCATGCGCCGCCACAGCCTCGTGTCGTTTTACGTTCTGGCGTACGGACTGAGTTGGGTGGCCTGGCTGCCCTACGTTCTCTCCGAAAACGGCGTGGGTATCTGGCGGTTCTCCTTCCCCGAGGTTCTCGGGACCTCACAGTTCACCGGAATGCTCTTCGGGGCGTACCTCGGCCCGCTGGGCGCTGCGTTCCTCGTGACGGCGCTCGCCGAGGGGCGGCCGGGTCTGCGTCGCTGGGGCGCGCGGGTGTTTCGGTGGCGCGTCAGTTGGCGCTGGTACGCGGTCGCCCTCCTCGCTGCTCCGGTGGTCATCACGATCGGTACCGTGGTCGTGGCTGGAACGGACGCCGGACTCCGCGTCCCGCCCGTCGAGCTCCTGGCGCTGTACGTGCCGTTCCTCCTGCTACAGGTGCTCACGACGGGACTGGCCGAGGAACCCGGCTGGCGCGACTTCGCGCTGGTGCGCCACCAGCAGGTGCACGGTCCCTTCCTCGGTACGCTGATCCTCGGTGTGCTGTGGGCTGGCTGGCACTTCCCGCTGTTCCTGACCGACTGGGGAGTGGGGGTCGGCGGGGCGAGCGTGGGGACGCTGCTCGCGTTCACCGCCT
>NZ_QZWE01000025.1:0-54482 GCF_003602035.1 Halococcus sp. IIIV-5B | reverse complement strand
GTTCAGCCACCGCGACCTCCCGATCGAGACCACGACCGCTCAGCTCACCGCACACGCGCTCACGGCGGGGCTCGTCATCGGCGCGATCTACTCCCTGCTCCCCGACCTCGGCTTGCTCCTGGGACTGGGGATCGTCTCGCACAAGGGGCCCGCGGGCTACGCCGCCGCACGCCGGCTTCGGACGAAGGGCCGCTCGGTCGGTTCGCTGTTGCTCCCGGCGGCGGGGGTCGGGATCACGGCCACCGCCGTCGGCCTCCTCGACCCGTCCACCTCGATGGTGGCGAACGCCGCGGTGTTCGGGTTCGCCGCCGGCATCTTCCTCCACATCGCGATGGACTTCCTGCCCGAGTGCGAGGTCGGCAGCGAAGTCGCGTCCCTCGTCGGCAAGGGTGAGGACGACCACGCGCTGCTCGACCGCCTCCGGATCCACGGTGTCGCGAGCACCGCGGTCGGGGCGGGCGCGGTCTTCCTCGCGTGGCTCGTCGTCGGCTGAACGGATGTGGGTTGTGAGCACGCCTCTGTGAGGAGCCGTGGGTTCTTGTGGGCCGACCCCCAAACGCGCGTATGGTATCCGAAGGCGATTCCGCGCCCGACTTCACCGTCACGCTCGCCGGCGACGACCCCGAGGCGTTCACGCTCTCGGAGCACTTCGACGAGGCTCCGATCGTGCTCGCGTTCTTCCCCGGGGCGTACACGCCGCCGTGCACCAACGAGATGGTCGCCTTCCAAGAGGAGTACGACGGCTTCGACGGAGTCGGCGGCACCCTCTACGGCGTGAGCGCCGACTCGGCGTTCAGTCAGGCCTCCTTCGCCGACGAGTACGGCTTCGAGTTCTCGCTCCTCAGCGACATGGACCGCGAGGCGATCGGTGCCTACGACCTCGAGATAGACATCGGCGACCTCGGCCTCTACGGTGTCTCCCAGCGCGCGGTGTTCGTGGTCGATTCGGATGGCGAGGTCACCTACGCGTGGGTCGCCGACGACCCGACCAACGAACCCGACTACGACGAGGTTCAAGAGGCGGTCGAGGCGGCGGCCTGAAGCACGGACGACAACTCACGCAAAATTCTTCGCGCGCGACACACCGACCAGCCCTGGCTACGGCTCGATCGCGGTCTCGGGGTTCGCGATCGACCAGAGCCGCTCGGGCAGGAAGTCGTCGAGGTGGTCGATCACCCGCCGCTCGCTGACGTCGAGGCCCTCGCAGTGGTCGTGGGCTTCCTCGCGGATCGAGATGTGGAGGTCGTCGTCTTCGAGTTCGACGGAGAGGGGAAACACCGAACAGCGGACTGGCTTCCAGTCGTGTTCGGCGTGGAGCGCACAGAGGCCGTCGTCGCGGAGGAAGAAGCAGGCCGCGCCGTCGGGGGCTACGTCGTTCTCCCGGTCCTTCGGTTCGCGTTTGACGGCCTGCTGGCCCCGAAAGTCCACGGTGGCCTCGTTGACGTTCGCGCGTTTCGCGAGCCCCACGAGGTCGGGATCCGAGAGGAGTACTCCATGTTGACAGCACCAGGTACACGAATCGACGCACTTGAAGGTGAGGTCGGGGTCGAACTCCACGACCGCCTCACAGCCGGGATGAACCTCGATCCGCTGTCCGTCGGTCACGAGGGCTCTCCGCGACGCGTCCGCCAAAACCTTCCGGTCGGCGGTGGTTCGATGATTAGCTGTAACCCCGCCATCGGTGGCCGCACTCGGTACACTTGAAGAACCTCGTGGGTGGCTCGTCGGCCGATCCGGTTTGCTTGATGGTGTACCACGCCGTGTCGTTGCCGCACTCCTCGCATTCGATTTCGACGGTGGGTTTCCCCTCGTCGGCGGCGTCCTCGGTGGTCTCGATCACGTCGTCGAAGGTCTGGTCCTCGGTGCTCACGAACGCCGCCGCGCGCTCTTCGTCTTTGGCCACTCGCGCGCCACAGCCCGCACACACCATCTCGTCGCCGTCGGCGTGCATCATCGACCCGCACTCGTCGCAGAATTGCATACTGGAACTCGCCCCTCCGGCGGCAAAAGCACCCGGTCGGCGGTCGAGCTATCGCGACTCGGTCTCCAACTCGTCGAACAGACTCGCCACGCGCTCGCGGACCTCCTCGCGGATCGAGCGAACGGTCTCGACGTCCGCGCCGTGCGGGTCCGGCAGGTCCCAGTCGCGAACCTCGACCCCCTCGTCGAGGTCGAGCGTCGAACAGCCCATCGTCGCCACGTAGTCCGCCGAGTCGAGTTCCTCGTCGGTGATCTCGCGGGGGGTGCGGCCCGAGAGGTCGATCCCCGCCTCGTGCATGACCGCGACGACCTCGTCGTGGACGCCGTCGGCGGGGTGTGTGCCGCCGGTGAGGATAGTTATCTCGTCGAGCCCTCGCTGGTCGCGCTCGCGTTCGGCGAACGCGCTCGCCATCTGGGACCGCCCGGGTTCTGGACACAGACGAACGCGACTCGGGGCCCGTCGTTTCTGTTGGACACGGCTGCTCGTCGCGGGGTTGGGTCGCAGCGAGAATGAACGTTTGGGCCTTTGGCCCCTCCGGCTATCGCTCGCCGTACCACTCCGCCTGGAAACGTTCGACGAAGCGCTCGGTGAACGCGTGGCGTTCCTCGGCGAGCGCCCGCGCCGCCTCGGTGTTCATCTCGTCCGGGAGGTGCTGGAGTTTGTCGTAGTAGTGTTCGATCCCCGAATAGCCACCGTCGGGGTCCCAGAGCGGCGTGCCGTGGACCCCGCCGTAGGCGAAGTTCCGCGCGATCCCGACCGCGCCGATGGCGTCGAGGTTGTCGGCGTCCCGAAGGACCTCGGCCTCGACCGTCTCGGCGGGTCGCTCGATCCCGCGAAATTCGTACTCGTCGTGGACCGCGACACAGTGACAGACCGCGGGGACCTTGCTCGACGGGAACTCGGTCGCGCCGAGCACTTCCCGCACGTCCGGGAGGGTCTCCTCGGGATGGACGTCCTCGTCGTCGGTGCCTACCGTCCGGTGGATGTCGTGGGTCAGCGCGGCCGCGCCCACCACTTCGACGTCGGCCCCCTCCGCGTCCGCGAGGCGGGTCCCCAATCGAAACACCCGCCACGCGTGGTCGAGGTCGTGGCCCGAGGAGTCCCCGTCGTACCACGCCACCATCTCGTCGGCGATGGCCCGAAACAGCGCCCGCTCCTCGTAGTTCTCGTCCGATTCGTCCCTCGAAAAGGCGTCGAGATTCGTCACGAAAGTTCCTCGACCGGGACGAGGTAGCTACGACTCAAGTGGGTTTCGGCGGTCGGTCCCGCTCGACGTGTGCGCCCTCGTTGCGCGGCGCACACACGAGCACGTCGCCGTCGACGCCCGCCGCCGACAGCGCCTCGCGGGCGACCGTCCGTGCTTCGTCGGCACGCGCCTCGTCGGTGAGGCCGTAGACCGCGGGGCCCCAGGACGACTGGCCCGCGCCCGCGACCGCGGGCGAGGCCGAAAGCGAGTCCACGATGTCGCCGAGCGGCGGCCGGTAGACCCCGCCCTGTTCGTCGGCGTACCAGGTGCCGTTAAGCCGGCTCACCGCGGCGACCGCCCCACCGAAGCCCGCCCAGTCACCTTCGGCCGCGGCCGGAAGCAACCGCTGGGCGACGAGTCGGGCCACCTCGTCGGCGATGGCGGGGTCGGCGCGCTCGACCACCCGACCGATGCTCTCGGTCTCCTCGTCCCCGCATCGGCCCGACTCGATGTCGGGGATGACGACCACGAACCGCCACGAGCCGGGGAGCGCGTGACGTGCGACCGGTACGGGGACCGCCCACTCGCCCTCCGCCGGTGGCTCCGTGGTGAAGCGCTCAGCGTGGTGGCCCGCGTCGGCGACGAATCCCCCTTCCCGAAACGTCGCACAGCCGACCCCGCTCCGGCCGCCACGGCCGAGCGCCGGCGCACGCTCCCTGACCCGTGGCTCGCGGTCGTGGGCGCGCGCGACGGCCGTCAGGACGGCGAGCGCGAACTGCGTGCCGCTCCCGAGCCCGACGTGGTGGGGAATGCGTTCCTCGACCACGAGTTCGACCCCGGGAACGTCGAGGAGGTCGACGACGCGCTCGGCATACGTCGCTGCTCGCGCGTCGTCACAGCGGACCGTGTCGGCGGGTTCGGCCACGAGCACGACGCGCGGCGCGTCGAGCGCGACCCCGAGCCCGCCGTAGAGCCGCTCGCGAGCGAGCGAGAGGTTCTGGAACCCGAAGTGAACCCGCCCGCCGGCCGCGACCCTGACTCGCGTCATGTCGGGGACTCCGTGGGAAAGAGGGAAAGGTCGTCGTTACTCGATGCCGTCGAGGACCGCCGCCGCGGTTCGTGCTGCACCGTTCTCGTACTCGGGGGCGTCGAGCGGCTGGCCGACCGCGCGGACCACGTGACGGATCGAGTGTTCGACCTGGAAGCCGTCCAGCCCCGTGCGCTCGATCACGCGCGAGACGCCGTGTTGTTCGTCCGTGAACGGGTAGACGACACAGGGCGTGCCCGCGACGGCGGCCTCCATCACGGTCGAGTAGCCCGAACACACCACCTTGTCGGCGGCCCGGAGGTAGGGGAGGAGCGCCGGCACGCACTCCCAGTCGGGGCCGCCGACGAGGGTGACGTCGTGTCCCGCCTCCCGAAGGCGTTCGGCGAGCTCGCCGAATCCGGTCGAGTAGGCGCTCGGGACCACCAACACCTCGGACGGCTCCGGCGTGCCGGCGTCGTTCGGTACGGCGGCCGACCCGTCGGCGAGCACGCGCGTCGGTTCCCCCGTCGGCGACCGCACCCGGCCGTCAGACGAGAGGTCGAGCGCGATGGGCGGGACGTGGGTGATGCCGGGCGGGTCGCCGTGGTCGGGCGGCCAGATCGCGGGATAGAGGAACGCCTCGGCGGCGTGGATCTGGTGGCGGTGTAACAGCCAGGTGAACCCCTGTTCGATGACCGCGTCGTAGTACGACGAGGCGTTGTGCGAGCAGATGTAGAGCGGGATGTCGACGAACTCGCTGGCCATCGCGGCGAACATGTCGTCGGTGATCAGCGCGTCGGGGGACTCACGCCGAAGCCAGCCGACGTAGTCGGCGACGCGGCGGGCGCTGTTCGGGAGGCTGTGAACGAGGACATCGAGCAACGACCCGCCCTGGTAGTCGCCGATGAAGTCGACGCCCGCCGGCTCGAACTGGTCGTAGTCGTTGTGCTCGACGAAGCGTGCGCCCGGCCCGCCGCCGGCGAGCGTCACCTGCGCGCCGCGGGCTTCGAGCGCCGCTGCGACCGCCAGCATCCGGGTCGCGTGACCCGCCCCCTCGGGGTAGTATGCGACGGCCACCGTCGGAATCATCGTCCCTTTCTGTCACCGGAGGCCTCAAAACCTATTCGAATCGGCGAGAGAACCGCTTTCGGTCGGTCGCTCACACCTCGACGTACTGGGTCTCCCACTCGCGACGCGCCTCGATCTCGCGCTGGCCCCGCCGCGTGATGTTGTAGTAGTTGGTCCGTCGGTCGATCTGCCCCTTCTCGACCAGCCCCTTCTCGACCAGCGTGTCGAGGTTGGGATACAGCCGACCGTGATGGATCTCGGTCTCGTAGTAGTCCTCGAGCTCCTCCTTGATCGCCAACCCGTGTGGTTCGTCCTGACCCGCTATCGCGTACAACAAATCGCGCTGAAATCCCGTGAGGTCGTACATCGTCGTCCACCCCACGTATGTGTTTGAATATCATAAACATAACGGAGCTGTCGATGTCGGATACTCGACTGGTTTCGGCGTCGTCCCGGCGACGGTTCGTCTCACGGTGTCGTCGCCCTCGAAATCGGGGGTCGGGATACTCACGTCTCGTTGAGATGTCGTGTTCGAAAGGATGGAAAACGCCCGCGCGGGAGAAAAGCCCGCGGCGAGCGTTTGCCGCCCTGAATTGGTCCCCGCTGACGCTTCGGCCCTCCAAGCGAAGCGTCACTCGTATGCAACGGACAGTCACACTTAACCCTATCGACTGTGGGTCACATGTGTTCCTCTTCGAGCACCCAGCCGAGCGCCCGGCGGTAGTAGGTGAACATCCGCCGGACGCCCTCGTGGTTCATCGCTTCGTCGTCGAGCTCCTCGGCGAGGAACTCGTACTGCTCGCGGATCTCGGACTCGTCGCGCATACCTCACCCGTCGGGCGAGCGCCTAATGAGGCTGGTCCCTACGCGCGCTCGCGACCCGATAGTCCATGCCAGACCGCGTTCACTAGGCGCTCCTCGCCGCTCCCGTCGGCGTCGTCCCAGCCGCGCGCGAGCGCGTCCTCCAGCGCCCGAATCTCGTGGTTCTCGAAGTTGTTCGCGCCGCTGAAGGCCGCGAGCGCCGTGTCGCCCTCGCCGAGCGCTGTCGACGTACCCTCGCAGAAACCGGCCTCGTCGAGCGCCGCGGTGACTGCTTCGGCGGTCTCGCCGTCGAGTTCGTGGTACTCGTCGGGCGGTTCGCGTTCGAGCAGCGTGACGTCGTAGAGCCGGAAGACGCGTTCGAGTTCGTCGATCGGGTGGTCGTGGTCGTCGACGCGGACGTCGATCCAGCGGTCGTTGCCGCCGTCGTAGCCGCCCTCGGGTTTGACGACGTAGAGCGCCGCGGCCTGCTCGCCACGCGCGTCGCCACCCGCCTCGTTACCGGCGTGGAGCGCCGCGAGGAGACGGTCGGGGAGGCCGCCGTCGGCCGACTCGTAGGTCTCGGCCATCGCCTCGATGGTCGCGCGGTTCTCAAGGATGTTGCCCTGCACAGTATAATTCTCGCCTTGGATGTCGCCCGCGAACTCGAAGCAGCCCGCGCCGGTGAAGCCCGCGACGGAGCCGTCCTGACCGACGACCCCGACCTGGCGCTCGGCCGATTCGTCGTCGGATTCGGTGAGTTCGGCGACGACCTCGTCGGACGAGCGCCCCGCGCGGAGCAGGTCGAGACCGTCGGGGCCGTAGGCGACGTTCGCGAAGCTCTGGGTGGCGACCGCGCCCGCGTCGGCGCTCGCGAACGGGACGACCGAGCCGACGCTGACGAACTTCGACTGGACGGCGATCCCCACCGCGTCGGTCGCGGGGTCGCGCGCGACGATGGAGAACGTGCTCGTACGTGGTGGCCGGGCTGGCATACCGCCCGCTCCGGTCTCCCGACAAAAACCTGCTTCGCACGGCCACGCACCGGGATCCTTCCGGGAGATCGGTTCGATGGCGTCTTCGGGGCGGTGCGGTTGCGGTCGGAGTGGTTGGCGCGCGCTCGCGGTCGTGCGCGAACGGACGTGAGCGCCGACCGCGAACACTGTGCGAGGGATGAGCGAGCGAGGACGGGGTCCGGAGCGAAGCGAATCGGTTGGGGAGGCGTGTGGCCGTCGTGGGGCGGTTGCGGACAGGTAGTGGCTGCACCGCGAACGAGCGAAGCGAGTGAGCGCACCCGACGAGGAAAAAAGTGGGTGCGGGAGGCGTGTGGCGCGTTGCGGAGGCGGTGCGGTGGCGGTCTCTCGTTTGCACCGGGCTACTGGCGGTCATCGCTCGCTACAGTACCCCTATTCCACCCGTTGTACCCACACTCCAACACTCGTATCCGAAACGAAAGTCGAACTCGGACGCGAACCGGTCGGCCACTCACTACCCAACGAACCGACATCCCCAGCGTTATGGTCGTACCCCGCCACCACCGACCAATGGGCGTCCTCGAAAACAAGGCTCGGGCGCGGGTGTTCTACAAGTACCTCTCGCGGGTCTACGACGAGATCAACCCGTTCGTCTGGAACGAGGCGATGCGCGACGAGGCCCTCGATTGGTTCGACGTGCACGAGGACGACCGCGTGCTCGACGTGGGCTGTGGCACCGGCTTCGCCACCGAGGGGCTCCTCGAACACACCGACGACGTCCACGGCCTCGACCAGAGCCCCCACCAGCTCGAACGCGCCTTCGCGAAGTTCGGGAAGAACGACCGAGTCAAATTCTACCGCGGCGACGCCGAGCGGCTCCCGTTCGACGACGACGCCTTCGATGCCGTCTGGTCCTCGGGGTCGATCGAGTACTGGCCCGACCCCGTCGAGACGCTCCGGGAGTTCCGGCGCGTGGTGAAACCCGGCGGCCCAGTACTCGTCGTGGGTCCCGACGCCCCCCACACCTCGGTGTTCGGCGCGCTGGCCGATTCGATCATGCTGTTCTACGACGAGGACGAGGCCGACCGGATGTTCGACGCCGCGGGCTACGAGACCTTCGAACACCGTATTCAGCAAGCCAAGCCGGGGAGCCCGCGCGCCATCACGACGCTCGCCCGCGCGCCGGAGTGAATCGCGACGAGTGTTCCCGATTTCGAGTTCGTGAGGTCCTCCATCGTCCACACGACTGTGGTCTTGGAGATGCATCTTTCCGGGAACATTCGGCTGAGAAGACGTGGTGGTCACTGAAACCGCTCGAAGACCGCTTCGACCGCCAGTAGCCTGACGCAAACGAGAGACCGCCCCGCACCGCGACCGCCACCGCCCCGCTTCCGCAACGCGCCACACACCTCCCCAACCGACTGCGCTCCTCGGTCGTTCGCGTTCGCTCACTCCCTGCGGTGCTCATCCCTCGCACGGTGTCCGCCGTCGGCGACTCGCGTTCACTCGTCACCGACGACGAGCGCGCGCCACGGTGGTCGGTTCGGAGTCGTCGAGCGCGCTCGTCAGGTCCGTGCCGTCGCGACCGCCTCGCCGTCGACGGAGATCCGGACGGTCACCGTCGACCCGGCGGTGGGCTGTGGCGCGTTCGTGGTCGTCGCGATCGTCACCGACGCGACCTCGCCGGCGCTCCAGGTGTCGTCGCTCCTGCTGTTGAACGGGCCGCTCGGTGCGCCCCTGAAACCCACCATCCCCGCCGCCGGAACCCGCGGCTGGTGGTCGAGCGCTCGTCCGTCGACGAAGAGTCGAACAGTGAGGTCGTTCACGTCGAGGCTGTCGCCGCCCACGTGGGTGAGGACGACCTCGTTGCCGTTTCGGTCGGCGGTGATGGCGGCCGTCGGCGTGTGGTCCGTCCCGCCCCCGAGACCGATGACGAAGGCTCCGACGACCGCCGCGAGCACGAGGGTGACGACCACCAGTACCGCGACACCGACGACCGGAGCGACGCCACGCCGGGACACGCGACGGCATGGCTTCGTGTCCCTACTTCAACCTTCGGCGGGGCGGACGGCGGTGCTGGCGACCGCGGCCGTGGCCGTTCGCTCGGTCGTGTCGTTCCCACCGGTCGCGTTCGTCTCGGCGCTGGTGTCGGATCCGGCGGTTGCGTCGGTCCCGATGGTGCTGTCGGTCCCGACGGCGATATCCCGTCCGATGGTCGCGTTGGTGGTCACCGTGACGGCTCCCTCGCCCGTTCTCGCGGTCACCGAGAGGTTCCCGTGGGGCGCGACCGTCCAGAGCCGGCCGTCGTCGCCGGTGGCACCGACCGACTGGTTGTCGATCGCTATTCGGCCGTCGGCCGGCTCGCCGTCCGCGGTCGAGAGCGAGAGTTCGAGCGGGCCGGTGGGGTAGGTCCGGTTCACCTGCAACCGGAGGTCGTCGGTTCGATTTCGCACCGGACTCGCGGTCGGGACGCTCGATACGTCGATCCGCTGGTCCTCGGCGAACACCCGCCCGGAGGTTCGGTTGAGGTAGGTCGTCAGCACGCCCTGGTCGTGATAGAGCGTGAACGCGTAGATCCCCGCACGGCGGTCCCCGGCGGAGGTCGTCGAGGAGGAGTGGTTCCAGGCCCACGGATAGCTCGCCTGGACCCGATCCAGCGCGTCCTGGATCCCGGTGAGTTCGCCGGCCGTGGTGTTGTTCCGCTCGCCGGGGAGGGAGGCCTCCCGGAGGTAGGTGCCGTCGTCGACCGTCGCCAGCACGACCCCGACGTCGGTGGTCTCGACGTAGACTTGGAGGGGTTCGAGCCGCGTGGCGCGGGTCGCGTTGACGCCGTCGATCCCCACCGGCGCGTTCTCGATGCGGACCGTGTTCTCGCCGCGGAGCGCGCTCGCGATCCGCTCGCGGACGGGCCCTTCGAGCGCGCCGAGCTGGACCTGACGGTTCTGCGCCCAGTTGTCGACGGGCTGGCCGTCGATCTGGGCCCCGGCGAGCGAGTCCGCCCGGTCGGCCACCCGGTCCGCCGCGGTTCCGAGCCGCCCCGCCGCGATGTCGATGTACGCGAGCTCGACGACGAACTCACGGTCGGTGAGCGTGCCGTTGTTGTAGCCACGAACCGCGGCGGCCTGGCGGGCTCGGAGCCGGGCGATGCCGGTCTCGACCCGGGCGGCGCTGCGGTCGAGCTGCGTGCGGCGGGCGCTCGCGGCGTCGAGTTCGTTGGCCCGTTCGTCGAGCACGCGCTGTTCGAACCGGCCGTCGAGGTTGCGTGTGGCGAGGGTGAGCGTGGCCGAGACGTCGAGGGTCGCCCGTCGGTACGACGCGGTTTCGAGCGCGTCGGGATTCACGGTGAGCGACCCCGTGGTGTTCGACGACGGTGTCACTCCCGCCACACTCGGTGACACGGCTCCGTCGGCGACCGCGAACGCGGTTCCGGAGAGCAGACAGCAAACCAGCACCAGCGCGAGCGCGCGACGCATCCATCGGGACGGGTGCGCCGAACGCACAAAAACCATCGGGCCGGCGGTCGGCGGACACCTCAAGGATGGAAAACGTTTTCGCCGCGGCCCGAACAGACGGGGTATGCGCTCCCGGGCGGTGTTGGGGCTGGCGATCGTCGTCGTTGCCGTCGTCGCGCTCGCTGCACCTGTATCCGTCGCCGCGCAGTCCTCCGCGGACGAGCCGACGGCGACCAACGCCACGTCGACGACCACTATCGTCATCCAGCCCCAGCCCAACGGCGACGCACGGTTCAGCTTCGAGACCCGGTTCGTCCTCGACGACGCCAACGACACCGCGGCGTTTCGAACGCTGGGCGAGGCGTTCGAGGCCGGCGACGCCGGCATCTCCGCCTCGACCTTCCGGCGGGCCGCGAACACCTCCAGCGTCGCCACGGGTCGGTCGATGAACGTCACCAACGTGAGCCGAAACGCCACGATCGCCGCGAACGGGTCGGGCAGCGACGTCGGTCGCCTCACGCTCGGGTTCACCTGGGCCGAGTTCGCCCGGACCGACGACGGCCGGATCATGGTCGGCGACGCGTTCAACGGGACCCAGGGGACGTGGCTCCCGGGGCTGACCGAGCGCCAGACGCTACTCGTCAAATCGCCGTCGGGCTACGGCGTCATCCGGTCGCCGACAGGGGCCGGGTTCGCGAACGGCACCGTGAGATTCGAGGGGCCAGCATCGTTCTCCGAGGGGACCCCGGTCGTCTGGTTCGAGCGCCGTGGGAGCCAGCCCGCGACGTCGACACCGGGTTCCGACCCCGGTCTCTTCGGCTCGATCCCCCCGATCGCGGTCGGGAGCGCCCTGCTCGTGGTCGGTGCGGTGGTCGTCGGTGCCTACGCCATGACGCGACGCGACGATGACGAGCCGACTGGGTCGGATGACGGCACGGTGGAAGCAGCGCCGGCGGGGGCCGCCGACCCACCCGACCCGCCGGACGAACCCGACGAGACGACCGTCCTGGCCGACGTGGACGAGGAGCTCCTCTCGGACGAGGAGCGCGTCGAGCGGCTGCTCGCGGCGAACGACGGCCGGATGAAGCAGGCCTCGATCGTCGACGCCACCGGCTGGTCGAACGCGAAGGTCTCACAGCTCCTGTCGGCGATGGACGAGGACGGTCGGGTGAACAAACTCCGGATCGGGCGCGAGAACCTCATCAGCCTCCCCGACGAGGAGTGAGGCTTTCGGAACGGTTAACATCCGCGCGGCGACTGGATTTTTCATGAAGATCCTCGTGACGGTGGCGGAGGTGGCGGAGGTCGAGGACGACTTTGAGGTCGACGGCCTCGCTGTCGACGACCGGTACTTGACCTACGACCTGAACGAGTGGGACGACTACGCCGTCGAGGCCGCAGTCCAGATCCAGGAAGCCGGCGAGGACGTCGAGGTGGTCTCGGTGACCGTCGGCCCCGAGCGCGCCGACGAGACGATCCGGATGGCGCTCGCGAAGGGCGTCGACCGCGCGATCCGGGTCTGGGACGACGACCTCGCGGGGACCGAGTACCTCGACAGCGCGACCAAAGCCGAAGTCCTCGCCGCGGTCGCCGAGGAGGAGGACCCGGATCTCGTGCTGACGGGTGTCCAGTCGGGCGATTCGGCCTTCGGGGCCACGGGTGTGAGCCTCGCCGAGCGGATCGGCTTCGAGTGGGCCGCGGTCGTCAACGACCTCGACTACGCCGCCGGCGACGACGAGGCGTCGGTCCGCCGCGAGCTCGAAGGCGGCGTCGAGGAGCTCACCGACGTCGAGACCCCTGCGGTGCTCACGATCCAGACCGGGATCAACGACCCGCGCTACGCGAGCCTGCGAGGTATCCGCCAGGCCCAATCGAAGGAGATCGCGCCGAAGGCGCTCGCCGACCTCGGGCTCGATGCCAGCGTGACCGAGGGCGCGGTCTCGCTGGCCGAGCTCTACGAACCGGAGACCGTGAGCGATGCGACTGTGTACGAGGGCAGCGCCGAGGAGACCGCCGGGCAGCTCGCCGACCTCCTCCGCGACAAGGGGGTGGTCGAGGGATGACGGTGCTCGGTATCGCCGAACACCGCCGGGGTGACCTCCGCGACGTGAGCTTCGAGCTCGCCTCGGTCGGGCGCGAACTCGCCGACGCCACGGACAGCGAACTCCACTTGGCCGTCATCGGCGGCGAGGTCGAGGCCTTCGCCGACGACCTCGACCGCGAGGGCGTCGACGTGATTCACACGATCGACGAGGGTGAGGAGTTCAACCACGACGTCTACGTCCAGGCGGTCGAGGCGCTCCACGACGACCTCAGTCCTGAGATGCTCCTGATGCCCCACTCGGTGAACGGGCTGGACTACGCGCCGGCGGTCGCGAGTCGGCTCTCGCTCCCGCTCGTGACCGACGCGATCGGCGTCGAGCGGGACGACGGCCTCGCGGTCACCCGCGAGATGTACGGCTCGAAGGTCGAGACGGTCGTCGACGTCGACGCCGACCGGGTCGCGCTCACCGTCCGGCCGGGCGAGTGGCCACCCGTCGAGGGTACCGGCGATGCCGACGTCTCCGCGTTCGAGGTCGATATCGACGAGTCGCAGGTTCGTTCGACGGTGACGGGCTTCGAGGAGGTCGGCGGCGGCGACGTCGACATCGCCGACGCCGACGTGCTCGTCTCGGTGGGTCGGGGTATCGAGGAGGAGGAGAACCTCGCGCTGGTCGAGGCGCTCGCCGACACGCTCGGCGCGACGCTTTCGTCCTCCCGCCCGATCGTCGACAACGGCTGGCTCCCGAAGAACCGGCAGGTCGGCCAGTCCGGGAAGGTCGTCACGCCGGACGTCTACATCGCGATCGGTATCTCGGGGGCGGTCCAACACGTCGCCGGGATGAAAGGAGCCGAGACCATCGTCGCGATCAACGACGACCCGAGCGCGCCGATCTACGACCTCGCGGACTACGGGATCGTCGACGACCTCTTCGACGTCGTCCCCGCACTGATCGAGGCGTTCGGCGGCGAGCCGCCCGAGATATAACTCAAAAGACAGTCGTTCTCTACATCTCAACCGTTCTTCTCTGCAAGGTACAGTTCGTCCGGAAGGTCGTTCTGTGACGGATAGTATTCTGTGAGTTCTGCAACCAGTGCCGCGAGTTCGTAGGCCGGGATCCGGTTGTTCGTATAGAAGAGTACCGTCCGATCGGGATGCAATGACGGATCGAGGAAGTCGGTGTCGTTGGTGAGGATCACCATTTCATTCTCGTGAGCGTAGGCCGCGACTTCGTGATCGTCGACACCCAGTGCAAGCGCCTGTCCAACGTGGATGGCTTCGTGGCCCTCGCGTTCGAGATACTGAACGGTATGCGGGTCGACGTTCTCGTCACAGAGTATTCGATAGGCCATTGTTCGACCGTCTCCCGATGGGATGTTTTGCGTGGCCCGAACGTGTGCCTGCGCTGGCCCGTGGATTCATTCGTCGGTTGCTCCAGCGTGCTCCTCGCGGAGCTCACTCAGCGTTTTCATGCCCCTCTCTCGTGCGGCACTGATTCGTTCTCGACGACGACGCCGCACTGCGGCCATCTCACCGGGGTGTTCGTGGTAATACGTCAGCGCACGGTAGACGTCCGCGATGTCGAGGTCGTAGCGGTCGGCGACGGTCTTGGCCGACAGGTCACCCTCCTCGACCCAGTCGGCGACCTGACGGACGCCGATGCGGCGACCCTCGATCCGGGGTTCACCACCCATCACGTCGTCGTCGCGGACGATGCGGGCGGTTCGCTGGGACATCTCGGTAGCTCTACCCTCCGCTTCGGATTTAAGCCTTCGGCGGAACGGGTCCATCGAGCTCGGTCGTCGAATCCGGGACCGTCACCTACTTTCACGCGCCGTTCGAAAGGAAGGTATGGCGATGGAGTACCTCGAACACCGCCGAGGCATGGTCGAGGAGCGCCTCGAAGCGGTGTGCGAGGTGGTCGACCCGGACGAGCTGAGCGAGCGGATCGCTCACGTCGCGCTCTCTGACGGCAAACGGGTTCGGCCGACCGTCACCGTGCTCTCCTGTGAGACGGCCGGCGGCGAGGCGGCCGACGCGGTGGACTTCGCCGTGGGGATCGAACTCGTCCACAACGCCTCGCTGGTGGTCGACGACATCATTGACGACTCCGATACCCGGCGCGGGACCGACAGCGCGTGGGCTGCCTTCGGCTACGGCCCGGCGCTGATCACCTCCGACGGGCTGCTCGGCGAGGCGTTCGCGCTGTTTCTCGACGACGAGCGCGCGACGGAGGTCGTGAGCGAGGCGATGGTCGAGCTCGGCGAGGGCGAAGCCACCGAGCTCGTCGCCCGGCCCACGAACGAGGAGGAGTACCTCGCGCTCGCCCGCCGGAAGACGGGGGCGCTGTTCCGGGCCGCCGCCGAGCTCGGGGCGATCGCCGCCGACGCCGACGCCCGCACCGTCGAGGCCTTCGGCGAGTACGCCGAGGGCGTCGGAGTGGCCTTCCAGATCCGTGACGACGTGCTTGACGCCACCGCCGACGCCGACGACCTCGGGAAACCCACGGGCCAGGACAGCGCGATGGACCGCCCCTCGTTGGTCGAAGTCACCGACCTCACGCCCGAGGAGGCCAACGCGTTGGCACGCGAGACGGCGGACGGAGCGCTCTCGGCGCTGGAATCGGTCGACGTGGCCGACGAGCGGGCCGCCGAGTACCTCCGGGACCTCGCGGAGTTCGTGGTGGTTCGCGAGCGGTGAGCCGCCGCTTGCGGCGGCGGTGCGGATGCCGCCGCGGGTGCGGTCGCCGTCCGGCGGTCGTGGCGCGGGTGCGGTTCGGGCCTGGCGGATGAAGGGCGAACCGCGCGAACGAGCCGAAGGCGAGTGAGTAGCGAACTCCGGAGCACGCTTCGCGCGCTCCGTGCTCCCGTTCGCTTCGCTCACGGAAACGAAGTGAGCGCGCGGTGAGGGCTTCGGCGGTGTGGTCGCGGAAGCGGTGCCGTGCGGTTTGCGGTAGCCGATAGTGATTGTACTGCGAGCGACCAACGGGAGCGAGCAGCCTTTTTAGCCCAGGTTTTTGCGCGGGGTTTGAGGCGAGTGGAACGAGCCGAGGACCCCGTGGAAAAAAGTGGGGGTTCCTAGAGCTCGACGCGCTCGACGAGGCGTTCCTCCGGGTCGCGGGTGGTGACCGCGACGATACGGACGTCGTCCTCGAGCCCCGACGCGTCGAGTTTGGACTTCAGGAGGGTGTCGACCTGATAGACGCCGGCGGCGTCGGTCATCTCGATCTCGACCAGAACGGGAACACCGTCGCCTTTCTGGAGCGAGACCTTCCGGATGGCCTGGCTGGAAACGGTGTTGATGCCGCGGCCACCCTCCTCGTAGGGGCGTCGCGACCGGCCGTGTTCCATGTCGAGGGCGTCCGAGACCCGCACGATCCCGGCTTCGAGCGTCAGCGGCGTCTCGTCGGTGTCGTGGGCGACGATGGCGTGGAGCACCTCGCCCTTCATCCGGACGCACTCGCCGATGTCGTACCACTCGAACTCGGGGAGCAAGCGGTCGAGGAGGTCGGCGGCGAGCGGGATCGAGTAGTAGGGGTGGTCGGTCCGGTGGACGACGTGGCCGATGTCGTGGAGCGTGGCGGCGAGCGCGATGATGACGGACTCATCGGCCTCGTCGAGTCCCTGGTCGGCCGCGCCGTTGAAGGCCACGTTGCCGGCCTTGAGGAGGTCGTAGAGACAGAGCGCGCGGTTCCTGACGATCGAGATGTGCTGGGAACCGTGGTCGTTGTAGCGCTTTCTCGCCACCGGGTTGACGTTCTGGGCGTCGAGGTAGGCCTGGATCTCCTCGTCGGCTTCGATGACGTCGAGCACCCGATTCAGGCGTTCGTCGGGGAAGGCGTGGTCGGCCTCGGGGTCGTAGACCCGGCCGTTCGCGCCGGGATCCGCGTCGTCACTCATGGGATGGGGTTGGGTCCGCGTGGGAAAACCGATTCTGGTTCCTACGCGTCGCGCACGGCGTCCTCGATCGCGTCGTAGTCCGGCTCGACGCCCGGGTTCTCGCTCGTCCACGCGTAGGCCACCGTCCGCTCGCCGTCGACGACGAACACCGCGCGCTGGGCTACCTCCTCGATCCCGAGGTCCTCGAAGCCCATCGTGGCGTCGTAGGCCTCGACGACCTCGTGGTTCGGGTCGCTGATGAAGTCGAAGTCGAGCCCTTCCGCCTCGCGGAAGGCGTTGAGCGCGAACGGTGAGTCGACGCTCACACCGTAGATCGTCGCGCCCGCGTCCTCGAAGCTGCCGCGTCGTTCCTGGAAGGTGTTCATCTCGCCGGTACAGACCGACGAGAACGCGCCGGGGATGAACGCGAGCACCAGCGGGGCCTCGTCGAGGCGGTCGGTGAGCGCAAACCGCTCGCCGACGTCGCCGTTCGCGAGCGGGGCGGTGAACTCGGGGGCCGCATCGTTCTCGGAAAGCATCGTCTGCGGGTCGTTCGCCGTGATGAAGACGCTTCTGCTCGCTGAGCAAAAAGCCTATAACTCACACATCGTAAGCTGGAGACACAATGGTTGGACTATCGCTGCTCCAGATCCCCGGTATCCCGGGTGGACCGGAGGTGTTGATCGTTCTCGTGATCATCGTTCTCCTGTTCGGTGCGAACAAGATCCCAGAACTCGCCGGCGCGCTCGGTCAGGCCCGTGGCGAGTTCGACAAGGGCCGAAACGAAGTCGAGGACGAACTCGAGGAGATGCAGACGAGCACCGTCGACGCCGACTCGGGCGCGGCCGGCGACTCGACCGACGCCGCCTCGCAGGACAACGACGTCGACTACGACCCACCCGAGGTCAACGAGCGCAACACCGAAGTCGAGAGCAACCAGTAACGGAACGGTACGGTTTTTCACCTCGCGCCCACAGTTTCCGTCGGGGGCGTGTGGCCTAGCGGAGAGGGCGAGAGGTTCCTAACCTCTAGACCGCGGGTTCGAATCCCGTCACGCCCGCTGTCCACCCGAGCGCAGCGAACCGCGTCCGACCGCCGTCCGGATTCGCTTCACCTTCGACGGTCTTCAGTTGCCGTGTTCGTCCGGGTACGCATCCGCGAGCAGCTCCGGCTCCGCCTCGAATCGCTCACGTACCGGCGCGATCACCGACGAGATGGCCTCCGCGGCGGCGTTCTTGAGGTCCTGTGGGTGGAGTTCCTCGCTCACGAAGTCGGCTTCGAGGTCGGCGTACGTCTCGTAGGTCAGGTCGCCGCCGTACTCCTCGGGTCGTTCGACGACGAACGGCTCGCCGCGCTCGTCGAGCACCGGGAAGACGAGGTACTCGAGGTATTCGAGTACGCCGTTGCCCGTAACCTCGCCCTGTGGGCAGTAGGCTCCCTGAAGTTTCTCGGCCACAGTGCTGGAATCGTCGGTGAGGTTCACCTTCGAACTCGCGTCGGAGGCACTCATCTTCCCGCCCGCGAGTCCCGAGAGCAGCGGCGCGAACACGCACACAGGAGGAGTCTCGCCGCGGTCGGCGAACAGCTCGCGGCTCAGCATGTAGATCCCGCGCTGGTCGATCCCCCCGTACGCGATATCGGCGTCGAGCGCCTCGATGTCGAGGGTCTGCATCAGCGGGTAGATCAAGCCACCGAGTTTGGGGTTGTCCGACTGACGGACGACCTCGCTCCCGGCGCGCTGCACCCGGGAGATAGTGGTGTCGGCGGCGGTTCTGAGCAGGTCGAGCGAGTAGTCGGGGTCGAGTTCGAAGTCGCGGCCCTGCGAGAACTCGATCTTTTCGGGGTCGGCCCCCGCCGCCTCGACCATCGCCTCGATCGCCTCGCGGTAGTAGGCCGCGCGCGCGTCGAGCAGGTCGAACGGGCTCTTCTCGTCGTCGAGGTGGGCGTGGAGGTCCGCGATCAGGACCTTGACCTCCAACCCTGCCCGCAGGAAGTCGGCGAGCTTTCGGATCGTGGTGAAGTGGCCGATGTGCATCTCGCCGGTGGGCGCGTAGCCGATGTAGACCGTGGGGTCGTCCCCGAGAAGCTCGTCGAGTTCGTCGTCGGTGACGACCTCGGCGGTGTTGCGCCGTACGAGGTCCGCGCGCTCGGCGTCGTTCATACCCCTCCTGTCCCGTGCGCGCTGTTAAGCGATTCCCTTCGGATCACGACGGCTGCCGCAACGAACAGCTCCATGCGGTCGTAGCCCGTAGTCGTGGCGTGTACACCGGCAAGACCGAACAGCCGTGCTGTCTCTGTGCGAACCCCGAGACTACGTCCCGGCTCGACCTCCCGCCGCGAGCGGTGCGGGAGATGAAGCACGCCGGGTCGATCGCGTGGCGCGACATCGTGGGCGAGGTCTCGATCCACTTCTGCGAGAACGACTGGGCGCTCGTGCGGGACCTCGTCGTGGACCTCGACCAGAACCCGCTCTCGCGGTGTAACGTCGCCTACGCCTCCTTCGACATCCGCGAGGACTTCGAGGCGCTGTTGAACGACGTTCGTGACGAACCCGACCACACCGAGGCGGACGCTGAGATGATCGCCGAGAGCCGATGGGTCGTCGAGGCGTTCGACGAGGACGACCTCATCGAGACCCGCGACCTCGTGGAGGCGAAGATCACCCTCTGGACGCTGCTCGACCTCGACGCGCCTGCATACGAAGAAATCTCCCGATAGTACCTCCGCCTCACGCCAACTGCTCGGCGACGAGTTCGTCGGCGCGCTCGACGAACGCCGCCTTCGAGTCGGTAGGGATCGTGGCCCCCGCAGCGACGTCGTGGCCACCGCCGTCGCCGTCGAGCGCGCGGGCGGCCTCGCCCACCACCGCCGAGAGGTCGAGTCCGGACCGGACCAATCTGTGGGTACCGCGCGCCGAGACCTTCGTTTCGGTCTCGTTCTTCGTCGCGAACGCGATCACGGGTCGATCGCCACGAACCCCGTCGGTGCCCATCGCCATTCCCGCGACGATGCCGACGATGGTATCTCGAATGGTGTCGCCCGCGTCGAACCACTGGAGGTGGTCGGCCTGGGTCACGCCCTCGCGCTTCACCCAGTCGATGCCGGTCGCGAGATTCCGGCGGTGGTTCGAGAGCAGCGTTTCGGCCTCCGCCAGCGCCTCGTCGCGGTCGCCACAGCAGACCGCGAGCCCGACGTCGGCGCGCTCGTAGCGCGCGGTGGCGTTGAGGAGGGTCGAGAACTCGCTCGCGTCCCGGAGTTGGCTGCCCGCGGGTTCGTCCGTGAGGAGGTAGGTCGTCCCGACGAGGTCGTCGATCCGGTCGGCGGGCACCCCGCGGGCGACCGCACGCTGGAGCAGCCCGCTCGCCACTCGCTGGCGTTCCTCACGACTGAGGTCGACCCACCGCCGCCAGCCGTTCTCCCCTTCGAGATCGATCTCGAGCTCCGAGAGGAACGCGGTCGCGCCGCGCTGGCTCCCGGAGATCCCCGGGATCCGCACGTCGTTCGCGTATTCGAGGAGTTTCGGGAGCGGGCGGGTCTGCTTGCCGTAGAGCGCGAGGTCGGTGGTCTCTTCGAGCACGCCCGCCGCGACGCCCTCCGCGACGATGCCGCGGTTCGCGCCGACGAGCTCCCCAGTTGAATTCTGCATGTCGCCGACCGCGCCGACCACGGCGAGGGCCGCGAGGTCGCGGTTGTCCGCTCCCATCTCGTCACCCTGTGTTTCGCCGAGCGCCCGCGCGAGAACGTAGGTCGTGCCGGCTCCCGAGAGCTCGGTGGAGCCATCGAGGTCGAACAGGAGGGGATTCAGATGGAATTCGGTCTCCGCGTCGGCGGGCTGGTGATGGTCGGCGACCACGGGGGTGAACTCGCCGGCCGCCTCGTGGTCCGTGATGACGTCGAGCTGGCCGCTCCCGAAGTCGGTGAACAGGACCGTCTCGAACTCCCGTGCCGCCATCCCCGCTATCGCGTCGGCGTCGAGCTGTTTCTCGAACACCACCTCGTGGTCGATCCCGGCGCGCGAGAGCGCCGTCGTCGCCACCGCGGCGCTCGTGAGACCGTCGGCGTCGATGTGGGAGGCGAGGAGGACCGACTCCGCCGTGCGGAGCGCCTCCGCGCACGCCGTCGCACGCGTCGTGAGTTCGGGGACCGGACCAGCCATTCGTCGTCGGGTACGACGGGATCGGATTTAAGCTTCCGGACGGCGGCCCGACCGCCGACGGACTCCCGCCGTCGCTCGGTCCGAACCGTGATGCCGAAAGCGTTTAAGCCACTGGACGGCTACTCACGCCAACCACTGACTGTACAGTCAGTATCGAACGAACACGATGAATCACGAACTCACCTGCACCCAGACATCGCTCGCATCGGTTCCGACGAGGAACGGCGGGCGGCGGACCGAATCGACCACGAACCACGACCGCCCGTCGGACGATGAGGTCCGGTTACGGTCCCGTCCGGGAGGCTTCGCGGAGTGAGCCGCAGGGGCAGCCTGCGGGGACTGTTCAAGACCCGCGACGAGTTCGACCTGACGTCCGGTGGCATCGGCCGACCGCTGTTCTATCTCGCGCTGCCGATCGTCATCACCAACCTCTTCCAGACCGCCTACAACCTCGCGGACACCTTCTGGCTCGGCCAGTACAACACGAACGCGCTCGCGGCGATCAGCTTCGCGTTCCCGATGGTCTTCCTCGTGATCTCGCTCGCGATCGGGCTCTCGGTCGCGGGCAGCGTGCTCGTGGCGCAGTACGTCGGCGCGGGCAAGGAGCGCCGTGCCGAGTACGCCGCCTCGCAGACGATCGCCTTCTCGATACTCGTCTCGTTGGTCCTCGGTGTGATCGGCTACTTCTCCGTTGACGTGCTCGTCGACCTCCTGGGCGCGAACGACGCGATCGCCCCGCTCGCGGCGGGCTACATGCGGGTGTTCATGGTTGGCCTCGTCTTCGTCTTCGGCTTCGCGATGTTCATCTCGCTGATGCGTGGCTACGGCGACACGGTGACGCCGATGGTCGTGATGTTCGTCTCGGTCGTGATCAACATCGTGCTTGACCCGTTCCTGATCTTCGGCTTCGAGTCGAACCCGCTGTTCGGCTTCTTCGGGCTCGGCGGGCTCGAAGCCAGCCTCTACGCCGCGACCGGCTACGCGGGGAGCGGTATCCAGGGTGCGGCGGTCGCCACGATCGGTTCGCGCGCCATCGCGTTCGTGATCGGGCTCTGGATCATGTTCCGGGGCGACCAGGGCGTGCGGATCCGGCTCTCGCAGATGGTGCCGGACCTCGACTACGCCCGGAAGATGCTCGCGCTCGGCGTGCCGGCCTCGATCGAGGGGACCGTTCGGGCGGTCTCGATCAACCTCCTGCTGGTGGTCGTGGCCTCCTTCTCGACCACGGTGGTCGCCTCCTACGGGATCGGCACCCGCATCTTCTCGGTCGTGTTCCTCCCGGCGATCGCGCTCTCACAGGGCGTCGAGACCATGACCGGCCAGAACATCGGGGCCGGGAAGGCCGACCGCGCGGACCGAACGAACCACGTCGCCGCGGCGGTGCTGTTCGTGGTCCTCTCGGCCGTGGGCGTCGTCGCGTGGCTCTTCGCCCGGCCGATCGCCGCGGTGTTCACGACCGATCCCGCCGTCGTGGCGACCAGCGCGACGTTCATCCGCTACGCCGCGCCGACGTTCGGCTTCATCGGGATCATGCGGGTCTACACCGGCGGCTTCCGCGGTGCGGGGCTGACGATGGTCGCCGCGGTCATCGCGGTCGGTACCCTCGGGTTGATCCGGCTCCCGGTCGCCTGGTTCGGCGCGGGCCTCCTCGGCGTGAGCGGGCTCTGGCTCTCCTTCCCGGTCTCGAACGTCCTCGGCGCGCTCGCGTCGTACCTCTGGTTCCGCCGCGGGACGTGGCGCGACCGCAACCTCGCCGCCGACGACCAGGCCCCCCACCAACGCACCACGAGTTCGACGACCGACGACTGAGGGTCGAACCGAACCCGACGGAACGTTCAAACCGATTCGCGGCCGCCGTTCGCTATGGAGAAGACGCCCGCCGGCACGTCGGTCGGCGTCGCCGACCCGTACGCGTTCGTCGAGCGGTGTGACCACCTCACCGACGACGGCCGCTGTCGATACGCACTCGAACACGGCTCCCACGACCCCGGGTTCGCCCGCGAGCGCGAAGCCGACGACTTCGCCTGTCCGGTCGTGACGGAGGCGGGCCCCGACTGGGATTGGCGGGATTGCCCGCAGTTCCGCGCCCGAAACCGCTCGCGCGAGTGTGTCCGGTGTGGCCTCGACGAGCGCCGGATGGCCCACAGTACGGACCGCCCGCTGCTCGAAGAACACCACCTCTCCTACGCCGACGACGACTCGCGCGAGGTGAGCCACGAGATCACGGTCTATCTCTGCCGGTGGTGTCACGCCAAGATACACTCGTCGTGGGCGCGGATCGACGACGACGCCAACCCCGACCCCGAAGCGCTCGCCGCCCGCGAGGGCCGCCGAAGCGAGGAACAGGCGGAGTTCGGGTTCGCCTCGGCCGCCGAGCGCCGCGAGTCCTCGAGTGACGAGACGTGACGGAGCCGCACACGTTTCGGGGGATTTTAGCCGGCGCGTCGCCAGCCCCAGACATGACCCGGATCGTCGT
This sequence comes from Halococcus sp. IIIV-5B, assembly GCF_003602035.1. Lineage (NCBI taxonomy): Archaea > Methanobacteriati > Methanobacteriota > Halobacteria > Halobacteriales > Halococcaceae > Halococcus > Halococcus sp. IIIV-5B. The sequence continues at coordinate 31,445 of NZ_QZWE01000025.1, read as the reverse complement.
CGTCGACAACCACGGCCAGTTCACCCACCTCGAAGGCCGGGCGCTCCGCGACATCGGCGTCGAGACCGAGATCGTCGACAACACAACGCCCCCCGAGGAGATCGAGGCCGACGGGATCGTGCTCTCCGGCGGTCCCGACTCGGCCGACGACCCCGACGCGGGCGGGCGGTGTGACGAGTACCTCGACATGGGGATCCCGGTGTTGGGGATCTGTCTCGGGATGCAGGTGATGGCGGTCGAGCGCGGCGGTCGCGTCGAACCCGGCGAATATGGGGGGTACGCCGACGTCACCGTCGAGATCGACAGTCCGGAGGACCCGCTGGTCGGGTCGCTCGCGCCCGAGACACGGGTGTGGGCGAGCCACGCCGACCAGGTGGTCGAACTCCCGCCGGGCTTCGAACGCACGGGGAAGAGCGACATCTGCGGGATCGAGTCAATGAGCGACACCAGCGAGGACCTCTTCGGCGTCCAGTGGCACCCCGAGGTGGCCCACACCGAGGAGGGCGAGGCGGTGTTCGAGAACTTTCGGGCGGTCTGTGACGCCACCGAAAGAGGGATTTAGCCGCCACTGGGTGGTTCTCCCGAATGACCGAGACCCAGGGCGACCTCGCGGCGCTCTCGCGGTTCATCTTTCGCGCCCCGAAGTGGTACGCGAGCCTCGGCTTCGCCCTCGTGGTCGCGGCGCTCGCGGGTGCCGCGGCGTTCGACTCGCAGTTCGTTCTCGAGGACGCCTGGCAGGGTGTCTTCTTCATCGGCGTGCCGACGGTCGTCGCGGCGGTCGCCACCCCCCCGATAGACCGGCGGCTCGGCGGCCAGCTCACGCCGAACCGCGCCTCCCTGCTCGCGCTGGTCTGTGAGGTCTTCCTGGTCGCGGTCCTCGTGGTCGCGGGGACGATCGCCGTCCTCACGCCGCTCGGCCAGCGGTTCGTCTTCGACGCGCTCACCGTCGGGCTGGCTGCGGTCGGCGGCATTCGATTGGCCGTCCTGCTCGCGGTCTCGCGGAAGTCGCTCGTCGTCACGGCGATCCCGGCGGGGATCCAGACCGCGACGGCGGCGTTCCTCGTCTTCGTCTACAGCGGCACCGCGCGCTACGTCGAGGTCGGTGGCCCGCTCGTCCAGTCCTTCCTCTCGCGACCGAGCCGCGGCCCCGCCGAACTCGGGGCGGTCAAACCACTCGACTTCGCCGTGCTCGCGTTGCTCTGTGCGCTCTACGCACTCGCCGTCGTGGTGTTCGTCCGCGTCATCGACCGGCCGTGGCGACGGAGCCTCGGCGTGAGCGTCCTCGACTTCGGTCGGGGGTTCGTCGGCCACATCGCGGAGGGCTCCGACGAACTCGAGGAGTTCTTCGCGGCGCTCGGCGAGGAGGCGGTGGTGCCGGTGAGCGTGCTCTCGGCCCGCCGTCCCGACGGCTCCGAGAAGGCGCGGTTCGTACTTCCCATGATCCACCCGGGCCCGATGGGCGAGATCGGTGGCGGCAACCTCCCGAAGCGCGTCGCGAGGAGCGCCGACGGGCTCGGCTTCCCGCCCCACGCGACCGCGGGCCACGACTTCAACCTCGTCTCCGAGCGCGAGGTCGACACCCTCCTCGACGCGGTCTCGCATGCCCACGACCGGATCGAGTACTCGAAAACGGGGACACCGCCGGTCCGACGCCGTGTCGGCGAGGCCACCGTCACGGGGCAGGCGATGGGCGACGGTGCGATGGTGGTCGCGACCTACGCACCGGGGCTCGCCGACGACATCGACTACTCGGTGGGGCTGTCGGCGGTCGCCGAGGCGCGGTCCCACGGCGTCGACGCGATGGTGGTCGACGCCCACAACGCGAACGACGGGCTCGCGGGCGACGACCTCGGCCACGTGGTCCCCGGCAGTCAGCGTTCGTTCGACCTCATCGAGGGCGTCGGCGAGGTCTCGGCGGCGCTCGCGAACGCGCCGCACGGTCGGCTCGAACTCGGAGTGGCGTGGGACGAGACGCCGTGGACGGCGAGCGAGGGTATCGGCCCGCTCGGCGTCCGGGTCGCGGCGTTCACGGTCGCGGGCGAGACCGGGGTCTCCGTGCTGATCGACGGCAACAACATGGAACCGGGGCTCCGGGAGGCGATCCTCGACCACATCGACGCGGACCCGGCGGAGGTGATGACGACCGACACCCACGTCGTCAACACCGTCGAGTCGGCGAATCAGGTCGGCGGGGCCATCCCACACGACGAGCTCATCGCGCTCGTCGCGTCGCTCGTCGAGGAGGCCCTCGCCGACCGCGAGCCGGTCGAGGCGGGGATGGCGACCGAACGCGCCCGCGTCACTGTGTTCGGCAACGACAGAACCGAGACCCTCGCGAGCCACGCCAACGCGATGGTCGGGATGGGAGGTGCGCTCGCGGGTGCGTTCGCCGTCGCGCTGCTCGCGGTGAGTATCGTGGTCTTCCTGTTCACCTAGCTCGCGGCCTGCTCCTCGTCCCCATCGAGTTCGATCGTCTCGACCACCGAGAGCGGGACGTCCCGGAGCGCGCCGCCGACCTCGCTCTTGGCGATCCGCTCGGCGTGCTGTTGGCCGTCGGCGTTGAAGACGTCGATCTCGAGGACCAGTCCCACGAGTGCCGTGCCGGCGGCGACGTAGGCCGAGTCGAACGGCTCGCCACAGGCCGGACAGCCCGTCGCGCCGACGTTGACCTCGACGTAGGACTTGTCCTGGTCGTTGAGTCGTTTGCCCGCTTCGCTCACCGCGACGCCGATCGCGTCGTCGATGTTGTCGACGTCGCGAACCAGCCACGCGGCCTCCATCGCAACGAGGTAGTCGGTCATAGCTGGTCGTCGTGATGTAGAGGGTCGAACCTTGTGGTTTCGAGTGACGCGCGGAAGGACTGGTCTTTTAAGCGTCGGGCCGGTAACGGTGGTATGCAAGACTTCCCGAACAGCCCGGATCTCGGCCGGCCGGGACAGGCGGAGACGGAGGGTCTCTACGGCCCGGAACTCGGCGACCTGCCGACGCACGACATGTCGGACGAGCAGATCACCAAGACCGGTACCACGACCGTGGGCCTCACCACGACCGACGGCGTCGTGCTCGCCACCGACCGCCGCGCGAGCGCGGGCAACCTCGTCGCGAGCAAGCGCGCCGAGAAGATCGCGGAGATCCACCCCCGCGGCGCGCTCACCATCTCCGGGGCCGTGAGCGCGGCCCAGGCGCTGATCAACAACCTCCAGGCCGAGGTCCGCCTCTACGAGGCCCGCCGCGGCGAGGAGATGTCGATCAAGGCGCTCGCCACGCTGACCTCCAACTTCCTCCGGAGCGGCGCGTTCTACATCGTCCACCCCATCCTCGGTGGCGTCGACGACGAGGGCAGCCACATCTACAGCATCGACCCCGCGGGCAGCATCATGGAGGAGCCCTACAACGCGACCGGCTCGGGCTCCCCGTTCGCCTACGGTGTGCTCGAACAGCGCTTCGAGGAGGGCCTCTCGAACGAGGAGGCCAAGACCGTCGCCACCGACGCCGTCAAGAGCGCCGTCGAGCGCGACACCGCGAGCGGTAACGGTATCATCATCTCCGAGATCACCGACGCGGGCGTCGACATCGACGTCCACGACGACTTCGACGACCTGCTCTGAGGTCGGACCCTTCCATCTCTTCCTTGCCACACCCCGTAGTCGCGCGGCCGTCGTCCGGCGACCCCGTCACTCGGGTTGTTCGCTCGGCTCGTCGGCGATCCCGGTGCCGATGCGGGCGGCGACGCCGACGCCGACGAACGTGACCAGCACCCCGGCGAGCACGAACCCGAGGAGCCGGGTGTCGGCGGTGACCGCGAAGCCCCGAACCGAGATCACCCCGAGCGAGAGCGCCGGCACCTGGAGCGGGGCGGTCACGCCGGCGCGTTCGAGGAAGTAGGCCGCGAAGCCCCGGACGACGAGTGCGACGGCGACCGCGACGAACGGCAGGTTGAGCGCCGAGGTCCGAACGCGGTCGTTGGCGAGCCACTCGTCGGCGGCGAGGCCGATGCTCGCGGTCAGCGCCGCGGTCGCGAGCCACGGCACGCTCGCGAACAGGAAGGCCATCACGGTGACGAGCGGGCTGGCGGTCCGCGCGAGCGGCGAGGCGTTGATCCCGCCCGCGACGACGCCGACGAGCGCGAGCCCCGCGGCGATGACGCCCGTCACCACCGACACCCGACCGGTGTAGAACCCGCCGCGGAGCCCGCGGGCGATCGCACCGAACGCGTCGTCGACCCCGAAGCCCTTGTAGAGCAAGAACAGCCCGGTGACGGCGGCGACGACCGCGACCGCGACCGCCGCGCTCCGGGCGAGCACCACCAGCACCGGGGCCACGAGCAACGCGATCCCGATCGGCACGAGCACCGTCTGTCGGAGCTCCTCGTCGTCGAGGAACTGTTTGAGGTAGTGGTAGGTGGATTCGAGGTCGCGCGACTGGCGGACGACGACCCGCGAGACGCCGTCGACGCGAACCCGGCTCTCGACGACGTGCACCAGGCCCTCGTCGGCGCTGTCGGTCACCACGACCGACGAGTCGATGTCGTGGGCCGCGAGGAGTTCGTCGATCTGGCGGGCGACCGCTCGGTCGGCGTCGACCGAGTCGTCGGCCCCCGAGACCACCGCGACCACCGGGTCTTCGCCCGTCTCCCGGAGGTCGCGCGCCACCCGCAGCCCTTCGAGGAAACAGTTGGTCCGGCTGCTCTCCGGATCGTGCAGGCCGGCCTCGGTCACGAGCGACCGGACCGCCCGCTCGCCGACCACCGGCACCTCGTCGGCGACCGCCGCGACGGTCTCGCCGCGGTCGAGACAGACCACGAGCGTACTCACGTCCCGATGCACGCCACGATGGAATAAAAACGCTCGTCATGGCCGCCGTTCGGTCCTACAGTCGGAGCTGGAACTCCTCGTCGACGTCGAACGCGCTCGCCGCGCCCGCGCCGACCGCGTAGGCCATCCCCTGGGAGCTGTTCCGAAGGCGCTCCATCAGACTGCGCTCGGGCTCGAACTCCTCGACCTCGACCTCGTGGCCGAGGCGGTCTTCCAGTCGGTCCTCGACGTCTTCGCGGGTGCCGAGTTCGTCGACCAGCCCGTTCTCGGCCGCGTCGGCCCCGAGGTAGACGCGCGCCTCGGTCTCTTTGATGGTGGCCTCGTCGAGGTCGCGGCCCGCCGCCACCCGCTCGACGAAGGTCTCGTAGTAGTCGTCGACGATCCCCTGGAGGTAGGCCTCGTCCTCGGCTTCCGGCTCCTTCAGCGGGTAGCCCGCGTCCTTGAACTCGCCCGCCGTCATCGGGCGGTAGTCGAGCCCGAGCTTGTCGGCCAGCCCCTTGGCGTTGACCTGGGAGCCGCGGACGCCGATGGAGCCGACGATGCTCGCCTCGCGCGCCCAGAGCTCGTCACAGCCGCTCGCGATCCAGTAGCCGCCGCTCGCGCAGGTGTCGGTCGCGTAGGCGACGGTCGGCCCGTCGAAGCGCTCGGCCGCGATCCGGATGTCCTCGCTCGGGAGCACCTCCCCGCCGGGGGTGTTGAGCTTCACGATCAGTGCCTCGACGTTCGGGTCATCGTCGGCGCGCTCGATCTGCTCGACGACCTTGTCGGCGGGTATCGACCCCCGACCCGCACCCGGGACGCGGCTCCCGTCGCGCGTGATCGGCCCCTCGACGGCGACCTCGGCGACGTTGTAGCCGTTCGTCGCCTGCGCTCGGAATCGTTTGACGGTACCCCAGAGGCTCGCTCCCGCCGTCGCCCCGACGACCGCACCCGCGAGTCTGTCTGCGTTGGTCGGCATGGGCGCTCTCGGTGCGGAACGCGGATTAAGGGTTCGCTCGCGGAGCGCTGCCGGAAGAATGTCGCTTGCGGTTTAGAGCTTGCCGGCCTTCTGGAGCTTCATCAGGTCCTCGGTGTCGAGGGTCTCGCCGTCGAGGAACTGCTGGTAGATCTCGTCGGCCTCCTCCTCGGCGGCCTCGCGGCGCTCGTCGCGCTCGGACTTGCGCTCCTGTTCTTCCTCCTTGTCCATCTCGCGGAGGCGCTTCTGGACCCGGACGAAGTCCTCGTGGTGGCGGTCGGCGGCCTCCTGGGCCTCGACGAACTTCTCGTGCCACTCGTCGGCGTCGTCGCGGACGTCGTCGGCCTCGCGGTAGGCCGAAATCATCTCGTTGTGGTGCTCCTGGGCCTCGTCGGCGAGCTCGGTGACCTTCTCGTGGTGCTCGGAGGCTTCGGCGCGGACCTCCTCGGCCTCGGCCTTGACCTCTTCGAGCCCCTCGGTGTCCTCGAGGGCGTCCTGGCGCTTGCGATACTGCTCGCGCTTGTCCTCGATCTTCTCGATGAGTTCGCGCTCGTCCTCGGCCGAGAGGACCTCGGTCTGCTGGCGGAACTCGAGGTCCTCGATCTCGGATTCGAGCGTGTCGAGGTCCTTGCCCTCGTCGAGGTCGAGGTCGCCCTTCATGTCGTCGACCTCGTCGAAGAGCTCGTTGGCCTTCGCGTTGAGCTCGTTTCGTTGCTGTTTGTGTTCTTGGACCTTCTCGTTCAGCTCGTCGCGTTTCTCGCGGTGCTCCTGCGCGAGATCGACCTGCTCTCGCGTCTTCGCGTTGAGCTCGTCGCGTCGCGAGGCGCGCTCGGAGGCCGCCTGATTCAGCTCGTTCCGGCGGTCGCGGAGCTTGCCGGCGAGCTTGATGAGCTTGCCTTTCGAGTCGCTTTCGAGGTCGTTATCGGTGAGTTCGACGTTCGCTGATTGGTCTATTGTGCTTGCCATGGTTCGGTTGCGATCCCAGTCGCGCCGGATGGTCGCCGCTCCTCGTCGGTCGCTGACTGCTCGGAGGAGAGGCCCGTATCATTCGTTTGCGATACCACAGTGATGCCGGCGGCTTCTGGCATCTGCGCATAGTGGCAGAACCACTTTAAACGTTGCGATGGTGAGAGGTCGTCACACGGTCTCTCGGCCCGGTCTACCGGGGATAGCTGGTTTCGACCGTCCGCTCCCCGACCGAGAGCACGAGGTCGACGCTATCGGCCTCCGCGGGCGGGTCGACCGTCCCGACCGTCGCCCGCGCGGCGGGCCCGAGGTCGACCGCGACCGTTCCCGACCGCTCACCTGCTTCCCACTCGACCTCGCCCGCGATGGGGTCGGCGGTGTCGTTGCTCACCACGACTGCGGGTTCGGGTCCGGTCGGGTCGTCGAGGAACACGGTCACCGGCTCGAACCCGGTCGCGAGCGTGGCGTCGACCGACGCGGCGTTCGGCGGCGCGAACACGGTGAGGAACGGTATCCCCGACCGGCGGAGCGCCGCGACCGTCCGTTCCGCGTTCGTCGCCGCCGCCGCGTCGGTTCCGGCCACCGCGTAGCGGGTGTGGGTGCCCGGGTCGAGGTCGCCGGCCGCCCCCGTGTAGCCGTCGACCACCCAGCCCTCGGTCCCGTCCTCGACACCGGCATCGAGGCCGGGAGCGGCGAGTGTGGGGATGGAACCCGGTAGCGCGCCCGCGGCCGCCGTCGCGGTCGCCGCGTGCTCGCGCCCACCCACCGCACGAAGCACCCGCCACGAACCCTGGTCGGTGGCCGTCTCGAACTCGTAGGCGTCGTCGTGGACCCCGAAGAGGCCGAGGCTCGCGTGGTGGCCGTAGGCCCCCGAGAGCCGGCGTGCGAGCGACCGGGCGCGTTCGGCGTCGAGCGCACCCGGACTCATCGGCAGGTCCTGCACGAGGAGCACGCCCGCCTCGTCGGCGGCGTCGTAGGCCGACTCGGGCGGGACGTGGCCGTACCACCGCACGAGAGTCGCGTTCGTCTCGGCCGCGTGCTCGATGGCCTCGACCGCGTCCTCGGGATCGGTCGTCGGAAGCACGACTCGGCCGCGAACCGGGACCCGGGTTCCGTTGACGACTAGCCCTTCGGAGCCGTACTCGACGGTCCGAAAGCCGGTGGTCGCGGTGCGTTCGTGGTCGCCGAGGGCGGCCCGCACCGTGTAACGCCGTTGCGAGCCGAAGCCACGCGGCCACCACCGGTCGGGGTCACGAACCGAGAGCCGACCCTGAACGGTGACGCGCCCACCCGCCTCCGCCGCGACCCCGACGGAGGTCATCGCGCTCGTGGCCTCGCCGTCCGCGGGGTGGAGCGTGAGCCGGATCCGGCCCGAGAGCTCCGTCCCGGCGTCGACGGTGACGATGGCGTTGATCCCCGTCTCGTCCCCCTCGGCCGGTCGAACCGTGAGGTCGGTGAGCGCGATCTCGGGGACGGGTTCGACGGTGGCGTCCCACCGGATCCCCGGGACGCGGTCCCGCGGCGGGAGGCGATCCGTCTCGAAGACACCGCCGAAGCGGTCGTCGGACGCCCGACAGACCACGACGAGTTCGTTCTCGTCCGCCGGGTCAACGACGGCGGTGAACGGCGTGAAGTAGGCGTCGTGCTCCCCGAGGAACTCGCCGTTGAGCCAGACGCGCGCGTGGGCGTAGAGCCCACCGAGACGGAGCTCGGCGCGCTCCCCACCGGGGTCGGCGAAGTGGGTCCGGTAGGCGACCGTTCGCTCACCGGTGAAGCGCGCCGGGCTCTCGGGCCCCTCGACGGCGACCCACTCGTCGGGCGTCGGTGGATCCTGCCCGTCCGGGTCGACCGCGGCCGCGCTCCACTCGCGGAGGTTCATGTCGACCGAAGTGGGCGCGCCGGGCATAGCCCTTCCGTGTGTTTCTTTCAGTTTCACTCCGGGGTTGCCGCCGGTTCATAGCCCCTGCGGACGTTCTCCCGGTATGTTCGAAGAACTCACGCTGACCTGTGAGGCCGAGGGCTGTGGCCGCGACCTCGATCCGGAGCCCGCGCTGGTCTTCCGGGACACGGGCGGCGAACGCCGGGCCTACGAGTGCGTCTGCGGTGCCGTCACGGTGACCGTCGCGAAGACGTAGCCCTAAGTGCGGCTCCCGCCGACGACCGGCGTGGAAGAAATCGTCCGCGCACGCGGCCACGAAAACGTCACCGCCCGCCACGCGAGCACGCTCGAACTCACCGCCGACGACTACCTCACGCCCGCCGGCGACTGCATCCTCGGGATCGAGGCCGACCGGACGCCCGCCGACTTCGACCCCGCGTTCGTCGACGCCTCCCGCGACGCCGACGCGACCATTAGCCTCGAACTCGCCGTCGACGGGCTGACCCGGACCGTCCGTGGACGCGGCCATCCCGACCTCGAATATACGAACGACCGGAGCCTCGTCTGTCGGACCAGCGACTACGTCGACGACCGGACGGTGATGGTGGGTGCGGACCGGGCGGCCGGCGACCTCGACCGGGAGCTCGTGACGGCGCTCGCCGACGGCGGCTCGCTCACCGCGACGCTCCGGGTCGAGTGACCGCCGAAACGACCGCCTCCTCGACGGTCTAGGTCGATCGATCCTCGTGGATACTTCGCCGATACGCCACGTTTAGGTGTGTTTGTCACCGACCACCACCCGAGGCGATACTCGCCGAATGTCACGCGAGACGGAGGGAAGTTGGTCGTCGGTCGCCACGGTCGCGGGCTGGCAGGTGGCGGCGAGTCTCTGCTATTACAGTATCTTCGCCGCCACGGGAGTCGTCAGGGACGCCTTCTCGCTGTCGGCGACCGAGGTCGGGCTGTTCACGACCGCGGCGCTGCTCGGCTACACGGTCGCGCTGGTGCCGAGCGGCGCGGCGGTCGACGGCTACGGCGAGAAACGTGTGATGGTCTTCGGGCTGGTCGGGCTCGCGGTTGCGACGGTCGGGGTCTCGCTCGCACCGAGCTACGGCCTCCTGCTTGTCGCGGGTGCGGTGCTCGGGGGCGCGTACTCCTCGGCGATGCCCGCCTCGAACCGGGGGATCCTCGCGAGCGCGCCCGCCGGCCGGGGCAACTTCGCTATGGGGCTGAAGCAGGTCGGGGTCACGGCGGGCAGCGCGATCGCCTCGCTGGTCATCACGGGACTGGCAGCGGTGGTCGCGTGGCAGGCCGGCTTCTGGGTGATCGCCGCGCTCGCGGGCGGCTACGTCGTGGGCTTCGTCGCGCTCTACGACGGCACCCGCGGCGAGGGTACCCTCTCGGTACCCGACTTCTCGGTGCTGCGCTCGAATCGGGCCTATCTCGTGCTCATCGGTGTCGGGTTCTTCATGGGGGCGTCGATCTTCGCGATGCTCGGCTACATCGTGCTCTACGTCGTCGACGACCTCGGCCACACCACCCTCGTCGGCGGCGTCGTGCTGGCGCTGACCCAGGTCATGGGGAGCGCCGCACGGATCGGCGCGGGGGGCGTCGCCGACCGCCTCGGCGGCGCGCGCGGGGCGGCCACCGTCGCGCTGGTCCAGATGGCCGGCGCGGTGGTCCTGTTCGCACTACTCGCGACGGGCCTCCCCTCGTTCCCGGTAGCGCTCGTCGTCTTCGCGGGCCTCGGACTCACGGTCTACGGATCCACTGGGGTGTTCTACTCCTGTCTCGGTACCATCGTCGACGACGACGACATCGGGGCGGCGACCGCCGGCGGCCAGACCGCGATCAACGTCGGCGGCCTCCTCGCGCCGCCGACCTTCGGTCTGCTCGTCGAGCATGCGGGCTACTCCGTGAGTTGGGCGTTTCTCGGGGCGCTCTCGGTCGCCGGTACCGTGCTGCTCGTCGTGGTTCGACGACGGCTCGGTTCGCCCGCCGGCTGAGCGGTTCCGCGAACGACGTTTTGTAGTATTCCGCAGCCAACGACCCAGTATGAGCGAGGACCCGGAGCCCACCGAGAACATCAGTGGCGGGCCCGACGGTGGCGGACTCGCGACCGAGTTCGACGAACGGACGGCCGAGACGCGTGCCGAGCAGGTCGTCGACCGCCTCGGCGAGCGCTACTGGCGCAAGACCTACGGCGGTCAGGACGCCTTCGAGTGTCTCGTCCGCACGATCCTGAGCCAGAACACGTCCGACAAAGCGAGCCAGCCGGCCCACGACGCGCTGATGGCGCGCTACGGCGAGGGCGAGGACCTCGCGGTGGCGCTCGCGGAGGTGGATCAGGACGACCTCGCCGAGACCATCCAGCCCGCGGGGCTCTACAACCAGAAGTCCGAGACCCTCGGCCGGATCGCGGGCCGTGTGGTCGAGGAGTACGGCGGCGCGGCGGGATTCGACGAGTACGTCACGGGTGAGGACCCCAGTGCGGTGCGCGACACCCTGCTCGACTTCTCGGGGGTCGGTCCCAAGACCGCCGACTGTGTGCTCCTCTTTTCGGGTGGCCGCGCGGGCGTCTTCCCCGTGGACACCCACGTCCACCGGATCTACCGTCGGCTCGGGGTCGCGCCGCCCGACGCCGACCACGAGACGGTCAGGGAAGTCCTCGAAGACCAGATCCCTGCCGAGAAGTGTGGGTTCGGCCACACCGCGACGATCCAGTTCGGGCGGGAGTTCTGCAAAGCCCGCAAACCGGCGTGTCTCGACGACCCTGACGCGTGCCCGATGGCCGACCTCTGCGACCAGGTGGGTGTCTATCCGGCGACGGACGAGGTGATCGACCCCGCCGACGCGCCGGCCGAGTAGGGAGGATTAGCGGCTCCGGATCGTCACGAACAGCGCGAGCGTGATCAGCACGAACGCGACCAGCGAGAGGTTGGGTATCGAGAGGCCGGCTATCTGATACTGAACCGCGCTACAGCCACCGCCGACCGAGCAGGTTCCGGTGGTGTCGCTGACCTGAAGCCACGAGTGGTAGGCCGCGACGATGGTTCCGAGGATCGAGAGTGGAAAGGCAGTGAGGAAGACCCGCCGCCGATTTTCGAGGGCCGCAACGCCGAGGACGAGGACCAGGGGATACATCAGGATTCGTTGATACCAGCAGAGTTCGCAGGGGACGAGACCGAGGCCGAGGCTGAAGTAGAGGCTCCCGGCGGTGGCGACGAGCGCGACGAGCGTCCCGAAGGCGAGCGGGAGCCGGGCCTCGAAGCGGCGCATACGTTATCCCCGGGAGAAGAGCTATGTAGCGGTTGCGGTCCGGGTGCGGGCAACGCGGTCGTCGAAAGTGGTGTCGGTTGCATAATCACCCATTGCTTTTAGTGAGTCTACATTTGTGTCCTGTCACATGCGTACCTCAACGCTCGCACGAAGAGGTGTTGACATCGCTCTCGACGAAGGGCTGCGTGGATTCGCTGGCCGGACGACGACCTATCTGAAGATGCGGCTGCTATCCCTCATGGGGCGCACTGACCGAACACGAGCCCTCTACTACCGGCTGTTCGATTCGACGCAGTACTGGGAACAACGCTACGCCGATGGCCGCGACTCCGGGCCAGGCTCGCGAGGTGAGCACAGCCGGTTCAAAGCGGATTTCCTGAACGCGTTCGTCGACGAACACGATATCGACTCCGTTCTCGAATTCGGCTGCGGGGATGGTGACCAAGTAGCACTCGCGGAGTACCCGGCGTATCGCGGGCTCGAAATATCCGAATCCGCCGTCGAAGCGTGTTCGCGACGGTTCGCCGACGACGAAACCAAGACGTTCGCACACTACGACCCGGGCGAATACCACGGCGAACAGCGAGAACGGTTCGAGGCCGAACTGGTGCTCTCCCTGGAGGTCGTCTTCCATCTGGTGGACGACGAGACGTTCGAGGAGACGATGCACGACATGTTCGCGTCGGCGACTCGGTACGTGATCGTCTTCTCGAGCAATCACGACGAAACGACCCCCGAACTCCACGTCAGACACCGGCGTTTCACCGACTACGTCGAAACGGCGTTCCCGAACTTCGAACTGATCGAGACGGTCGAAAACGAGTACGAGTCCCGCCACTCCGATTTCTACGTCTACGAAAAGCGCTGAACCAGTACCACGGAAAACGGCCCCGAGTCGGCCACTCGCCAGCGAGAACGACCGTCGCCGCTACTCGTTCCCCCGACCGTTCAGTTCGGGTCGGCGTCCTGGACCCAGACGGTCTTCCGGTTCACGAACTCGTGGGCCCCGTGCCGACCGAGCTCGCGGCCGTAGCCCGAGTCCTTGACCCCGCCGAAGGGAAGTCGTGGGTCGGATTTCGAGAGCTGGTTGACGTAGCTCATCCCGGCCTCGATCTCGCGGGCGACGCGCTCGCCGCGCGCGAGGTCGTCGGTCCAGACCGAGGAGCTCAGCCCGTAGTCGGAGTCGTTGGCGAGTTCGATGGCCTCTTCTTCACTACCGACCTCGAACACCGCCGCCGACGGCCCGAAGACCTCCTCGCAGGCCGAGGCGGCGTCGGTGGGCACGTCCGTGAGCACCGTCGGCGGGTAGAAGAACCCCTCGCGGTCGAGCGGTTCGCCACCGACCTTGACCGTCGCGCCGTCTTCCACTGTGCGCTCGACTTGGTCGTGGAGTTCCTCCATCAGATCCTCGCGGGCCTGCGGGCCGACGTCGGTTTCTTCCTCCGTTGGATCTCCGATGGTCAGTGAATCCATCTCGTCGACGAACTTCGAGACGAACTCGTCGTAGACGTCCTCGTGGACGATGAAGCGCTTGCTCGCGATACACGACTGTCCGGAGTTGAGGGTGCGACCCTGTGCGCCGACTTCGGCGGCGGCGTCGAGGTCCGCATCGTCGAGTACGATGAAGGGGTCGTTGCCGCCGAGTTCGAGCACCGTCTTCTTGAGCTCGGCCCCGGCGGTCTCGGCGACCGCGCGGCCCGCTGGTTCGCTTCCCGTCAGTGTGGCGGCCACGATCCGGTCGTCCTCGAGCATCCCCTCGATCGGGTCGGAGTGGACCATCAGCGACTGGAAGACCCCCTCCGGGTAGCCCGCTTCGAGCAGGATATCCTCGATGGCCTGGGCACAGCCCGGCACGTTCGAGGCGTGTTTCAGGATCCCGACGTTGCCGGCGGTGACGTGCGGCGCGATGAACCGGAAGACCTGCCAGAAGGGGTAGTTCCACGGCATGATCACGAGCACCGGCCCGAGGGGTTCGTAGGAGACCAGGGTCTTCGTCTCGGGGTCGCTGCCGATCAGCTCGTCCTGGAAGAACTCGTCGGCGCGCTCGGCGTAGTGCTCACAGACCCACGCGCACTTCTCGACCTCCGCGACCGCCCCCGAGATGGGTTTGCCCATCTCGCTGGTCATCAACTCGGCGTACTCCCGTTTGTTCTCGCGGAGTACCTCGGCCGCGTTGGTGAGGAGTTGCTGGCGCTCGTTGATCGGAACCTCGCGCCACTCCTCGAAGGTCTCGTCGGCCGCCGCGAGCGCGTTCTCGATGTCCTCCTCGGTGTCGTCCTCGATGGGGTCGAGCGCTTCGCCGGTGGCCGGGTTGGTTCGATCCATGCGCCTCGTACGGGCGGGATGTCAGTTGTAGCTTTGGCTTGCCCGAGGAGGGAGGGGAGTTCCTCTCACCGAAATCGATCGACCGTGGCTTTCCGGTCGACGACTTCCTCATTTGTCTTCCCTCACGCTCGTCCAGAGCCCGAGCCCGACGAGTATGGGCGCGAAGCCGAGGAATCCGAACAGAAACATACTGATCCCCCAGTTGAGGGGATGCTCGTTGCCGCGGCGCTTCGCATCCCCGTAGGTCCAGTACGCGACGATCAGCGGGACGACGAGAATGAGGAGGACGGTCGCTCCCTCACTTTCGCCCGGGATACCGGGTATCTGTAGCGGCAACATATTTCGAGTGTCACAGGTGCCAAGAAATAACTACTCATGTCGGTCGATACGAGAATCGACCCGGAGCGAACGTATTCGTTCGAGCCGCGACGCGGGCTCAGTCGGCGAGTTCGAACCCGCGCTCTTCGAGGAGCTCGGGCAGCCGATTTCGATGGTCGCCCTGGAGTTCGATCCGCCCGTCCGAAACCGTTCCACCAGTGGCGAGCTGGCTCTTGAGTTCGGAGGCGAGGTCGGAGACATCGGTCGTCGAGTCGTCGAACCCCTCGACGATGGTCATCGCCTTGCCGTAGCGGCGCTCGTCGACGCGGATCGAGACCCGCTGGTCGGCGCGCGCGAGGTCGCCGTCGATGTCGAGTTCGTCGGGCAGTCCCGTGATCGTGTTGAAGTCGCCTGACACACCGTCTGATAGGCGTTCCCGACGGATAAGGGGTCCGGCGCGAACGGATTTATCCCCCGATACCGAACCCCTACCATGACCGAATTCGACCTGATCGTGTTCGGCGGTGGGACGGGCAACCGGGTGGCCTCGGCGGCGGCCGAGGCGGGCATGGAAACGGCGCTCGTCGAGAAGGGACCGATCGGCGGGCTCTGTCTGAACCGGGGCTGCAACCCCTCGAAGATGCTGATCCAGCACGCGACCGTCGCGAATCGGGTCCGGGAGGCGAGCCGGTTCGGCATCGACGCCTCGATCGACGAGGTTCGCTTCTCGGGGTTCGTTCGCGAGGTCAACGACGAACTCGCCGCGGTCGCGGACCGGAAGGCGCAGGACAAACGCGACCAGGCGAACCTCACGCTATTCCAAGAAGAAGCCCGGTTCGTCGACGACGGAACGATCGAACTCGTCGAGTCGGGCGAGACACACACGGGAGAGGAAGTCGTCGTCGCGTCGGGGAGTACACCCGTGGTACCCGATTCGATCGACGGACTCGACGAGGTCGACTTCCTCACCAGCGCCGACGCGCTCCGGCTCGAAACACCCCCTGAGCGACTCGTCGTGCTCGGCGGGGGCTACATCGCTGCCGAGCTCGGCTACTACTTCGACGCGTTCGGCACCGACGTCGCGCTGATCGACCGCAACGAGACCCTCCTCCATCGCGAGGATCCGGACGTCGCGCGAGCGTTCACCGAGGTCGCCGAGGAACGCCACGACGTCTACACGGGCCACAGCGCCACGGCGGTCGACGAATCGAACGGCGAGTTCACCGTGACCGCCGAGACCGAAGAGGGCGGATCGGTCGAGGTGACGGGCGACGAACTGCTGGTGGCGCTGGGTCGACGGCCGAACACCGACGGGATCGGGCTCGACGCGACGAGCATCGAGACGGACGACCGGGGGTTCGTCGCGACCGACGACCAGTTGCGGACCTCCGTCGATAGTGTCTGGGCGATGGGCGACGTCGCGGGCAACGCGATGTTCAAACACACCGGGGACTACGAGGGCGAGATCGTCGTCGACAACGTGGTTCACGACGCCGGTCGCGAGGTGGACTTCACCGCGCTGCCGCACGCCGTCTTCACCGAGCCGCAGGTCGCGGCGGTCGGGCGGACGGAGGCGGAACTCGACGGGAGCGGGGCCGAGTACGTCGTCGGTCGCGCCGCGTTCGCCGACACCGCGATGAGCCGTGCGCTGAAGCTCGATCGTGGGTTCGTGAAGGTGCTCTGTGACCCCGAGAGCCGGGCGGTCGTCGGCTGTCACGTCTTCGGCCACGAGGCATCGATCCTCGTTCACGAGGTGGTGCCCGCCGTCCGGTACGGACTGACGGTCGACGACCTCGCGAACACCCTGCTCCACGCCCACCCGGCACTGAGCAAGGTGGTCCAGAAGGCGTGCGCGGACGCCGTCGATGCCGCGGACCGGACCACCGAGTGAGGCGCGCCGGACGACCCTCGTCACCGGGTACAAATACGCCTTGCACAGTCCGGTATGAACTATTCTTCGGCGGCGATATCACCTACTCCTACTTCCAATGCCTAACTGCCTGAACTGTGAGTCGTTCGTGACCGAACAGTACGTCCGGGTGTTCGCCCCGACCGGGATGGAGACCGTCCGGGTCTGCCCCCGATGTGAGGACAAACTCCGCGACGGGGCCGAGGTCCGCGAGGCCCACTCGCCCCGACACACCAACCGATAAACGTCCGTTTCGAGCGACGATGTACCGAACCGACGTGCGAGCGGTGCCCTCCGAGGAGTATTTGACGGCCACGGCGGTAGTCGACCCATGATCGACCTCCGGAGCGACACCGTCACCCGCCCGAGCGACGCGATGCGCGAGGCCGCCCGTACCGCCGAGGTGGGCGACGACGTCTACGGCGAGGACCCCACCGTCAACGACCTCGAAGCCCGTGCGGCCGAAGCGGTCGGCATGGAGGCGGCGCTCTACGTTCCCACCGGGACGATGGGCAACCAGATCGCCGCACGCACCCACACCGACCGTGGCGAGGAGGTCCTCTGCGAACGCGAGAGCCACATCTACAAGTGGGAACTCGCCGGCCTCGCCCAGCACTCGGCGCTCCAGGCGCGGACGATCGACGGCGGTCCCCGTGGAACCATCACCCCCGAAGACATCGACGCGAACTACGTCCCAGCCGACGGCCACCGGGCGGGCACCGGGCTCCTCGCGCTCGAGAACACCCACAACAGCAAGGGTGGGGTCGCGATCCCGGCCGAGGCGATCGACGCCGCGGCCGAGGCCGCCCACGACCTCGACATCCCCGTGCACGTCGACGGCGCGCGGGTGTTCAACGCCAGCGTCGCGCTCGATACGCCCGCGCCGCGGCTGCTCGAAAGCGTGGACTCGGTGCTGTTCTGTCTCTCGAAGGGGCTCGGCGCGCCCGTCGGGTCGATGCTCGCCGGGAGCGCGGACTTCGTCGAACGTGCACGTCGGAACCGAAAACTGCTCGGCGGCGGGATGCGCCAGGCGGGGATCATCGCCGCGCCGGGGATCGAGGCGCTCTCGAACGTCGATCGGCTCGAAACGGACCACGCGAACGCGAAGACGCTCGCGGCGGGTCTCGACGAAGTCGACGGCGTGACCGCGGCCGAACCCGACACGAACATCGTGGTCGCGGAGACCGACGTGCCCGCCGAGGAATTCATCGACGCGGTCGACGAGGAGGGGATCCGGGCGTCGGCGTTCGGGGACTATCGGGTTCGGTTCTGTACCCACTGGGACGTCGACGAGGACGACGTCGAGGAAGCCGTCGCGGGCGTGCGGCGGGCGGTCGCGTAGTCGCTATCGGCGGCCGCGCTCCGCGCCCTCGCGGAACGCCATCGCGGTCCGGCGAAAGAGGAGGAAGAACGCGAAGATCACGAGGAGGAGTACGATGATGACCGCGAACAGCGCCGGACTGATGCCGAAGGGCATGGGTGGCGTATCCGGCGGTGGAGTATAGTCGTTTCGGGGCTACCGTTCGAGCCGGAACGTCTCGAAGACCTCGCCGTCTGGTTCGCGGAGTTCGCCCTCGATACCGGTCTCGTCGACGTCGAGTTCGGCGTGTCCCGGTCGGTACCAGCGCGGGTCGGCGTGGCTGCCAGGGTTAAGGAGTCCGATTTTGCCGGCTTCGACGAACTCGGGGTCGTGAGAGTGACCGAAGACCACGAGGTCCGCGTCGGCCTCGCGACCGAACAGGGAGAGGGTGGTCTCATCGTGGCGGTCGCCGTGGGTCATCGCGATCCGGATCCCGTCGTGCTCGACGACGCGCTCGGTGGGGAGGCGGTCGCGAACCCCGCGCGTCGCGTTGTTGCCGTGAACGGCCCGGAGGTCGCGGGCTTCGTCTTCGAACGCATCGAGCGCCGCCTCGGTCGTGAAATCCCCGGCGTGAAGCGTGAGGTCGGCCTCGCGGACGGCATCGAGGGTTCGGCCGGTGAGCCGATTGCCGTCGGTGCCGTGGGTATCGGAGACGACGCAGATCATGGTGCGGGTTGCGGGCCGGGGCTGAAAACGCCGCCGACTGCGGCGGTCGCGGCCGCGGTGCGGTTGCGGTGCTGTCGGTGCGGTCGTCGGACGGTCGCGATGCGGTTCGGTGTGATCCCTGGAGGATGAAGGGCGACGGCGCGAGCGAAGCGAGCGCCGGAGGGCTTCGGCGGTGCTGTGCGGTGGCGGTTGCTGAATTTGGTAGTGGTCCCACCGCGAGCGAGGCCGGAGGCCGAGCGAGCGGGCGCGAGGGTGACTGCAAGGAACCCGACGCGCTTTTGATCCACATTTTGCCAGCGAGCCGAAGGCGAGCGCAGCAAAAGGTGGGTGTTTCAGATGAAGTCGCGAACCTCGGAGTACCACATCTCGTGGTGGTCGAGGGCGTCGACCCGGCGGGCGATCTCGGTCGCGAGGACGTGCCAGCACAGCTGGTCGGGGTCGTCGGGCGCGAGGTTGTAGGCCGAGTCCTTGCAGGTACAGCTGCCGTCCTCGACGACGTACTCGTCGGAGTGGCCCACGACGACGGTGAAATCGAGGTACTCCTTGACGCGGCGTTCGGCGACGGCCTCCATGGCGCGTACCCCACGGTCGCCGTGGATCTCGATGATCCGCCCGGCGATCTCGGAGTCGAGTTCGCCGCGCTCGTCGAGCGCGCGCCGCCAGGACATCGCCGTCACGACGGGGGGTTCGGACCGACCGATGAAAACCCGTTCGGTAGCCGGTCCGACGGCTCCGCTGGTGTGGGAATCGGCCGATGCCATCGGACGCGGTGCACTCGCTCCGTCGTCGGTCGGTTCTTCTCGGGACGGTCGCTACGACCCGTCGAGGATCTCGGCGAACCAGCCCGCCCGCTGGGCCACCCGGCGGGCGGTTTCGAGCCGGTTTTTCCCCCGGATCGGCGTGTTGAACCACTGGCGAACCAACCACGGGAACGACTTACCGTCGAGCCGCCACCACTGGACGTCCGCGCGGCCGAGGAGGTAGGACTTCCGCAGGAAGTGTCGAAACGACTCGACGTAGGTGTGCTCGACCACGAGTTCGGGGACGTATTGGATCGTGTAGGCCTCGGCGATCCGTTCGGCGAGTTCGGACTCCTCGTGGCCCCAGCCGAAGGTCTCCGCGTCGAACCCGCCGACGTCGTCGAGCACCTCGCGTCGGATCGCCATGTTGCAGCCCGGCAGCATATCGGTGGGTTTCGACTCGCCGCCCTGGTCGTACCACGGGAGGTCGAGATCGGCGAACGGGGCGTCGTCGGGCTGGAAGACCCGACCGGCGACGGCGGGGTAGGCGTCGAGCGCGACGCTCGCGACCCGGAGGTAGCCAGCACAGGGGATCGAGTCGTCGTCGAGGAAGACGAGCTTGTCGCCGCGCGCGCGCTCGATACCGACGTTGCGGGCGTGGGCCGCGCCGCCCTCGCGCTGGATCAGGACCTCGTAGTCCTCGAAGTCGTCGCTGGCGAGCCGCGCGGCCGATAGCACGTCGGCGTCGTCCGGAAGCGTCGTCGGGACGATGACGCTTATCTCGACCATGGAGCGGGTTCCGCGAGCCATCGGAAAGCCCTTCCGACGCGGCGGTCTCGGTCCGCTATGGCTGCGAACCGAACCGCTGATACGCGATGCCGTCCCGAAGAGGGCGCGGTCAGCAACACTTAATGTTCCCGCTGGCGTCGCCGGTTTCAATGGCCGGACCGGTCGCCGCAGCGGTGCCTGTGGTGCTCTCAATCATCCTTTGGAGTATCGCCCTGCTTTCGGTCTGCTCCATCGCCTACTGGACGTACCTCGTTCTCTTCGTCGTTCGGGGCTCCGAGTATCCCGAACCCGAGCACGACCCGAGCGAGGTTCAGGTCAGGATCCTGACCGTCGACTCGCCCCAGATCATTCAGAAGAGCGTTAGCGCCATCCCCGATACCGTCACCGACCGCCACGTGATCGCCGAGGAGCCGATGGACATCCAGGGGGCGACGGTCCACGTGGTGCCCGACAGCTTCGACTCCGAGGCGATCCGGAAGGGGCGGGCGCTCGAGTGGGCTCGGCAGAACGTCCCGTGCGGGAAGGAGTTCGTGCTCTACCTCGACGAGGACAGCCTCATGTCCGACTTCGAGGGGGTTCCCGACGCGGACGTGGTCCAGTTCCGCGAGCGCCCCCGCCGGAGCCGGTCGTGGCTCTCCTACCTCGCCGAGGTCTTCCGGATGGGCTTTCAGATCGAACAGCGCGCGTTCCCCTCGCTCTCGGTGCCGCTCTACGCCTGGGGCGGCGGGATCGCGATCCGGTCCGACCTCGAAAATCGCGTCACGTGGGAACACCACACCATGATCGAGGACACCGCGTTCGTCTGGAACGCGGTGGCGATGGACGGCGCGGTCGACTTCGACATGGCGCGCACCAAGTTCGACACCCAGGCCCCGCCGACGATCCGCGCGATGGTGAGCCAACGAAGCCGGTGGCTCGCGGGCTCGCAGTCCGAGAGCGACCTGCTCCCGCTGCCCTATCACCTCCTCACGACCGTCCGGAACCTCGCGTGGGCGCTCTCGCCCGCGGTGCCGTTCCTGACGCTCGTCCCGCTGCTCGTCCCCGGCACCATCCTCTTCGAGACCGCCTTCCAGATCCTCTCGGTTCTGGTCTTCAGCTTCGTCGTGGTCTGGTCGGTTGCGGGGGCCGTCTACTACGACAAGTCGATCCTCCTCGGGTTGGCCGTGGTGGTGTTGTCGCCGCTCGTCAGCCTGCTCCACTCCTTCGGTGCGTTCGTGGGACTGGTCGCCCCGCCGAACGACTTCTCGGTCACCCGGAAGATCAGCCCCGAACACGTCGAGACACCCGAGCGCGAGATCGAGGGCGACTGACGCCCGCGACCCTCGTCACGTCCCGACCGTCGGCGGTCCCGCCGCGCACATCACAATGTTTAACCGGAAATCACGGTAAGGACCGACCGATAGATGGATCGTCGGACCTTTCTTCGCACGACAGGGGTGGCCGGCGTCGCCGGGCTGGCGGGCTGTTCGACCCCGTTCGACCCCGTATCGACCCCGGAGTCGTCGAACGGCAACGGGAGCGCGCCGACCGACGGGTCGGGGGCCGGGAACGAGAGCACGGGCGAACTCACCGAAACCCCCGAAGCACCTCAGACCCGCTCCGGCGCGGCGCTCACGGGCGTCTACCCCGGAAGCGAGGACCTCGACGCGACCCTCTCGGCGTACTCGAACTGGATATCGAAGAAGCCCGCCGTCGTCGTGCTGTTCGTCGACGCGCTCGCCGAGCCGAGCGCGACACGGGGGTTCGTCGACGACGCGCTGACACAGGTCTGGAACGCGGGCCACGTCCCCCTGATATCCTGGCAGCCGCTCGTCAACAACGGACAGACCCCGGAAGCGGTCGAGCGCCGGATCGCCGACGGCGACTACGACGACCAGATTCAAGCGTGGGCGACGGCCCTCGACGACTGGGCACATCCGCGGGGCGGGCAGACGCGGGGCCGGCGGTTCTACTTCCGGCCGGCCCACGAGATGAACGGCAACTGGTTCCCCTGGAGCGCGGTGGATTCGACCCGCGTCTCCGCCAGCACGGACAGCCCGGGCACCGCCGAGGACTACGTCTCGATGTGGCGACACGTTCACCAGCTGTTCGGAAACACCGACCTCGACGAGACGAACGTCCAGTGGATGTGGTCGCCGAACGCCGACGAACCGAGCAACAGCGTCCGCGCCGAGCAGTACTACCCCGGCGACGAGTTCGTCGACTGGGTCGGCCTCGACGGCTTCAACTTCGGTGGGAGTCAGGAGTACGACAACGACAGCCGGTCCAACTGGCGCTCCCCGAGGGGGATATTCGGGTCGATGCTCCAGCGAGTGCGCGACCTCACCGACAAACCGGTGGCGCTTGCCGAGTTCGCCTCCTCGTCGGTGCCCGAGTCCGGCGACGGCCACCAGCCCCAACAGAAGGCCCAGTGGATCCAGGACGTCTTCGACTACGTCGCCGAGAACGACATCAAGATGGCGTGCTGGTTCAACGTCGACCAGGAGGGCCAGGACGAGTCCGACTGGGCGGTCTTCGGCGGTGCACGCGGGACCTCCCAGGTCACGATCGGCGGGACGCAGTACCCCGTCTACGAGGCCTACAACCGGTCGATCTCGGGTTCGGACTACCTCGGCGCGCTGCCGAACTACCCGCCGCTGCTGACCGACGACGAGTTCGCCGGGGACTTCTGAACCGCCGACTCGTCGCACCCTTTCGCCTCGTCACTCGCCGCGAAACGCCGTGTCACTGATGAACCCGGTTTCGTCGGCCGCGGCCCGACCCTCGATGTCCGTCAGCGCGTCGCGGTAGGCGGCGTATCGCCAGTGTGGAACCGTCCCGTCGGGTGAGTCCGTCCCGCGCACCCCGTCGAACGCCCCCCAGTCGGTCTCCTTGTCCTCGTTGAACCAGCAGTGGAGCGCCACACGGTCGTCGAGGTAGTCGAACGCCTCGCGTATCCACGCCGCCTTCTCCGATGGGTCGTGGCCCGCGGCCGTCACCGACGAGCTCGCGACCTCCGGCACGCAGACCGGGTTCTCCGTGAGCGCGTCGAGCCGGTCGAGCATCTCGTCGAAGACCGTCGACGGGGAGGTCCACGACGACCACTCCTGACTCGCCCCCCAGTTGAAGCCGTCGACGCCGGCCCAGTCGACAAACTCGTCGCCCGGATAGCACGCCTCGGCCGTGTGGGGGCCGACGTCGACGTGGTTGACACACCAGACCCACTGGAGGCGCTCGGGCGGGAGGTCGTCCATCCGGTCGTGGACGTGTCGCCACATCGCGACGTACTCCTCCGGGGTCGAATCCCCACCCGCGGGAGCCCAGGGATACCAGTCGCCGTTCATCTCGTGCCCGAGCCGGAGGAAGCACCGGCGGTCGTCGGCGGTCCCGAGCTCCCCGTCGGGCCCCGCGAGCCACCCGCGAAGCCGCTCCGCCCACGCGTCGAGGTAGTCGTCGTACGCCCCCTCGGCGATCCGCGCTGCGATGTCCGGTGGGGTCGCGTCCGGGGTCGGGGTGTAGGGCTCCCAGGTGAGCAGCGGGACGCGATCCGTCGCCCATATCTCGGGAAGCAGCTGGTCGAAGACGTGGTCGAGTCCATCGGGGTCCCACGGCACGAAGACGACGTGGACCGAGTGGCGTGCACCCATCCACTCGTCCATCGCGTCGAGGACCGCGGTCCGGTCCGGTCGAACGTAGGCTCCGTGGAGTGGCGGTGTCATCATGGTCGCGTCGGACAGGATGGCGGTCGTGGTGGCGGGGCGTGCTCGGGGGACACGATTCGAACCTCGCAGGGCGGAGGATTGTAGTTGGTGGTCGCCACCGACCGACCGATTCTTTTCCGTGGCGCGCCGAGGGTCGGTAATGGACGGGCCGCTCTGGACCGACGACCACGCGCCGGCGCTCGCCGACCTCCCGCAGGCGGATGTGCGAAACTCGCTTTCGCGCGCGGTCGAGGAGCCGCTGAACCTCGTGCTGCACGGCCCGCCGGGCGCGGGCAAGACCGCCGCGGTCCGCGCGCTCGCCGACGAGACCCACACGCACGCCGACGACCTCGTGGAGCTCAACGTCGCCGACTTCTTCGGCCGAACCAAGAAGGAGGTGAGCGAGGACCCGCGCTTCTCGTCGTTCATCACCCCGAAGCGCCGCCGGAACTCCTCGAAAGCGGATCTGATCAAACACGTCCTCACCGAATCGGCGAGCTACGCGCCCGTCGACGGCACCTACAAGACCATCCTCCTCGACAACGCCGAGGCCATTCGCGAGGACTTCCAGCAGGCGCTCCGCCGGGTGATGGAACGCAACTACAAGACCACGCAGTTCGTGATCACGACGCGCCAGCCCTCGAAGCTCATCCCCCCCATCTCCTCGCGGTGTTTCTCGATCCCGGTGCGCGCGCCGACCACCGACGAGACCGTGGCGGTGCTCGAATCGATCGTCGAGGCGGAGGGTGTCGAGTACGACCACGACGGCCTCGAATACGTCGCGGGCTACGCCGACGGCGACCTCAGAAACGCGATCCTGGGTGCCCAGACGGCCGCCGAGGACGCGGGCGCGGTCACGATGGAGACCGCCTACGACGCGCTCGGGTCGGTCGGCAACGACGACCGGATCGAGGGGATGGTGACGGCGGCCGTGGCGGGCGAGTTCACGGACGCGAGAGGCACGCTCGACGACCTCCTCGTCGACGACGGACTGGACGGCGGCGAAGTCCTCGAAGACGTCCTCCGGGTGGCGCGCTCGCGGTCGGTCGGACCGTCAACCCCCGAACTCCACCGGCTCGCCGGCGAGGTCGACATGGACCTGGCGGAGGGCACCAACGACCGCCTCCACCTCTCGCACCTCCTCGCCGAGCTCGGTCGATAGCACGACCTGCCGACGTAGTTGTCGTGCGCCAATCTTGGCGTGCGACAACCGAACCCGTATGCCCGTCCCCCGCCGACTCACGGTCGGATGAACGATGGGTCCCGAGCGGTCGCGAGCGTGGCGCGGTGGTGGAGCGACCTCGACGGTGGGTGGCGAGCGGTGCTCCTCGGAACCGTCCTCGTCGCGGTCGTCCTGACCGGGATCCGGATACCGTGGTGAGGCGATTCCTACCCGGGATCGCGGCGCTCGCGGCGATCGGGCTCCTCGCGCGCGGCGTGTCGCGAGTCGTCCCCGAAGCCAACCACCTGATCGTGGCGATCGTTCTCGGCGTCGTGGTCGCCAACACCTACGGGATCCCCGACCGGGCCGAGCCGGGCGTCGGCACCCACACCCTCTGGCTCGAAACCGGGATCGTGGTGATGGGCGCGAGCGTCGCGCTCGACCGGGTGGTCGCCGCCGGACCAACGATCCTCGCCCTCGTCGTGGGGACGGTCCTCGCGACGGTCGTGGTGGTCGAACTGCTCGCGCGCGGGCTGTTCGCGATCGACGAGGAGACCGGGTCGCTGCTCGCCGCTGGCTCCGGGATCTGCGGGGTCTCGGCGGTGGTGGCGATCGCCGAATCGATCCACGCCGACGAGACCCGGATCGCCTACGCCGCCGCCACGGTCCTGCTGTTCGACGCCGTCACCCTCCTCGTCTACCCCGTGGTCGGCCACCTGCTGGGGCTCTCGGACGCCGTCTTCGGGGTCTGGGCGGGGCTCACGATGTTCAGCACCGGACCGGTGACCGCCGCCGGCTTCGCGTTCTCGTCCGCGGCGGGTCAGTGGGCACTCCTGGTCAAACTCGCCCGGAACGCGCTGATCGGGCTGGCCGCGGTGGCCTACGCGGTCTACTACGCTCGGCGGTCGGGTCGCACCGCCGACGGTGTCGGGCTCGGCCACCTCTGGCGGACGTTTCCGAAGTTCGTCCTCGGTTTCCTCGGCGTGATGGTGCTCGCCAACGTGGGCGTGCTCGGGACACAAGCACTAGATTCGCTCTCGCACGCCTCGGACTGGCTCTTCCTGTTCGCCTTCGCGGGGCTCGGCCTCACGATCGACGTCGACGACCTCCGCTCGACCGGCTACGAACCCGTCCTCGTCGTCTTCCTCGGTCTCCTCGTGGTGAGCACGACCGCGCTGGTCGTCGTGACCGCGCTGTTCTGACCCGCACGCTTTTCGTCGTGCGCCAACTCGTCTCACCGATGCGGGAGTTCACGTTCGCCATCGAGTACGACGCGGGGACCGACCCCATCATGGACGTCTGTATCGAGCATCCCTCGGTTCTCGCCCACTCGCTCGACGGGTTCGTGACCGGCGACCGGTTCTGGCGGATCGAACGGATCTCGGGGCCCGAACCCGCGCTCGAAGCGATCGAGGCCGTCCGGTTCGATGGGACGAGGTGCGGCGAGTCGATCACCGACCACGACTGCGAGGCCGCGCGCTACCACGACGTGCTCGAACGTGACGAGGGCGAACTCGTGCTCTACACCTACCTCGAAGACATCACGCGGTGTGAGTCGATCCACACCCTCGCGGGCAAACACCTTCCCCCGGGGCTGGTCTTCGAGACCCGTCGGGAGGGCTCGCGCCACCACTGGCGGGTGCTGATGCGGTCGGACGCCAACGTCGGGGTGCTCTACGACGAGATCGGCGCGCGGCTCCGGGACGGGCTCACCTTTCGGATGGGCCACCTCCGGGACGCCGACGGCTGGCGGCGGGACGCGTTCGCCACGCTCTCGATGCCCGACGAACAGCGGACCGCGCTCGAAGCCGCCGTCGCGGGCGGCTACTACGAGACGCCCCGCGAGACGACGCTCGACGCGATCGCCGACGACCTCTCCATCCCGCGCTCGACGCTCTCCTATCGGCTCCGCCAGGCTGAGGCCACGCTCGCGCGGCGGTTCGTCGGCGAGGGCGGGGACCGGTGGCTCCGGTGACCCTCCCCGTCGCTCGCCCGCGGTTCGCCCTGGGGTTAATACCGCTCGCGGCGAAAGGGAGGACACTGGATGAGTGATTCGACGACCGGCGCGCTGGTGTCCGCCGAGTGGGTCGCCGAGCGTCTCGACGCGTTCGGGCGCGACGACCCGTCGCTCCGGCTGCTCGAAGTCGACATCGAACCGGAGAACTACGACGCGGGCCACGTGCCGGGCGCGACCAAACTCGACTGGAAGCGCGACCTCCAGGACGCCACGACGTTCGACGTGCCGACGAGGACGGCCTTCGAGCGGCTGCTCGGCGACGTCGGCATCACGGCCGACTCCACGGTCGTCGTCTACGGCGACATGATGAACTGGTTCGCGGCCTACGCCTACTGGCTGCTGACCTACTACGGCCACGACGACGTCAGACTCCTCGACGGCGGCCGGGACGTCTGGACCGCCCACGACCGACCGACCACGACCGAGACCCCCCGGTTCACGTCGCGGTCGTACGCGGTCGACTCGCTCGACGGAACCGTGCGCGCCGACCGGCCAGACGTCGAGGACGCCATGCGCCGTGGTGTGCCGCTCGTGGACGTCCGCACGCCCGAGGAGTACCGTGGCGAGATCCTCGCGCCGCCGGGCTGGAACGAGGGCGTCCAGCGCGGCGGCCACATCCCCGGCGCGGTGAACGTGCCCTGGAGCCAGGTGGTCGACGACGAGGGCCGCTTCAAACCCCGCGAGGAACTCGCGGCGATCTACCGCGAGGCCGGCCTCGACCCCGAGACCGAGGTGATCACCTACTGTCGGATCGGCGAACGATCGGCGCTGACGTGGTTCGTGCTCTCGGAGCTCCTCGGCTACGCCGACGTCAGGAACTACTACGGCTCGTGGGTCGAGTGGGGGAACTCGGTCGGTGCCTCGATCGAGAAGGGCCAGCGCGCCGGCGTCCGCCGGAACTGATCACCCCAACACCGCGATGTAGCGGGTGAGCGAGGCGTGTACCCGCCGCTCGAAGACGTCCTCGACGCTCCAGCCCACCTCGCACGCCGCGTCGGTCCACGGTCGGTCGCTGACGAGTACCGCCCGCGGCGCGACCCGCCGGGCTTCGGCGAGCGCGCCGGTCACCACCGCCTCGAGGTCGCCACTGATCTTCGACTGGCGACCGTAGGGCGCGTCGAACACCACCGCGTCGGCCGCACCGTCCTCGAGGGGAAGGTGGGTCGCGTCGCCGCGCGCGGTGGCCCACCCGTTTTCGAGGTAGTGTACGAGGTTCTCGCGCGCCCCGCGGGCCATCTTCGTCTGGGCGTCGAGCCCCAGCACGTCGGCTCCGACCAGTCCGGCCTCGACCAGCACCCCGCCGGTACCGCACATCGGGTCCACCACGAACGAGTCGGGCTCCGCGCCGGCGATGTTGACGAGCGCCCGCGCGAGCAGTGGACTCATCGACCCCGGCTGGAAGAAGGGCTTCTTCGTCGGGGCGCGCGCGCCGAACCCGCGGTCGGTCTCGACGTCGAGCCAGCCGAGGACACAGCGTTCGTCCGAGAACAGCGCCCGAAGCTCGTAGTCGGGGTCGTCGAGGTCGACCGGGAGTCCTGCTTCCGTCAGCACCCCGCCGAGCTCCCGTTCGGCGTTCCGGGTGTCGACGGTCGCCGTGGAGCGGACGTCACGCGCTCGGACCGCGACGGTTCCATCGAGGTCGAGCGGGGCGGCCGCGAGGGACGCGACGGCGGCCTCGACGGTCGCCGCGGACCGACCGACGACACGACTTACCCGGTGGGTGTACGCGAGGCTCCGCACCGCTCGACCGTCGACCGCTTCGGCGACCCCGAGCCCGGAGGCGACGACCTCGACCCCCGCCATCGCGGTCGCGGCCTCGCGGGCGGCGAAGACGTCGTCCTCGCCGGCGAACTCGACGACGTACACGGCCTCACTCCGGGCGGGCCGTCCTATGACGATATCGGTCCGGACGCCGAGACGTCCATGATCGATCGGCATCGATCAACACCACCAACTTTTATAAGTCTTAAATACGATTTTTAAGACGACTCATGTCCGCTCAGGACCCAAAGGAAACCATCAACATCGAGAACGTCGTGGCGTCGACGGGTATCGGGCAGGAACTCGACCTCCAGAGCGTAGCGATGGACCTCGAAGGTGCGGACTACGACCCCGAGCAGTTCCCGGGGCTGGTCTACCGAACCCAGAACCCGAAGTCCGCGGCCCTGATCTTCCGGTCGGGGAAGATCGTCTGTACCGGCGCGAAGAGCACCGCCGACGTCCACGAGAGCCTCGAGATCGTCTTCGACAAGCTCCGGGACCTCGAGATCAAGGTTGAGGACGAACCCGAGATCGTCGTCCAGAACATCGTCACGAGCGCCGACCTCCAGAAGACCCTAAACCTCAACGCGATCGCCATCGGGCTGGGGCTCGAGAACATCGAGTACGAGCCCGAACAGTTCCCGGGGCTGGTCTACCGGCTCGACGACCCCGAGGTCGTCGCGCTGCTGTTCGGCTCGGGCAAGCTCGTCATCACCGGCGGCAAGGAGCCCGCCGACGCCGAACACGCCGTCGACAAGATCACCGACCGGCTCGACGACCTCGGGCTCCTCGACGGCTGACGTTTCGGCCCTTCCCACTTCAGGACGTGACCGAGCTATGAACCACGAGGAAATCCCGTGACGAACCCGAGAGGACGATGCAGGCGATGATCGAGAACGGCCTCGTGCAGACCGCCCCGACCACCGGCGGCCTGCTCGCCTACCTCGGGACGTTCGTGCTCGCGGCGGCGGTCTACTCGCTCACCGCGCACATCGCCGCCCGGAACGTCCTCGGCGACGTGCCGGCCCGGCGAGCGCTCCTCGTCGGCCCGGGCCCCGCCGCCGTCTCGGTGCTCCTCCAGCAGTACGGCGTCCTCGCGTTCGTCGTCGCGCTCGCGCTGGATTTCGTGTTGATCCGGTACGTCTACCGCCTCCGCTTGCGGACCGCGAGCCTCGTGACGGTCATCCACCTCGTGGTGAGCGTTCTCGTTTTGTTCGTGGTGCTCAGCGCCTTCCGGCTCGTGGGCACCGCACCCGGATAGCTCAGTCGACGAGGCGTTCGATCTCGGTCACCAGAATGTCGCTCGCGCCGCGCTCCTTCACGTCGGTTATCACCTCGAAGACGTCGCGTTCGTCGACCACGGCGTGGACCGCGACCTGGTCGCCGCCCGCGATGTTCATCACCGTCGGCCCGCCGAGCCCCGGAATCACGTCCCGGATCGCGTCGAGTTCGTCCTCGGGGGCGTTCATCATCAGGTAGCGTTTGCCCTCGGCCGAGCGCACCGAGGAGAGCGCGGTCTCGATCTCGGCGAGCTTCGGGTCCTCGGTCATATCGGGGTGGACGAACAGCCGGGCGGAGCTCTGGAGGACCTCGTCGACGACCGCGAGCCCGTTGACCCGGAGGGTCGTCCCCGTCGAGGTGATGTCGATGATCGCGTCGGCCATCTCGACGTGGGGGGTGAGCTCGGTCGCGCCCGAGACCTCGACGACCTCGGGGTCGATCCCCTGCTCGGCGAAGTACTCCCGGGCGATGTGTGGGAACTCGGTCGCGACGGTCCCGCCCGCGAGGTCCTCGACCGACGTGATCGAGCCGTTCTCGGGGGCGGCGAGCACCAGTCGGCAGTTCCCGAACCCGAGGTCGAGGCGTTCGTCGAGGTCGACGCCGGCCTCGCGGACCTGGTCGAGCCCCGTGACACCGGCGTCGGCCGCGCCGTCGGCGACGTACTCGGGGACGTCGGCCGCCCGGACGAACAGCACCGTGACCTCGGGGTCGACCGTCGAGGCGTAGAGCTGGCGCTCGGTGCCGTTCTCGAGGTGGAGGCCCGCGCGTTCGAGGAGCCCGACCGTCGGATCGTGGAGGCGGCCCTTGTTGGGCACGGCGAGGCGCATACCCGCTATCGAGTCCCCGCGGATGAACTGCCTTTCGTTACCCGCGCGACCGACCCGCCGGCTCGACCGGCCAGCGAACCGCCACCGGGGTCGGCGGTCAACAGCGTCATGACTGCGTAGCGCCACGATCCGGTATGAACTGTGAGACCGACGTCCTCGTCGTCGGTGGCGGTGCGACCGGGGTCGGCGTCGCGCGCGACCTCGCGATGCGGGACGTCGACGTCACGCTCTGTGAACGTGGCGGACTGGGGTCGGGAACGACGGGGCGCTCGCACGGCGTGCTCCACAGTGGCGCGCGCTACGCCGAGTCCGACGCCGAGGGCGCACGCGAGTGCATCGCGGAGAGCCGGGTCGTGAAGCGGATCGCGGGCGCGTGCGTCCGGGACTCGGGTGGCTACTTCGTCGCGCTCGACGACGACGACCCCGACTACTTCGAGGCGAAGCTCGCGGGCTGCCGGGCGCAGGACATCCCCGCCGAGCCGATGTCGGGTGCGGCGGCGCGCGAGGCGGTGCCGGCGCTCGCCGACGACGTCGAGCGGGTGATCGAGGTGCCCGACGCCGTGGTCTACCCCTCGCGGCTCGTCGCGGCCACGGCCGAGAGCGCCCGTCGCCACGGCGCGCGGGTCCTCCCCGACGCACCCGTGACGGACCTCCACACCGAGAACGGGCGGGTCGTCGGCGCGACGGTCGACCACGACGGCGGGGAGACCGTTCGGA
>NZ_QZWE01000024.1:0-55754 GCF_003602035.1 Halococcus sp. IIIV-5B | reverse complement strand
CCCCGCCACCAGCAACGCGAGCAGCGATGCCAGCCGGAGGAGGACGCTCATACAACCACCGGGGCCGCTCGGCGAATTTGAAGGTTCGGGTTCACCTCACGGTCTGTACCGGTCGATACTGGACGATCGCTCCGGTCGAACCGATCGTTACGAGCCGTCGGCGAAGAGCCGGTCGGGCGCGTTCGCGAGCGCCGACAGCGCCTCGCGTTCGAGGTCGTGCAGGGCCCCCGGAACCACGAGGAGGTGGAGCGGGTCGCCGAACTCGCGGTCGGCGAGTCGGGCGAGCGTGTCGGCGGCGACCTGTGGCTCCGGGCTCCCGGCCCGCGCGACGACCACCCCGATGGCGTCTTCGAGGGCGGGCGCGAGGCGGTCGGCGGCGGCGCTCGCGGTCAGGTAGCGGTCTTCCGCGGCCTTGATATCGAGATAGCAGAGGGTGTGGAGCCCACGGTCGCGGTTGTCGTCGATCGTATCGACGACGCTCTCGGGGATCGGGCGGTCGCCGTAGGCGAACGGCACGGTTGTAGCCTTGCCGAAGCGGTAGTTCTGGAGACCCGTGAGCGAGCTCGCGGCGGTCTGGGCGGTCGTACCGTGGACGATCCGTGTCTCGATACCGCGGTCGTGGGCGCGGAGTCGGAGGTCGACGTGCGTGGTCGAGACCATCGGGTCGCCGACGACGAGGAAGGCGACGTCCTCGGTTTCGGCCGCGTCGAGGATCGCCGCCGGGTCGCGCTCGACGCCTGCGCGGTCCCGGGCCTCGATCTCGATATCGTGGTAGGCTTCGAGGTCGGCGACGCTGGCCCCGCCGAGGGTCGAGGTGTAGCGCTCGACGAACGCCCGGTCCGCGCCGCGAACGGCGTCGCGGCCCTCGATGGTTATCGAGCGCTCGTCGTAGAGTCCGAGGCCGACGAAGGTGAGCATGACCCGACTCGGGAGGCGGACGGATTAAGAAATCCGGTTACGCGAACGTCCATCGGGTCGCGTCGTCCGGGTAGTCGTGCCACGCCAGCACGCGCTCGGGACGGATGGCAAAGAAGGGCGTGCCGTGTTCGATGCCGTATTTCTCTCGATAGGCGGCGTTCAGTCGGTCGACGAGACCTGGGTTGCCGGTCCCGTCGTCGATCCGGTTGGCGGTGCCCTCGACGATGACGACCTCGTCGCCGCTCTCGCCGTGGACGACGGCCGCAGGGTTCGTGGCGAGGTTCCGCACCCACCACGTCCGCTCGCCACCGCCGCAGTAGAACGTCCCGTCGACGAACACGCCCCAGACGGGTCTGGCGTGTGGGGTGCCGTCCGGACGGGTCGTCGAGAGCCAGACGGTTCGGTGTTCTCGAAGCCGTGTCGCGACGAATTCCCACGGGAGGAGCCCGTCCTCGTCCTCGGGGATGCCGTAGCTGGATTCGGTGTGTGGTCGCTCGCGGGTGGCGTTCGTCGGTGGTTCGGGCTCCATCGTAGGGACCGGGAGGCGGGAACTGGGGATGACGTTTCCGGCGACGAAGCGCCACGCTTAGGCCCGCCCGCGGTCGAGTTTTACCGTATGGAGGTACCGTGTGTCCGGGTCGCGCGCGAGGCGGGCGAGGAGACCCGCGAACGCCTCGACGACCGCGGACTCCTCGACCACGACCACGAGATCACCGTCGCCGACGGCCGGATCTACCTCCCGGTGACGGACGCGACCGCGGTCGCGGACGAGTACGCGGTCGTCACCCACGACGTGCCCACCCGCGAAACACAGGTCATGCCCGCGGACCTGCTTGGGTTCGAACCGAGCTACGAACGCCTCGGGGAGATCGTCCTGCTCCACGAGGACGACGTCGAACGCGCGAGGCGGATCGCGACCGCGGTGATGGACTCCTCGCTCCCGGTCGCGACGGTCGCGAACCGCGCCTCGAAGGTCACCGGCGAGTTCCGGACCCGGGACTGGACGGTGCTCGCCGGCGACGGAACGACGACCGTCCACCGCGAGTACGGCTGTTCGTTCGCCCTCGACATCGCCGAGGTCTACTTCTCGCCGCGCCTCGCCACCGAGCGCCACCGCGTGACCCAGCAGGTCGACGCCGACGAGCGGGTCGTCGACATGTTCGCCGGCGTGGGCCCGTTCGCGATCCCCGCCGCGAAGCAGGGCGCGGATGTCGTCGGTATCGACCTGAATCCCGTCGCGGTCGAGTATCTCCGGGAGAACGCCCAACGAAACGACGTCACGGAGCGCGTGACCGCCATCGAGGGGGACGTACGGGAGGTCGCCGGCGACGACACCGACCGGGCCGACCGGATCGTGATGAACCTCCCGCACTCCGCCGACGCGTTCCTCGACACCACGGTCGCGCTCGCGAGCGACGACTGTACGATCCACTACTACGACATCCAGCACGAGGACGACCCGTTCGGACCCGGCGAACGCGCCATCCGCGCGGCCGCCGAGGGTTACGAGGTCACTGTCGAAACCCGGCGAACGGTCCGGTCGTACGCCCCCCACGAACAGAACGTCTGCCTCGACGTCCGGCTTCGGGCGTGAGTCGCGGGGCCGGATCGTCGGTCGGATTCGCAACGATTATAGCCGTGGTGAGTCGAAGTTGAAACGCGCCGGTGTAGCTCAGACTGGCTAGAGCGAATCCTTCGTAAGGATTAGGCCGAGGGTTCAAATCCCCCCACCGGCTTCTCACCGCTTCTCATCGGAAAGCCACACTGGCTTGTTTGCACAAGCCGGTAGAAGGGCTATGTGACCACGACACGGAATCACCGAACATGGCAACCGTGACCTGCAGTGAGTGTGGGAACGAGACCGAATACGACGACTCCGGTGCTGCGGACCGGGTCCCCTGTACGCACTGCGAGAACGAGATACAGGTCTGAATCGGGCTCGGAACCACCCCGATTTTCCCGTCGGTGTTGCACGATTTTGCTCGGTAGAAGACCGCGAGCGCCGCCGGGTACGGGCCGCACGCGACGTTCAGCGGAACCGTACAGCGTTCTGCCATGACACGAAAGTGTTTATACCAGGGTGCTGAACAACGGGATGGAGGGTTCGACGGACTCTCCGAGATGCCACGCAGCGGACCACGTCCCTTGGTCCCCGCCTTTTGCGAGAAGGACGTCAGTTGTGGTCGAGCGGTCGGTACCGACGGTCGACGATCGCCACGTCACACTCGATGTCGTGGAGCCGTTCGAACGTCGCCGGCGCGAGCAACCGCGAGACGGTGCTCCGGTCGGTGCTGGCCCCGAGCATCACGAGGTCGGTGTGGGACGAGGCGGCCGCGAGGAAGTCCTCGGCGGGGCCGTGTGCCACCCGGGTCTCGATGCGGGTCGAGAAGGTCTCGACGAGGTCGGCGAGCATGCTCTCGGCGTCGCGGCGCTCGGCGGCCGTCGAGATACAGTGACAGACCCCGATCCGTCCCGACGAGCTCGCGAGCCGGCACGCGAAATCGAGCATACTTCGGGCGACGTCGCTGGCCCGCCGGACCGACACCAGGATCCGCCCCCACTCGGTCCGTCCATCGATCGACCGGTGGACCACCACGTCCATATCGGTCCGGAACAGGGAGGTCACGAACGACGACAGCCCCCCGTCGCCCTCCTCGTAGGGGGTGACGACCAGGTCGCAGTTCGACTCGCGTGCGGTCCTGAGCGTGGTCTTGGCGGGTGATTCCGAGCCACGCTGGGCGACGACGACCTCACACGGGATCCCGACGGTGGTCTCGACGGCGTCCGCACACCGTTCGAGCCGGCCAGCGTGGGGTTTCGTCGACGCCGGTGCGTCGGCGTTCGTCCCACCGTCGGTGGCGACGGTTCGTCCGTCGGAGTCCGGTTCCGCGGCACTCGCCCCGGTCTCGTCGGAGTCAACGAGGTCGAACAGCACCACCTTGCCGGCGTCGTGGGCGGCGGCGAGGCGACCGCCGAACATCGCGGTGGCGTCGGCGTGGTCGCCGCGCATCGGCACGAGGACGTGGTCGTCGCCCTTCGTCGACTGGTAGAGGTAGCGGGCCCGGTGGGAGTAGACGTGACGGTGCCAGACGAGGAACACGCCCGCGACGATCATGCTCGACACCGCAATGGAGACGACGTAGGTGAACCCCGAGGCCCGCTCGACGACCGCGAGGAGCGCGGTCGAGAACGCCGCCGGCTCCTCGATGTCGAACGCCCACGTCGCCGCCCCGGTCAGGAACATCGCGAGCGCCGCGCCACCGGCGTGGATCTCCTGGGCCGCCGAGGGCGCGTAGTAGAACTGCGAGAGGGTCGCGACCGCGATCCAGCCACACGCCGCACCGGCGGTCAACCCCGAGACGAACCGCCAGGGGGCGGCGTAGCGCTCCTCGGGGTGGGCGAACAGGAGATACGCGCCGGCGGCCAGCGGGGGAAAGAGGAGGAAAGAGAGGTCGGCGACGTTCGAGATCAGCGTCACGAGGCCAACTAAGAGCGGCACGAACAACAGGACGGAGAGGTGGATCAGGTTTCTAGAACTCTCGATCCACCGGCGGAAATCGTGGACCTCCCGGCGCTCGAATCGCCGGGACCGCGAAAGCGCGGCGCGGAGATACGCCCGCGCGTCATCGAACATACCAACTGAAGGCGGCGAAGCGGAAAATGTGTTCTCATCGCCCCGCCGTCGTCCGGGTCGAACTACCCGCGCGTCGCGGACGCGTTCGGGGTGTCGTTCCGGGCGGAGACGGTGACGTTCTCGAAGGCGAGCCGGCCCGTCCCGCCGGCCCGCTTCGCCCGGAGTTCCACGTTCGGTTCGACGCTGTCGAGCGAGAAGTCGACGGTGACGTTCGTGAGCCCGTCGGTGGTCGTCACGTTCTCGCTCGCGATCGGCCGGGGGGTCGCTCCGGTCGCGGCTTCGAGCGTGGCGACGGGCTGGTCGCCGGTGCTCGTGGCGTTGACCTGGAAGGTCGCGGTGTAGTCGCCGGGCGGGAGCATCGCCCCCGGACCGTACCAGTAGTAGGTCCCGTCCTGGCCGCCGGTGCCGACGAGCTGGCCGTCGATGATGATCGCCTCGTTCCGGACGATGTCCGAGAGCTCGTAGGTTTTGGGGTCGAACCCGTAGTCACCGCCGATACCGCGGGTCGTGCCGGTGTAGCCCTGCCTGAACACCCAGACGTCGTCGTCGTAGGCGTAGAGACCGTACTCGTCACCCAGCTGGCCCTCGAAGATCGTTCGCAACGGCTGTGACCACTCGATGCCCTGGGTTTCGAGGTCGGTGTCCATCAGGATGTACTCGGGCTGTGGCGGGGGGTTCTCGCGTTGGTACCGATAGTAGAGCGTGCGGTTCGCGGTGAAGGTGACGTTGTCGCGGGTAGCGACGTGCGGGAAGATGTCGTTCTGGGTGATCAGCGAGGCGTTCTCCGGGACCACCTCGATCGCCTCGTTGATCGTCTCGACGTCGTCGCCGCCGCGCGGGATGGCGTCCTTCTCGGCCCCCATCGCCACCCCGACGGCGAGGTTCACGACGAGGATCACCGCGAACAGCCCGGAGAGCATCCCACGGGTCGTGTTCCACCACGCGTCGGTGTCGAACTCGGGCCGTCGCGAGAGGTCGACCCGCGAGAGCACTCTGATGGCCCCGATGTAGACGAACGGCAGGAGGTAGAAGGGGTAGTGTGCGCCGAAGGTGTAGTAGACGTCGCGCCCGGCGAAGACCCACGCGAACCCGAGGAAGGGAACCAGCGAGAGCACCGTGACCTCGTCGGCCACGGCGAGGAACAACACCGGCAGGAGCAGGAGGACCAGGAAGACCACCTTGTCGAAGAGGTCGATCGCGACGGCGTCGACGAAGAGGGAAGGATTGGCGAACAGGATGCCGACGAGGTTGCCGATCGTGACCCGCGAGCCCGTGATGTAGGCCTGGAACGCCGGCGAGACGACGTCGGTCGGCAGACCCGAGGAGTCGGTGTAGACCCCGATCGCCCAGCCCGCGATGATCCGGGAGACGACGAGGATGACGGCGCTGACACCGAGCATGGGTGCCTCCTGTCGGAGGCGGTTCCCGCGGTAGGCGATGACCGCGAGCGCCACCAGGAAACCGCCGACGAGGATCGCGGTGAACTCGTTGGTGAACAACACCAGCGTGAGGAAGACCACGAACGTGACGTACCGGCGCTTGGTGTAGGCGTAGTAGCCGGCGAACAGGAGGATAGGCAGGAGGATCTGTTCCTGGAAGTCGAAGAGCCAGGCGTTCCAGAGGAAGGGGTTGAGGGCGTAGGAGGCGGTCACCAGCCCCGCGATCCACGTGCTATCGAGCTGGTCGCGCGCGAGCTTCCAGCACATCGGAACGCTGGCCGCGAGCACGAACGCCTTCGAGACGATGAGGGTGTACGGCGATTCCACGAGGGCGTACAGGGGGAGGAACCCGAGCAGGGTGGCGGTGAAGTGGCCGCCCCAGTACGAACTCTCGGGCCCGCGGGCGGTGTACTTGCCCTGTTCGAGGAACCCGTTCCCCCCGACCGTCTGTGCGAACATGTGGACGTAGGTCCCGAAGTCAGCGCCCGTGAGCCAGTAGCTCCGGTAGAGCAGCGACATGTAGACCGAGAACCCGACGAAGAGCAGGAGGGCGAACCCGAGGACGTACCACGCCGGGTCCCCCCGGTCGGGAACCCGGCGGTCGACGGCGGTCCTGACGCGGTCGGCGGTGCTCATGCCTGCTCCTCCATCACGCCCCACCCTCCGTGGTGTTTGCGGTTTCCGGGTAGGATATCTCCACCCGGTCCAACACGACCCGACCCTCGCCCCGTCTGACCCCGCGGTACTCGAGCTCCGAGGTGCTCTCGGTCAGGCGGAACGGCACCGAGACGTTCTGCCAGCCGTCGCCGGGAGCGACCGTGGTGTTCGCGATCTCCGCGTGGTCCTCGCCGCCGGCGACCTGCGTCAGCAGTACGGGGTCGTCGCCGTCGCCGGAGACGTTGACCCGGAAGGTCGCGGTGTACTCGCCCGGCGCGAGGGTGTCGTAGGGACCGAACCAGATGTAATCGCCCGAGGAGCCCTCCTCGCTCACGAGGGTGGCGTTCTCCTCGGTCCCGGCCTCGGTCGCGGATTCGCTCGCGAACTCGCTCGCGTCGTAGACCCGCGGGCTCGGGTCACGCTGTGTCACCCCGTAGGTCCGGCCCTCGTAGCCCCGCTGGTAGACTTGGACACCGTCCTGATAGCGAAGCAGTCCGTACTCGTCGCCGAGGCGCTCGCCGAAGCTCCGCTGGACGGTTCGCCCCCAGGACGCGTCCGGGTTGAGGTTCGTATCGATCAGGACGTACTCCGGCGAGACCGGCCCGTATCGCTGTTCGTAGGCCTCGAACGTCGGCTGGCTCACGATGAAGGTCGCGTTGGGACGGGTGGCCACGTGGGGGTAGATGTCGTTCTGTGCGAGCAGCGTCGCGTCCGCCGGTATCGAGTCGATGGCGGTCTGGAGGACGGCGTCGTGGTCCTCGTCCGCAGGCGGCGGGGCGCTGAAGTGACCGCCGCCGGAGGCGATGCCCGCCACGAGACAGAGCACCAACACACCGGTGGCGACCCCCGAGAACGCCGCCCGCGACGGTATCGAGACCCCGCCGAACCGGGTCGAGAGCCGCGCGAGGAGGTGGATGACCCCGATGTAGACGAACGGCAGGAGGTAGAGCGGGTAGTGGGCCCCGAACTCGAAGTAGACCGCCTTCGACGCGCCGGTGAAGATCCAGGCGAAGCCGAGGTACGGACCGAGCGCGAACAGCGAGAGTTCGTCGAACAGCGCGAGGAAGAGGACGGGGAGCATGAACGCCGCGAAGAAGAGGAGTTTGTCCTCGACCGCGAACGTCGCCGAATCGATCAGGACTGTGGGGTTCGTGAGCACGACGCCGAGGAGGTCGAGGATCGACACCCGCGTCGCGCCCTGGACGTACGCCTGAAGGGGTTCAGCGATCACGTAGACCGGGAGCCCGCTCGCCCGACTGAAGTGTTCGATCACGGTGCTGGAGACGAACCGCGCCACCCCGAGAGCGACCACCGCGCCGACGATGGCCGGGGCTTTCTCGCGTGCCCGACCCGCGAGGAGCGCCGCGACCGCGAGCCCTGCGGTGAAGCCGATCGCGGGGAAGATCACGAACTCGTTGGTGAACAGTACCAGCAGGAAGAGGACGAGGAAGGCGACGGTTCGGTCCTTCCGATAGCAGTAGTAGGCCGCGAAGAGGAGGGGCGGGATCAGGATCTGTTCCTGGAAGTCGAACGACCACGCCGACCAGAGGAACGGGTTGAACGCGTACGAGAGCGTCACGACCCCGCCGAGACGGGCACCGAGCCGGTCGCGGGCCAGCACCCAGAGCACCACGACGCTCGCGGCGAGCACGAAGCACTTCACGACCAGGAGAGTGTAGACCGAGGGCACCAGCGCGAACAGCGGGATGAAGGCGAGCAGCGTCAGCGAGAAGTGCGCGCCCCAGTACGACGACGAGAGGAGTTCGACGCGGTACTTGCCGTTGTCGAGCCAGCCCTCGCCGTTGAGCGTCGAACTGAACATGTGGGTGTAGGCCCCGAGGTCGGCCCCCGTGGTGGCGAAGCGGAAGTGCTGGAGCGAGGTGTAGATCGAGAAGCCGACGAACAGCGCCAGCGCGAGCAGGACGACCAGCCACGTCGGGTCGTTGCGGGCTGGCAGCGCGTCGGTCACGCGGTCGGTGAACGATCTCTCACCCGTCTCGCGGCCGATCGATTCCGAGAGCCTACTCACGTTTGTCCTCGCCGAAGTACTGCTTCACGGTGTCGAACGACCAGGAGGAGTCCTCCGTACTCCAGACCCACTTCTCGCTCGCACCGAAGCCCCAGAGCAGGCCGAGCGCCATCGAGAGGAGGTTCGCCCAGAACAGCGGGATACCGAAGATCTCATAGAAGACGAACAACCCAGCCGTCCCGATGGCGATCCCGACGAGCCGGGTCGCGACGTACTTCACGCCGCGCCAGCACCACTGACCGAAGCCCGCCGCTCCGCGACCGCGCCACGTCACGCTGTCGTTCATCACGTAGTTCGAGAGCGTACTCACGATACGTGCGATGAGTCCCGCGAGCACCGGGGCGATCCCGAACCTGGGCAAGCCGATGGTGATAGCCTGATTTATCACCATGCCAACGGCTCCGACACCGAGATACATCACGAGCCGTTTGTTCTGTGGGTCGAACAGCGAACGCTCGCGGACCTCGTCGAGCACGCTCACGCGTGGACCTCCGTTCGGTCACCGCCACGTTCGCGGGTCGGTGGCGAGAGCAGCAGGTCCTTGAGTTTGGGGTAGACCGCTTCGATGGCGTGGGACTCGCCCTCCGCGCGGGCGCGGTCACACCGCTCGGCGTAGCCGTCGTCGTGTGCCCACTCGCTGTGCAGGAGGGCGATCGCGTGGGCCATCCCGCGCGGGGTTTCGGCCTGCAACACTGCCTCGTTCTCCCTGACGTGGGTCGAGAGCGGGGTCGTCACCACGGGGGTGCCGGAGGCACAGGCCTCGTTGATCACCATGCTGTCGGTGTCGACCCGGGCGGGGTGGAGCACGACGTGCGCGCGGGCGTAGGCCGCGGCGAGTTCGTCCTCGTCGAGGAAGC
The DNA here is from genome assembly GCF_003602035.1 of Halococcus sp. IIIV-5B. NCBI lineage: Archaea > Methanobacteriati > Methanobacteriota > Halobacteria > Halobacteriales > Halococcaceae > Halococcus > Halococcus sp. IIIV-5B. The sequence continues at coordinate 46,220 of NZ_QZWE01000024.1, read as the reverse complement.
CGAGCCCCTCGACCTCCCCCGCACCCTCACCGGTCGTCACCACTCGGACGTTCGACGGGAGGCGTTCGGCCACGTCCTGTATCGTGTCCCAGCCCTTCTCGCGAATGTGGGCGGCGGTCGTGAGGACGGTGAACTCGTCGTCGAGCGGTGCGTTGTCGGGCGAGAACCGGTCGGTGTCGACGAAGTTCGGGATGTGGACCGTGTTGGGATGCGGGGAGTCGTAGGCCGGGGTCACGGAGTGGACGACGTCGAACCGCGAGAGGTCGCGTTTGCCGACGGTCCGATAGAGGAGTTTGACCGCCGTGGGTACCGCGCCGTAGTGGGCCTCGTAGAGCTTCCGCGAGACGAACACCCAGGAGTGGACGCCCGCGATCCGGGTGCCGCCGCCGGAGAAGAAGAGTTCGGAGAGGGGGTTGTAGAAGATGTACGCGGTGTCGAACGCCGAGAGGTCGTGGTGCCAGGCCTCGCGATAGGGGATGTCGGGGTCGAGCACGTCGCGCACCGCGACGCGACGCTCGCCGCCGGGCGCGTAGGGGAGGGCGCGAACCGAGACGTCGACGCCGTCGGCGTTGAGGCGGTTGGCGAGCGAGCAGACCCACTTCTCGCCGCCGCGGTAGTGTTCGACCGAGAGATGCGGACACAGAACGACGCGTGTGCCGGACATCTCAGAACGGGCGACGGGTTTCGCGGGATTCCGTTCGTCGTCGTGGTCCAGTGGAACGAAGAGAGCGCTCGGCGGAGGACGAAATCATTGCGCGAAAGAACAGACCGGAGCCAATTAAGTATTGCCTATCGGATCCTCGGGCGGTCAGACCAACGAAAACGACGGTTTCGGGCGATCCTGCCGTTGGACCCCCGTCGTGCGTTCGGTGTGTGATCACACGTCCATCCCGGCGTGTGGAGACCCATCTCGACCGTCGGGGGACGCCACCGAATAGTAAAACAGTTCACCCGCGAGCGAGCGGATCGGACAATGAAGACGCTGCTGCTCACCATCGACGCGTGGCGTGCCGACCACGCCTCGTTCATGCCGGGATCGGTCGGCGAACACACCCCGAACCTCGACCGCCTCGCGGAACAGGGCACCGTGTTCTCCGAGGCCGTGAGCCACGGCCCGGCGACGCCCTACGCCTTCCCGGCGGTGTTCACGTCGGCGCTCCCGCTCGATTACGGTGGCTACGAGGAGCTGAGCAGCGAGCGAACCCTGGTCAGCGAGGCGCTCTCGCGAAGCGGTTGGCACTGCGTCGGCGCACACGCCAACCCCTGGCTCGGCGAGAAATACGGCTACGGCCGAGGCTACGACGACTATCGCGACGTCGGCGAGTTCGGGCTCCCGGGGTTGGAGCGGGGTCGACAGTTCCTCCTCGAGAACTTCTCGCTCGATAGTCCCGTGTATCGCGCGGTCCAGTCGGCCTACCGCTACGTGCAGGGCCCACTGCGGATGGTGACGGGCGATGCCGCCGAGATCGAGGTCGCACGCGAGGCGCTCGAAGACGCCCGCGACGAGGCCTTCGTCTGGACGCACCTCCTCGAACCCCACGCGCCCTACACCCCACCGAAGCACCACCGCGAGGCCGTCGGCGTCCCCGAGACCGACACCACGCCCTCCCAGCTCGTCACCCGCGCTCAACACGACCCCGAGTCGTTCTCCGAACGCGAGCGCGAGGTCATCCGTGGGCTCTACGCCGCGTCGGTGCGCCACGCCGACGAGAAGGTGGGCAAGCTCCTCCGAGCCGTCGACGACGACACCCTCGTGATCGTCACCGCCGACCACGGCGAGGCGCTGTTCGAACACGGCCAGGTCGGTCACGAGCCCGCCCTCTACGACGAGCTCGTCCACGTCCCGTTCCTCGTCCGCCCGCCCGGCGGCACGAGCACCGAGGTCGTCGAAGATCAGGTCCGTCACGTCGACATCGCGCCCACGATCCTCGATTACGCCGGCGTCGAGGCCCCGGATTCCTACCAGGGCCGGTCGCTTCGACCGGCGGTCGAGGGCGACGATATCGACACGGAGCACGCGGTCTCGGAGGTCGCGTCGTCGCCGACCCAGCCGGGTCGGCTCGACCCCGACGAGCTCCAGGTCGGTGTCAGGACCCCGGCGCGAAAGCTGATCTACACCAATGATGGGATCGAGGGCTTCGACCTCGACACCGACCCCGGCGAGGAAGCGCCGGTCACGGACCTCGAGGGAGAGAAGTGGGCCGACCTGCAGGCTAAGCTTGACGAGCGGCTCGACAGTATCGACGTCGCCGACACCGGCGGTGTCGAGCGCGACGACGACGTCCAGGAACGGCTTCGGAACCTCGGCTACATGGAGTAGGCGTCGGGCGCGCTACAGGCTCCACTCCGGGTCGCGCGGTCGCCAGACGACCGCCGCTGCTTCGACCGGACTGTGGCCCCGGTGGTCGACACACGGCGCGCCGGGGACCGAGACCTCGTGAAGACAGACCCCGTCGGGGGTCGGTCTGGCACACACCGGCGAGCCGTCCTCGTTCGTCGGATACGTTCCACTTGCCATACCGGATGGTGGGCTGACGTACGCATGACGATCGGGCCTGCATGTGCCCGGCGTAGAAGATACCACCCGTATCCGCGTTTTCCCCGAGTACGAGCCGATTCCGGCCGCGATGGGGACGAATCGTTCGTCGACGATCGAATCAGGCCACACGCGAGACGACCATCCCGAGCAACTGACCGACGATCCCGGCTCCCAGCCCGACGACGCCGAAAGCAGCGAAGAGAGCGACCCCGCCAGCGAACGTCAGGTCACCTTGGCTCTCCATCTCCCGCCCGCTCCTGTAAAAGAGAACGGCGAGGCACGTAACGCCCGGTGTAGCCCCGATGAGTAACGACGATCGGAAACCTCCTCCACGGGACCCGTGGACGAAGCTCAACGAGAACGGAAGGACTGTGAAGGGGATTCCGAGAGAGACGGTCTCGAACTGCTCGTCGCTCGCCCTGCCAGCCAGAAGGGAGACCACCGAACCGATAGCGGCGGCCGAAACGAGAGCAACGACAGATCCCGATTTCTCGGCCGTGTCAACGGATGGCATTTGTCGTTCGCTTTCACGCCGTCGACTTATACTGTTCGGCGATGTCACTCGCTCGTCGTTTCGCTCCGAAAATGTGGACTCTTCTGCTCAGGCCGCTCGTCGCCCGCTCCAGACGAGTACACCGCCGACGATGGCGAGCAGCAGGCCGACGACGATGACCGCGATGTGCCACGCGGCGAACCAGACCGGGAGCGAGACCACGTACGAGAGCCCGGCGTAGGCCTCGTCGACGTACGGAATGCTGCTCCCCCCGTCGACGACCGGGGCGTCGCCGCTGGCGTTCATCCGCGGGAGGTCGTTGTCGTTGGCCATCTCCTGATAGGGGAGCCGTTCGGCCTCGTACGGCCACGTCCCGGTATCGGTGGACCAGACGGTGGTGCCGTTCGGGGCGACCTCGACGACGCGGTCCCGTCGTGAGTCCGTGATCAGGGTGTTGCCGTTCGGGAGGCGGTCGGCGTCGCGCGGCCAGCTGTAGGCCACGTCGTTCGAGGAGTCGACGCCCCAGGCGACCTCCCAGCCGTCGCTCTCGTTGTGGAGTTCGACGATCCGGTTGTTGTCGGAGTCGGCGACCAGGATCGCGTCCGGTCCGAGGTACTGCGGGTTGTGCTGGTGGTTCATGACCTCGGAGTCGCCACAGAGCACGTCGCCGTTGGAGTCGTTGCTGAAGTCACGGAGGCCGTTGTTCTCCTTGCAGATCGCGTCGTCCGTGTCGCCGGTGTCCTCGTTGATGACGTCGACGACGCCCTCACCGCGCTGGATGATCAGGAGCTGGTTGGCGTTCCGGACCGACACTAGGAACCGACCCTCGCCGATCCGGTCGACGTCGTTGATGTGGAGCCAGTCGGTGCTGACGGGGTCGTCGGGTGCGTCGTAGCGCTCGCTCGCGTTCCACTGCCACGTCGTCGTACCGTTCGGCGCGACGGTGAAGATCCGCTCGTTCGCCATGTCGGTCATGACGAACTCGCCGGAGGGGAGCGGCTCGACGTCGTGGACCTCGTTGTTGAGCATCTCGGGAACGGGGAACGACCACTCGCTCGTGACCTGTGGGTCGGGGTTGGCGTCGGGGCCGGGGTCGATTATCTGGAAGCCCGTCCGCGCACACGGGGCTTCGTACTGGCCGCACTCCTGTTCGCCTTCGGTGATGTAGCCCGTGAGCACCGAGCCGTTGTCGAGCACCGTGACGTCGAAGTAGTCGGTGTCGGGGGTGCCGAAGGTCCAGAGTCGGCTGCCGTTCGAGTCGAACATCGAGACGCGGCCGGCGGCCTGCATCCCGACGACGGTTTTGCCGCGGTCGGCGCTATCGTTGGTATCGGCGTTCGAGGCGGTCGACGGCCCGGTGGCGGCGCTCACCGCGAGCGAACCCACGACGGCGACGACGGCGACGAGGACCAGGGCCACCCCGAGACGTTGGCGCGAGAGGGAGGGCATTTCGGTACCGGGAAATACAGGTTGCCCGGCTTAGGGTTATTGGTTCGCCTCGGGGATCCCGACCGAGTCAGTGCTGGTTTCGGTCGGCCGAGACGGCGGCGTGTGGGTTCCGGCCAGCGTAGCCGCCCCGCCGGAGGTCGTAGACGTGTTCGAGGAACCCGAGGTACTCGCCGGCCGAGAGCTTCGACTCGCCGCGCTCGCGCTCGGTGAAGACGTACGGTACCTCGACGACGCGGTCGTAGTCACACTTCAACAGGATCTCGAGCAGGATCTTGTAGCCGGTCGGCGCGAGCGAGACTCCGGTGAGGATCTCGCGTCGGACCGCGAAGAAGCCGCTCATCGGGTCCGAGATACCGCGCGTCGGTGGCAGCGCGAGCTTCGCGATCGTCATCGCGCCGCGGCTGACGAGCCGCCGGAACCGCGACCAGTTCTCGACGCCGCCGCCGGGGACGTGGCGGCTCCCGATCACGATGTCGGCCCCGGAGTCGAACGCCGCGATGAGTTCTGGGAGCTTCTCGGGCGGGTGCTGGAGGTCGGCGTCGATCACTGCACAGAGCTCGTAGGTCGCCTCGTCGAACCCCCGCGAGACCGCGGTCGCGAGCCCCGAATCCTCCGTTCGGCGGACCACCCGCACCGCCTCCAGCCCCTCGTACTCGTCCTCAACGAACCGCCAGGTCCCGTCGGGCGAGTCGTCGTCGATCACGACGATCTCGAACCGATACTCGGCGAGCGCGTCCCGACACCGCTCGACGACCTGTTCGATGTTCTCGCGTTCGTTGTACGTCGGGATGATGATCGAGACCGAGCGCTCGTCGGCGTCGGGTCCCGCCACCGTCGCGCCCGCGGGCACACCGCTTCGGTCGGTCACGTCGTCGGATCCGGTTCCGCCACCGGAGCCCGGTGGTTGGCACTCCCTACTCCTGCTCCCCCGAGAACCGGGCTGATCACTCACGATACCTGAGCCTCGACGGTGGAGAATAAAAATCATCGTACTCGCGGCGGCAACCATCACGAACGTAACCGATCCCCGTCGGTCGTCGACGACCGACCGGTCCCGCTCGGGTTCAAAACCGGTAAGACGATGCCGCGCCTACAGGAGCGACATGAGTTCGGCGGCGGGGTCGGTCGAGTGGGTGCACCTCACGGGCGACGAGCGCGTGCTCTGGGCCGGCACCCCGAGCACCTATCCCGCCCTCCCCGCGGTCGCGGTCGGCTTCGTGCTCTGCATCGCCGGGGTCTGGCTCTCGCGGCTCGGGTCGCTCCCCGGCCCGTCGTGGCTCCCGCTCGTTTCGGTTCCGGTCGGGCTCTGCATCGGCTCCTGGGCCTACCTCACCCGCTGGAGTACGCGGTACGTCTTCACCACCAAAGCGGTCTACGAGAAGACGGGTCTGTTCTCGCGGACGGTCACGCAGGTCCGGTTCGACCGGGTGCAGAACACCACCTTCGACCAGTCGACGGTCGAACGGCTGCTGTCCTACGGCGACATCGCGGTCTACACCGCGGGCACCGGCGGGGTCAACCTCGCGCTCCGAGACGTCCCCGACCCGAAACGCGTCAACGCCCTCGTGACCACCTGCCTCAGCAACGTCGCCGGGTCCACGACCGACCCGCCGGCCGCCGACGAGCAACTGTCGGTGTAGCGTCCACCTCGAATCTAGCGGTCGTCCACGGTGAGCGCGTCGAGCCGTCGGTCCGCCGCATCCGCGAGCGCCGTGACGTCGGGGGTTCCCGTGACGGGGTGACGCGTCACCGCGACGCGAGTGTCGAACGCGCGCTCGACGTTCGATTCCGTCAGCACGGCTTCGGGGCTTCCGCTGGCGAGCACCGTCCCGCCCGCGAGCAACACCAGCCGGTCACAGAACCGGGCGGCGAGCGAGAGGTCGTGGATCGCACACAGCGCCGCCCGACCCTCGGCGACGAACGCCCGGAGAAGCGAGAGCAGGCGCACCTGATGGTTGATGTCGAGGCTCGCGGTGGGTTCGTCGAGCAACAGTCCGTCCGGATTCTGGCACAGCGCCCGCGCGAACACCACCCGCTGGCGCTCGCCGCCGCTGACCTCGTCGATCCGGCGGTCGGCGAAGCGTGCGACGTCCGTGCGTTCCATCGCGCGTCGGGTGTGGTCGCGGTCCTCGTCCGTGACGCGCTCGAACCGCGACCGGTAGGGCGTTCGACCCATCGCCACGACCTCCCGAACCGGAAACGAAAACGAGAGGTCGGTCTGCTGGGGCACCGTCGCCACCCGGCGGGCGAGCGCGCGCGCCGACAGTTCGGTGACGTCGTCGCCGCCGACCGCGACGGTGCCGGTCGTGGGGGTGACAAGCCCGTTGACCGCGCCCAACAGCGTGGTCTTGCCCGCACCGTTCGGGCCGACGAGGCCGACGACCTCGCCGGGTTCGACGGCGAGGTCGACCCCGGACAGCGCGTTCACCTCGCCGTAGGATACCCCCAGGTCGCGGACCTCGATCACAGCGCGCGCACCTCCCGACGACGCAGCAAGTAGAGGAAGAAGGGCGCACCGACCGCCGCCGTCACGATCCCCACCGGGAGTTCGGCGGGCCCCGAGCGCGCGAGGGTGTCGGCCGCGACGAGGAAGACGCTGCCCGCGAGCGCGCTGGTCGGGAGCAGGATCCGGTGATCCGGTCCCACGAGGAGGCGCATCACGTGGGGGACGATCAGCCCAACGAAGCCGATCACGCCCGAGACGGCGACCGCGGCGGCGGTGAGCACGCTCGACAGCGCGAGGAGGATACGTTTGCTGCGCTCGACCTCGATCCCGAGCGAGTGGGCCTCGTTCTCCCCGAGGAGGAGGACGTTGAGGTCGCGGGCGTAGGCGAGGAGACCGAGAAAGACGACGAGGGCGAGCGGGAGCGTCGTCGTTACATCGCCCCACGAGGCGTTGTGGAGGTGGCCCATCAGCCAGTAGGTCACGCGTTCGAGGCTCTCGCCCGAGTTGATGAGGAGGTAGGAGATGACGGCCCCCAGAAAGGTCTGGACCGCGACGCCAGCGAGCAGGAGGGTGGCGACCGGTGTTCTCCCACCCTCGGTGGCGATGAGGTAGACCCCGAAGGCCGCGATCAGCGCGCCCGCGAACGCCGCGCCCTGGAGGCCGAGCCCGAACGGGATCACGAACGGAACCACGATCCACGCCACCGCGCCCGTCGCCGCCCCGGTCGAAACCCCGATGATCGAGGGGTCGGCCATCGGATTGCGGAAGAAGCCCTGCATCACGGTGCCGGCGGCTCCGAGCGCGAAGCCGACGATCGCGGCGAGCGCGATCCGCGGGAGCCGGATCCGCAGGACGATCGTCGCGGCGGTGTCGGGGACCGAAAACGAGAGCCGGGGGAGGGCGTCGAGAAGTATCATCGCGACGACCGGATACTCGATACCCACCGGACCGAGCGCCGCGCTCGCGATGACGACGGCGAGGAGTGCGACCACGAGCCCGGCCGACCACGCGACCGCACGGCTCCCGACACGAGCCGGACGGATGGCGGTCGGCTCGTCGCGCGTCGTGGACGTCTCTGCCACGAGACCAACTCGGGTTGGGTTAGATAAATATTTATTGAGTACCGCCGCACGTTCCGAGGACATGAGACACACGATGGTGGGGGCGCTGCTCGTCCTCGCAGTGACGATGGCCGGCATCGCGCCGGTCGCGGCGGTATCGACGGGACCGAACGCCGCGCTCGGTCCCGCACCGGCACAGACAGCGACCGAGACCTGCTCGTTCCCGGTTTCGGCGACCGACGCGACGGGGACCAACGTCACGGTAGACGGTGAACCCGAGAGCGTGGTGGCGATCGGCGCGAGCACCGCCCAGATCATGTGGTCGATCGGGGCGAGCGAGAAGGTCGTCGGGATGCCCCAGGGCCCGACGACGTCGTACCTCGACGGGTCGCAGAACCGGACCGACGTCTACCAGGCCGACGGCTACACCGTCGCCACCGAGCGGGTCGTTGGCACCGACGCGGACCTCGTGATCGCGGCGAACATCATCCCGAACGAGACGGTTGAGACCCTCCGCGGTGCTGGGCTGACGGTCTACAAATCCACCGAGGCGACCTCGATCGACGACGTCTACGACGACGTGAACACGACGGGTCGGCTCGTCGGATCCTGCTCGGAGGCCGCCGAGACTGTCAACGAGACCCAGGAGACGGTCACTGCGGTCGAGCGGGCTGTCGAGGACGAGGAGAGCCCGCGCGTGCTCTACCCGCAGTCGGGCGGGTTCGCGGTGGGCAACAACACCTTCATCAACGACGTGGTCGAGACCGCGGGCGGCGACAACATCGCGGCGAACGCCGGCATCGAGGGCTACCAGCAGATCAGCAACGAGACGATCGCCGAGCGGAACCCGCAGTGGATCGTCACGTCGACGCCTTCGACGATCCCCTCCGGTGAACCCTACGCCAGCACGGCCGCCGTGCAGCGGAATCAGACTATCACCGTCAACGCGAACTACATCAGCCAACCCGGCCCGCGACTGGTGGCCCCGCTGGTGACGGTCGCGAGCACGCTCCACCCCGAGGCGGTGCAGCAGGCGAACCTCACGACCGTCGAGAACACCACGGCGGGCACGTCGATGACGGCCAGTGAGACGGCGAGCACGGCGGCTACGAGCGCCGGGACGGCTGCGGCGACCGACGACACCGCCGTCAGTGCGGCTACGTCGGATGAAGCGACGACCGGCGCGGAGTCCGGCGGTGTGACCGCGGCCGGAACCAGCGGGTCCGGAAACGCGACCGCTGGCGGCGAGACGACGTCGAGCAACGGTCCCGGATTTGGGGTCGTCGGGGCGGCCATCGCGCTGCTCGGTGCGGCGCTGTTCGCTCGCCGCCGGCCGTAGTACTAGATAGGTATTTTAGAAACCACTTAATTTGTATATTATTTAATTCCGATATAAACCAGAATCTCCGAACAGACTCGCTAAGACAGACCAAATCTGTGAGAGATGCCACAGATTTAAATAATTGTAGATTCATTTTAAGTAACCATGGAGCAGTCAGATGGAACGGTACCGCTAAGAGCAGAAAACATCTACTCATATCAGAGGGACCTAGAGGATTTGTCTGACGAGCTGGGCAGTCGAATACCGAACCATCAGAAAGTCATCGAACTACTCGGAGACGTTGCTAGATTGAAGAATATGCAGAATTTTACGGATATTGGTGAAGAAGCCGCCTCATGGGAGAGCGAATTCAAGGATAACGAGAAACAAAGACCAATTTATAAGTCAGCTATTTCCGTTGATGAAGAATCAGAATTAACGGATCGGGTATCGATATGGATCTCGAAGTATGAGCAGTCAGTTTCTGAAATGGTTGTTTTCAGTCCAGAGACAGATCTTTCTACAGAAAAATTATCTCAAGGACCAGAAACTTTCTTAGATATTGATATATCTGATCCATATCTGTCTGTGCTAAGAGATCTAGGAGAAGCTTGCGATAACCTTCTGGTTGGAACGTACACCTCTTCAGAATTTATGTCTCTCAGAGCGATAGAAGGGCTTCTTAGACAGTGGTACGAGAGTGAGAAAGGAGAGAATCCGGGAAACATGAATTGGAACAACGTTTTTGAAGCACTGGATGCCTCCGAAGATGTTGACACATTCTCAGGAATGGGATTTTTGAGCCCTCTCCGAAAACGTCGCAATGAAGTAGCTCATCCCGACGCACATTCAACCAAGCGGGATGCAGAGATGACACTACAGCGTGCGTTTGACATTACTGAGAAAATAGTAGCACGAATCGAATCGGCTACGAACTAATAGACCTACAGCAGGTCTTCGACGTTCTCGGCGACTTCCTCGGGGGTGTCGCCAACGGGAACGCCGGCGTCGTTGAGCGCGTCGATCTTGCTCTCCGCAGTACCAGTCCCGGAGCCCGAAACGATCGCGCCAGCGTGGCCCATCCGCTTGCCCGGCGGGGCGGTCCGCCCGGCGATGAAGCCCGCGACGGGGGTGCTCATCTCGCTGTCGATGTACGCGGCGGCCTGCTCCTCGTCCTCGCCACCGATCTCACCGCACATCACGATCGCGTCGGTGTCCGGGTCCTCCTCGAAGAGTTCGAGCGCGTCCGTGAACCCGGTCCCGATGATCGGGTCGCCACCGATACCGATCGCGGTCGACTGGCCCAGTCCGCGGTCGGTGAGACTGTCGACGACCTGGTAGGTCAGGGTGCCCGAGCGCGAGATGAAGCCCACGTTGCCCGACGAGAAGATGTCGCCCGGCAGGATCCCCAACTTCGCCTCGCCGGGGGTGATGATACCGGGACAGTTCGGCCCGATGAGGTGGGTGTCGACCTCCGAGAGGCGCTTGTTGACCTTCGCCATGTCCTGGGTCGGGATCCCCTCGGTGATCGCCACCGCGAGGTTGAGGTCCGAATCCAGGGACTCGAAGACCGCGTCGGCGGCGAACGCCGGCGGCACGAAGATGACGGAGGCGTCGGCGTTCTCGGCCTCGACGGCCTCGTCGACGGTGTCGTAGACGGGCACGCCTTCGACTTCCTCGCCACCGCGTCCGGGCACCGCACCCGCGACGACGTTCGTTCCGTAGTTCTGCATCTGGCCGGTGTGGAACTTGCCCTCGCCGCCCGTGATGCCCTGCACGACGACGCGCGTGTCGTCGTCGACGAGCACGCTCATCGCGACCCCTCCGTGACGGAGGCGCTGTCAGCATTCTCGACGGCGCGTTGCACGGCTCCTTCGAGGGTCTCTTCGACCTGGACGAGGTCCGCGTTCAGGATCTCCATACCTTCCTCCGAGTTCGTGCCGGCGAGCCGCACGACGACGGGTTTCGGGATCTCGTCGAACTGTTCGAGCGCGTTGTTGATGCCCTTCGCGACTTCGTCGCCGCGGGTAATGCCTCCAAAGATGTTGAAGACGACGCTCTCGACGTTGTCGTCGGAGAAGACCATGTCGAGCGCGTTGGCGATCCGTTCGGCCTTCGCGCCACCGCCCACGTCGAGGAAGTTGGCAGGCTCGCCACCGTAGTAGTCCACCAGGTCGAGGGTGGTCATCACGAGACCCGCGCCGTTGCCGATGATGCCCACGTTCCCGTCGAGGCGGACGTAATCGAAGCCGTACTCGCCGGCCTTGGCTTCGAGGTCGTTCTCGTAGGCGGACTCCTCGATATCGGCGAGGTCGGGCTGACGGAACAGCGCGTCGTCGTCGATATTCATGACGGCATCGGCCGCCACCACTTCGTCGTCGCTGGTGATCATCAGCGGGTTGACCTCGACGTCCGATCCATCTCGATCGTCCCAGAGCTGGTAGAGCGTCGTGAGGACGCTCGCGACGTCGGTCGCGACCTCCTGGTCGACGCCGGCGTCGAAGACCGCACGGCGCGCCTGGTAGGGATGCATCCCGAAGGCGGGGTCGACGTGCTCGCGCGCGATCGCTTCCGGTGTCTCCTCGGCGACGGTCTCGATCTCGACACCGCCCTCGGAGGAGACCATCGCGACGGGCTTGCCCTCGCCGCGGTCCATCGTCACGCCCACGTAGAGCTCGTTGACGAAGTCGACGGCGGCCTCGACCAGCACGCGGTCGACGGTGTAGCCCTTGAGGTCCATCCCGAGGATCGACTCGGCGGCCTCGCGAGCCTCCTCGTCGTTCTCGACGAGCTCGATCCCGCCGGCCTTCCCGCGGCCGCCGACGTGGACCTGTGCTTTCACCGCGACCGGGTAGCCGACCGATCCGGCCGCCTCGACGACCTCGTCGGTGGTTTCGGCGAGTTCGGAGTCCGGGATCGGCATCCCGGCCTCGGCGAACACCTCCTTTGCCTGATACTCGTGCAGTCGCATCGCTAGGACGGCCGGGCGCGGCCCGCATAAAACCGCCACTTTCGCTGTCGTCGGCGCGCCGACGTCCCCGGCGGGAGCGTCACCGCACGTCGGGCGAGTCGGCGATCACGCCATCGATCCCCTTTCGTCCGAGGAGGCTGGCGACGAACGCGGTGTCGATCGTCCAGACGTTGACCTTCATGTCGGCCTCGTGGGCGCGGTCGACGGCGTCCGTCAGGAGCAGGTGCCCCCAGTGGGGGTGGAGGTAGGCGCAATCGAGGTCGAGCGCCTCCTCGAAGTCGCGGTCGGGGTTCAGCCCGAGAAGGTAACCGAGGTCCACGGTGGGGTCGTCGACGGTGAGCTGGTCGAGCGCGTGGGCGTCGAACGACGAGACGATGACCTCGTTTTCGACCGTGGAGGCGGCCGCCACCGCGTCGTCGGCGATCCCGCGTTCCTTGAGTTCGAGCACGATCCCGGTGTCGGCGGGGATCGCCGCGGCGGCCTCGTCAAGCGTCGGGACGCCCGCGCCGGTTTCGAGCACGTCGAGTGCCGAGAGGTCGGCGCTGGAGAGCTCGTCGACACGACCCACACCCTCTGAGATCCGGTCGACGACTTCGTCATGGACCACCACGAGCTCGCCCGAGCCACACCGTCGAACGTCGAGTTCGATCATGTCGGCGTCGGGAACCGCTCGCTCTATCGCGACGAGGGTGTTCTCGGGGTAGCTGCTGGCGAACGCACGGTGGGCGATCAACCGCATCGACGCCGGTAGCCCCCCGCCCCGGAAAGCGCTGACGGACCCGACCCGACGCCGATGGCTTTTCCTCGTCCGCCATCCATTGGGAGCCATGCGCGCAGTCCGCTTTCACGACCACGGTGGTCCCGACGTGCTCGGGGTCGACGAGGTCGACCGACCCGAGCCAACGAGCGAGGAAGTACTGGTCGAGATCCACACAGCGGGCGTGAACCCCGTCGACACCTACTTCCGGGAGGGGTCGTACGAGCCGTTCACCCTCCCGATGACGCCCGGGATCGACGTCGCGGGCGAGGTGGTCGCCGTCGGGGAGGATGTCGAGGAATTCGAGGACGGCGACCGGGTCTACGGTACCGGGATCGGCCGGAGTCACCAGGGAAGCTACGCGGAGTACGCGACGGTACCGGTCGAGTATCTCGTGGGGCTCCCCGACGGGGTGGACGCGACCGAGGCGGGCGCGGCGGGGGTCGTCGCGGCCACCGCGTGGCGCGCGCTGGTCGACCACGCGGGCCTCGAACCCGGCGAAACCTGTCTGATCCACGGCGGTAGCGGCGGGGTGGGCCACGTCGCGATCCAGGTCGCGGCCGCGGCGGGTGCGCACGTCGTCACGACCGCCAGCCCCGACTACCACGACCGACTGGCCGACCTCGGGGCGGACGTCGTGCTGGACTACTCGCGGGAAGACCTCGCGGACGCGGTGCGCGGGGCCGCGACCGACCGCGCCGGCGCGACCGAGGGAGTAGACGTAATTCTCGACCACCGGCTCGACGACTACCTCCAGTTCGACGCGGAGGTCGCGGCGACCGGCGCGCGAGTGGTCGGGATCGGGGAGAACGATCCACAGGTGGGGTTCGAGCACGACGGCGTCGCCCGGAGCAAGGACGTCTCCTACCAGTTCATGTCGATGTTCAACACGCCGGACCTCCGGGTCGCGCTTCGACGGCTGGCCTACCTCATGGACGAGGGCGAGCTGACGGTCGACGTGGCGCGGGAGTACGACCTCGACGAGGCGGGCGAGGCCCAGCGCGCGGTGCTCGAGGACAGCTTCTTCGGCAAGCTCGTGTTGGCTCCCTGATTCGACGGGGGCGAACACGCGCACCGACGAGGCCGAACCACGCGATCGTTTCACGAACGCTTTTGTTCACGGGTTTGGAACCCGGCATCCATGGCAACACGTGAGACCTGGACGACCCGGGCGGGGTTCATCCTCGCGGCGGTCGGGAGCGCGGTCGGACTGGGTAACATCTGGCGGTTTCCGTTCCAGACCTCGGCGAACGGCGGGGCGGCGTTCCTCGTCGTCTACCTCTTCGCGGTGCTGTTGATCGGGATCCCGGTACTGCTCGGCGAGTTCGTGATCGGCCGGCGCGCGAACACCAGCGCGATCGGCGCGTTCAAGAAACTCAACCACCCCGCGTGGTGGGTGGTCGGCGCGCTCGGTATCCTCGCCTCCTTCTGGACGCTCTCGTACTACAGCGTGATCGGTGGCTGGGTGATCCGATACATCGGCGGTTCGATCACCGGGGCCGCGCTCGCCGCGCCCGAAGGCTACTTCGGGATGATCTCCGTGGGGTCGTCGTCGGTCATCACCCACGTGGTCTTCATGGCGATCACAGTCGGGGTCGTCGCGCTCGGGATCGAGGACGGCATCGAACTCGCGACCAAGGTGATGGTGCCGGCGATCGTGGTCCTACTGGTGGGCCTCGCTATCTTCGCGGCGACCCTCCCCGGCGCGGGCGAGGGCTACGCCTTCTTCCTGGAGCCCGACCTGAACGCCATCGTCTCGAACGCCGGGACGGTGCTGCCGGCGGCGTTCGGCCAGGCGTTCTTCTCGCTCTCGGTCGGGTTCAGCGTGATGATAACCTACGCCTCCTACCTCGGCGAGGACGACAGCCTCCTCGCCGACGGCCTCACCATCGGTATCGCGAACACCGCCATCGGCGTGATCGCGGGGCTCGTGGTGTTGCCGCTGCTGTTCGCCCAGGGTGTCTCGGCCAGCACGAGCGGGCCCGGCGCGGTGTTCGTCTCGATCCCGACCGCGATGGCGAACCTCCCCGGCGGAGGCATCGTCGGCCGGGTCGTCGGCATCGTCTTCTTCGGCGTGGTGTTGATCGCGGCGCTTTCGTCGTCGATCAGCCTGCTCGAAGCCGCCGTGGCGTTCCTCGTCGACAACTACGGGTTCCTGCGCGGACGGACGGCGGCGGCGCTCGGCGGTGTGGCCTTCGTTCTCGGGATCCCCTCGGCGTGGGACACTGCGTGGCTGAGCTGGTTCGACGGCGTGGGCGTCTCGCTGTTGCTCCCGGTCACCGTGCTCGGCGTCGTGGTCTTCGTCGGCTGGGTGCTCGGCAAGGACGCCGTCGCGGAGTTCCGAACGGGTTCGAGCGCCGATTCGCTCGCGACGGTGTGGCTCTGGGGTCTCCGAACGGTGATTCTCGCCGTCGTCGTCGTCGTTGTCCTCCTCAACTTCCGGGACCTCTTCCTCACGCCGGAGGCGGGCGACTACTTCATCATCCCCGGGCCGCTTCGGTAGGCGGTCCGGCCTACTCGTTCCCGTCGGGCGCGTCGGTATCGCTCGTCGCCCGCGGGTCGTCGGCGTCGAGCGCCGTCGTGGCGTAGTACGTTGCGTTCTCGGGGACGTAGACGGTGAGACCGACGTCGCGGCGTTCGTCCGAGTCGAGCCCCACTTCGTGGCTCTCGACCTTCCGAACCGGAGCGCCGTCGTTGTCGTGAAAGGCGAGCGAAACGACCGCCGCACGTGCGTCGCCCCCGTTGACGAGCGTGCCGACCAGGTCCACGGTTTCGCCCGCGTGGTCCACGACGCCAGCGCGATCCCCCGACCCGTCGCGGAGTTCGGCTCCCGACAACGAGAGGGTGGTCGAGGCGTCGTGGAGCGCGTCGCGGTAGGTTCGGAGGCGGTTCTGGACGCCCTCCGCCCGGCGGTCGGCTTCGCCGTCGAGCGATTCCCGGAGCCCGAGCACGAGCCCGTCGATGTCGTCGACCACCGACTGGTCGTCCGCGCGGCCACGGTCATCGAGTTCGTCGAGCCGCGCCCGGATCGCGTCGAGGTCGTCGCCGACGTCGGCGTCGGTGTTGGTTTCGATGTCGTCGAGCGCGTCCCGGACGTCGAGTATCGGGGGGAGGTCGTCGCTCATGGGGCCCCGTTCGACCCCGACCTATTACTACCTGTGGCCAACGGCAGCCCCGTCCGGGGTATCGCAATCCCTTTTCCACCCCGAATCGATGATGGAGTATGGCTAGGTCCGACGGGGTGTGGCGATGAGCGACGATTCGGACGACAGGAGCCCCATCGAGGAGCTCCGGGAGCGAAAACGGGCGGCGGCACTGGGTGGCGGCGAGGAGCGTATCGAAGCCCAGCACGACCGGGGGAAGAAGACCGCTCGCGAGCGGATCGAGTACTTCCTCGACGACGACACCTTCCACGAGTTCGACCAGCTCCGCACGCATCGCTCGACCAACTTCGACATGGACGAGCGCAAGCTGCCGGGCGACGGGGTGGTCACGGGCTACGGCGACGTCGACGGCCGGACGGTCTTCGTCTTCGCCCACGACTTCACGGTGTTCGGTGGTTCTCTGGGAGAGGTGTTCGCCGAGAAGGTCTGTAAGGTGATGGACGAGGCGATGGAGGTCGGTGCGCCGATCATCGGGCTCAACGACTCGGCGGGCGCACGGATCCAGGAGGGGATCGACTCGCTGGCGGGCTACGCAGAGGTCTTCCACCGCAACCAGCAGGCCTCCGGTGTCGTGCCGCAGATCTCGGCGATCATGGGCCCGTGTGCGGGCGGGGCGGTCTACTCGCCCGCCATCACGGACTTCATCTTCATGGTCGAGGACACCAGCCACATGTTCATCACCGGCCCGGAGGTCATCGAGACCGTCACCGGTGAGGAGGTCTCCTTCGAGGAACTCGGTGGTGCCTCGGCCCACACCGAGGACAGCGGTGTCGCGCACTTCTCGGAGGCCGACGAGGAGCAGGCGCTCGACGACATCCGGCGGCTCCTCTCGTACCTCCCGCAGAACAACGTCGAGGACCCCCCGAGAGTCGATCCGTGGGACGACCCCGAACGGGCCGACGACGACCTCTCGGACCTCGTCCCCGACGCGCCGCGCAAACCCTACGATATGACCGCGGTGGTCGACCGGATCGTAGATGAGGGGTCCCTGTTCGAAGTCGCGGACTCCTACGCCCGCAACCTCGTGACGGCGTTCGCACGGCTCGACGGCCGCGCAGTGGGCGTCGTGGCGAACCAGCCCCGCGTCAACGCGGGCACCCTCGACATCGACGCCTCGCTCAAAGGTTCGCGGTTCGTCCGCTTCTGTGACGCGTTCAACATCCCCATTCTCACGTTCGTCGACGTGCCGGGATTCATGCCAGGGACGGAACAGGAGAAGGGCGGGATCATCAAACACGGCGCGAAGCTCCTCTACGCCTACTCCGAGGCCACAGTTCCCCTCCTCACCACGATCACGAGGAAAGCGTATGGGGGTGCCTACGACGTGATGGCCTCGAAGCACATCGACGCCGACGTCAACTACGCTTGGCCGGGGGCCGAGATCGCCGTGATGGGGCCCCAGGGCGCGGTGAACATCCTCTACGACGACGAGTTGGAGGAGGCCGACGACGTCGAGGCCCGCCGCGACGAACTCATCGACGAGTATCGCGACACCTTCGCGAATCCCTACATCGCCGCCGAGCGTGGCTTCGTCGACGACGTCATCGAACCCAAGGAAACTCGTTCAGTACTGATCGAGGACCTCGAAGTGCTGTCGAGCAAGCGCAAGTCGGGCCCCGACCGGAAGCACGGCAACATCCCACTCTGATGGAGCGGGACTCACTGGCCGAGGCCCTCGCGCGAGCGATCCCCGACGACGCCAGCAGTGAGGAAGCCGCCGCCATCGCGGCCGCGCTCGGGACCCACCTCGGCGACCAGGAGCGCGCGGCGGCCGCCGGGAGCGAGGACGAGACCTGGGAGGGCAAGCGGTGGGCGTTCGCGGGGCGGGTCGCGGCGCTCCAGGGCCGACGGGTGCGCGTACCGAGCGCCGCGCCGCTCGACGGCTGGGCGGCCGCCGGGCGGTCGGACCGGTTCTGAGGCGGTCGTCGTCCGAACATCGTCGGAATTAACCCGTTTCGGCGGCCGATCCGAAACAAGCGATCCGGTGTGGGAGGGCGGTCGGTGGCCCGCAACCGTATCGAACTCCGTTCAGCCATGTTATCCAAACGACGAACGTCGGATGAGGGATCGTCGCGACGACAGTTCCTGCGGACCACCATCGCGGCCGCCGGGGTCGCGGGAGCGGCGAGCCTCGGTAGGGTGAGCGCCCAGTCGCGGGAGACGATCCGGTTGGGCGGCGAGATCGACGGCTGGCAGGGACGCGCGCCCGACTCGATCGCGGGCGAGACCAACCCGACTCTCTCGCTCGATCCCGGCACCGAGTACCGGCTGGTCTGGGAGAACCTCGATGGGCAGGGACACAACGTCGCGCTGCTCGACGCCGACGGGAACGTGCTGCAACGGACCGACATCATGAGCGAGGAGGGCGCAACACAGACGGTCGAGTTCACCGCGAGCGAGGGGATGGCCGAATACGTCTGTGAGCCACACATCACCTCGATGCGCGGGACGATCGAGGTCGGGGGCGGGTCGAGCACGCAGGCCTCCGCCACCGACTCGGAGGACGAGGAGGCGACCGGCTCGCGGAGATCAGCGGCGAGATGGGGCTGCTCGGGATGGCGCTCCACCCGAACTACGGGGAGAACCGGAAGTTCTACCTGCGCTACAGCGCGCCGCGCCGCGAGGGCACGCCCGAGGAGTTCGACCACACGGAGGTCCTCTCCGAGTTCACCGCCAACGACGACGGCCTCACCGCGGACCCCGATTCCGAGCGGACGGTCATGGAGTTCCCCTCGCCGTACGACACCCACAACTCGGGGGCGATCGCGTTCGGCCCGGACGACGGCTACCTCTACGTTGGGATGGGCGACGGTGGCGGCGGGTTCGACGTCGGCCTCGGTCATGTCGCGGACTGGTACGAGCGCTTCGACGGTGGCGAGGGGCCGGACGTCTCCGGCAACGGGCAGGACGTGACCGAGAACCTCCTCGGGAGCATCCTCCGGATCGACGTCGACACGCAGGAGGGTGAGAAGGCCTACGGCATCCCCGAGGACAACCCGCTGGTGGGGCAGGAAGGTCTCGACGAACACTTCGCGTGGGGCTTCCGCAACCCCTGGCGGATGGGCTTCTCGAACGGTGAGCTCTACGCCGTCGACGTCGGCCAGTCGCTCTACGAGGAGGTCAACCACGTCCA
Organism: Halococcus sp. IIIV-5B; assembly: GCF_003602035.1. Taxonomy (NCBI): domain Archaea; kingdom Methanobacteriati; phylum Methanobacteriota; class Halobacteria; order Halobacteriales; family Halococcaceae; genus Halococcus; species Halococcus sp. IIIV-5B. The sequence goes on along the minus strand of NZ_QZWE01000024.1, from coordinate 26,886 downwards.
GAAGGGCAACAACTACGGCTGGAACGTCCGCGAGGGGACCGGTTGTTTCGAACCCGGACCGGAGGAGAGCCGGGACCCGCCGGACTCCTGTCCCACCCACACCCCGGACGACGTTCGCGGTGGCGAACCGCTCGTCGACCCAGTGATCGAGTACCCCCACTCCGTGAACGACGACAGCATCGGGGTCGCGGCGGTCGGCGGCTACCTCTACACGAACGACGCGATCCCGGCGATCCAGGGTGCATTCGTCCTCGGCGACTACCGGCTTCCCGGGGCCGACAGCGGTCCGACCGGCCGGCTGATGGCCGCGACGCCGACCGAGGAGGGACAGTGGCCGCTTCGGGAACTCCGGATCGAGAACACCGACTCGCACCGTCTCCCCGGTAGCATCCTCACGCTCGGCCGGGACAACGCGAACCGGCTCTACGTCCTCACCACCGCCGAACCCGCCGAAGGCGAGACGGGTGCCGTACATCGAATCGTCCCCCCGGAGTCGGCGAATCAAGCGAGTGCGAACGCGTCCGCAGCCAACACGACCGCCGGCGGCACGAACGTGAGCGGCTCGACGGCCGTCGAAGCGACCGGGACGAACACCGGCGCAGCGACGACGAGTGCCGGGACGACCGGGGCCGCCACGTCGACCGGCGCGACGAGCGCGGCGACCGAAGCCGGCACGGCGAGCGGGTCCGGGTCGGCCACCGACACGGCCGCCGACGCGAACGCCTCCGGGGCCGAGACGGGTGGCGCGACCACCAGTACGAACGGTCCCGGGTTCGGTGTGATCGCCGGGGTGGCCGGTCTCGCGGCGGTCGCCGCGCGCCGCCTCCTCGGCGACGACTGAGCGGTCCGGGTCACACGACGCTCGGCGAGGAGCGGGATCATTCAGAAATGTCGGCTATCGACCGCTTCTCGCGCAGCGTCCGGTGGATCTCGTTGATAGCTTCAGGTCATTCCGTGTCGGCAGTTTCGAGTTCGTCTTGGAGGTGTCTCGTGAGATCGTTGAGTACGACCTATCGATTAACGGGAACTCGTGAGTGATGGCACTATTACAGAAATATTATGTAGATCTCTACAAGATTCAAGTCATCAGAAATTAGTTACATGGCGTATGGTTGACCGACCCGACGATCGAGAGTATGCAAGACTTCAACTGAATGAGGCGGTTCGCCGCCTCAATTTTATGCGAGAACGCATCTCTGAAGTAGAAGAAGAAGAGGTGATTGCGCTATATAGCGAAGAAAAGAACGAGATCGTTACCGGTGGTGACGCTAACAATGTTGCCAACCCAGAAAAATGGACTACAGTACTGCTTCCACGACAGCAGAAAGTAACCGACATTGAAGGACATATTCAGAATATCTTAATTGACTGTCAGATGTGTGTTGAGCTATCTGTAAAATGTATGTTCAAGGCCATAGGGTGTGATTTTGACTATAGTCATGGCATCAATTATGAATCTGGTAAAACTCAAGCATTTTACCACACTATCCCATCAGATTATGAAAGGCGAGACGACATTGTACGTGCTATATTCCTCACCCAACTTTGGAGCATTTTCTATGAAAAGGCAAAATATGGTGCTCCAGAATTAGATACTGACCCTTCGATAATATTCGAAATAGAGGACGGTGAGCGGGCAATCAATGATGCGTCATTCTGTATACATCTGGCTCAAGACTTTCTCAAGTATGTCGAGGATAATTCATAATTCCACTCTGGGAAGAGCATACAGAGGGTGATGAACAGTTTCGCCCGCCGACACAACTCCCGACCCGGAGTGTATAGTTTTAAGCGCGGAGTCGGTCTACCATGCGAACGAATGTTCGAGAAGGTTCTCGTCGCCAACCGAGGGGAGATCGCCGTGCGCGTGATGCGTGCGTGCGAAGAACTCGGGATCGGCACAGTGGCGGTCTATTCCGAGGCGGACAAGAATTCGGGCCACGTCCGGTACGCCGACGAGGCCTACAACGTCGGTCCAGCGCGCGCTGCCGACTCCTATTTGAATGGGGACGCCATCGTCGAGGCGGGTGAGAAGGCCGGCGCGGACGCCGTCCACCCGGGCTACGGCTTCCTCGCCGAGAACGCGCGCTTCGCCGCGTTGGTCGAGGACAGCGAGATGACCTGGATCGGCCCGTCGAGTGATTCGATGGAACTCCTCGGCGAGAAGACCAGCGCGCGCAAGGAGATGAGCGCCGCCGGCGTGCCCACAGTACCGGGCACCGACGACCCCGTCGAGTCCGCCGACGAGATCCGGGAGTTCGCCGAGGAGGCGGGCTACCCCGTGGCCATCAAGGCCGAGGGCGGCGGTGGCGGGCGCGGGATGAAGGTCGTCGAGGAGGAATCGGAGATCGAGGACAAGTTCGAGAGCGCCCAGCGCGAGGGTGAGGCCTACTTCGACAACGACTCGGTCTTCGTCGAGCGGTTCCTCGAAGCCCCGCGCCACATCGAAGTCCAGATCATCGCCGACCACCACGGGAACGTCCGCCACATCGGCGAGCGCGACTGCTCGCTCCAGCGACGCCACCAGAAGGTCATCGAGGAGGGCCCGAGCCCCGCGCTCACGGACGACCTCCGGACGGAGATCCAGGAGTCCGCCCGCGACGGTGCCGACGCCGCCGACTACTACAACGCCGGCACCTTCGAGTTCCTCGTCGAGGACACCGACCGCAACGAGGACGGACTCCTCGACGCGGGCAGCGACTTCTACTTCCTCGAAGTCAACACAAGGATTCAGGTCGAACACACCGTCTCCGAGGAACTCACGGGCATCGACATCGTGAAACAGCAGATCCGGGTGGCCGACGGCGAGGAACTCCCGTTCGCGCAGGACGAGGTGGAACTCGACGGCCACGCGATGGAGTTCCGGATCAACGCCGAGAACGCCGCGAACGAGTTCGCACCCGGGACGGGGACGCTCGAAACCTACGACCCGCCCGGTGGGATCGGGGTGCGCCTCGACGACGCCCACAAACAGGGCGACGAGGTCGTCGGCGACTACGACTCGATGTTCGCGAAGCTGATCGTGTGGGGCGCGGACCGTGAGGAGTGCCTCGCGCGGAGCAAGCGTGCGCTCGCCGAGTTCGAGATCGAGGGCGTCACTACTGTCATCCCGTTCCACCGTCTGATGCTCGACGACGACGCCTTCTCGGCAGGGACACACACAACGAACTACCTCGACGAGGAGCTCGATCCCGAGGAAATCGAGGAGGCCCAGGAGAAGTGGGGCCCGACGGGCGGGACCGAGGGCGGCGAGGACGAGGAGGTCACCGAACGGGACTTCGTCGTCGAGGTCAACGGCAAGCGCTTCGAGGTCAACCTCGAAGAGCGCGGCGCGCCGCCGATCCAGGCCGCGAACGGCTCCGGGAACACCCAGCAGCTCGGTTCGGCCGGGCCGAGCGACGGTGGGAGCGACGAGAGTAGTACTAGTACGGCGGAGGGCGAGCAGGTCACCGCCGAGATGCAGGGCACCATTCTCGACGTCAACGTCGAGGAGGGCGACGAGGTCTCCTCCGGCGACGTGCTCTGCGTGCTCGAAGCCATGAAGATGGAGAACGACGTGGTGGCCTCGCGCGGCGGCACCGTCGTCGAGGTCGCCGCGACCGAGGGCGAGTCGGTCGACATGGGCGACGTGCTCGTGGTGCTCGACTGAGTTCTCACGCAGTTCTGCCTGGATGGCCGACCGGTCAGCGTTCGTTCATCGGCCCGCTTCGTTCGTTCCGCACTTCGAGTGCGTCCGCGATCCGTTCGTGCGCCCGGACGAATCGGTAGACGAGATAGAAAATGCACAGGAAAACGAGGAACCCAAACCCGAACCCGATGAATAGTGGATCGGCGATAAAGAGAATGTAGATCAAAAGCGGAACACCAACGACAACGACCGCGACGGTCAATACGTATTGACGACGATCGCTCACCTGTGCAGACATATCACCGATCGCAAATGCGGGCAATATCATATTACCGGACCGAACGTCGGCAGCAAGGCGGGGACGATATTCGATTCAGGTGAGGTCGGCTTCGAGCACGAAGTCCGGCTCCTCGCTCACGCCGATGCGGAGCGCGGCGACGTCCGAGACCGCCGTGACGGTCTCGGGGATCAGCACCCGGGTCCGGTCCGCGCCGAGGTCGGCGGCGTCGGCTCCGATGGCACCGAAGAGCGCCCGCGCGGCGTCGAGGTCGGCCCACGCGCCGACGCCGTACTCCGCGACGCGTTCGGCCTCGTCGCCGTCACCGTACTCGAAGTCGCGTGTCCGATACGCCATCGCCCGGGTTCCCTCGTCGGGCCGCTTGACCGCGAAGGCCCGCGTCTCCTCGGTGGCGCGGTGGAGCGTCTCGCGGGTGAGTTCCGAGACGGCCCAGGATTCGTCCATCGCGAGGGTGAGGTCCGCGAGGTCGCGCCGTGCCGTCGAGCGCTGCCAGAAGCTCCAGGCCGCGTCGGGGTCCGAGACGACCTCGTGGTCGTCGGGGTCCGCCGTCTCGGGTGTCGGGTGTGCCCACCGGAACTCGGTTCGGGGGTCGTAGCCCGCGGCGCGCGAGATACCGAGCCCCGCGACGTTCCACGAGAAGACCATGTTCCGACAGACGGTCGCGCCCTGCTCGCGCGCCCACGCGAACAGCGCGTCGTTGAGTCGAACACCGATGCCCTCGCCGCGGTAGGCGGGGTTGACGCGCATCCCCTGGGCCCACGCTTCGTGCTCCGAGAGGAACACGACCTGGCAGAGGCCGGCGATGTCGTCGCCCGCGTCGGCGACCAGGGTTCGCTTTCGGTCGGGGTCGCCCGCGATCCAGTCGTGATAGACGTCGGGGAGGTAGTCGCTCGTCTCGCGGTCGGCCCAGGTCTCGCTGGTGAAGGCCACGACGTCGTCGTAGTCGTCCGGTTCCGCCTCGCGGAGGTGGATCCCGGCGCTCACGGCCGTCCCTCGGGGGCGTTTTCGAGCGGGACCGAGCGCTCGGAACACTCGCCGGCCACCGGGGTTCGCATCGTCTCCTCGGGGTCGTCGGCGTTCGCGAGCGCCCACATCAGTTTGACTTTCGTGGTCCCCGGCAGGGTGTCCTCGGTCTCGACGACCCCCGCATCGAGCAGGTCGCGCCCGGTGTCGTAGACCCGGTCACAGACTCGGCCCCCGAGACACTGGCTCGTCATCGCGACGGTCGTTCCGTCCTCGATCAGTTCCCGGATTCGTGGGATCCAGTCGGTGTGGACGTGACCGAGCCCCGTTCCCTCGACGACGAGGCCGGCACTCCCCGAGACCGCGTCGAGCACCGCCTCGCTCGTGCCGGGCGTGAACTTCACCAACTCGACGTCGGTCTCGAGGTCGGGCGCGATGGCGAGGTCCACGCCGTCGCGCTCGCGGTACTCCCGTCGGAAACCCACCTCCTCGGCGTCGTAATCGACCCACCCGAGCGGACGCGCACCCACCGTCTCGAAGGCGTCGCGACGCGAGGTGTGGTTCTTCCTGACCCGGGTTCCGCGGTGGAGCGCACACCGGTCGTCCGAGTCCGTCGCGTGCATACAGACCATGACTTCCGCGCAATCGGATTTGGCTGCCTCGACGGCACAGACCGCGTTCATCACGTTGTCGGAGGAGGGCCGGTCGGCCGAGCGCTGGCTGCCGGTGAAAACGATGGGAACGGGGGTGTCGAGCATGAACGCCAGCGCCGAGGCCGAGAACTGCATCGTGTCGGTGCCGTGCATCACCACGACGCCGTCCGCACCCGCCTCGATCTCCTCGTGGACCGCGTGTGCGAGGTCCTGCCAGATTCCCGGGGTCATGTTCTCGGAGAGGATGTTCGCCACCACTCTCCCTCGGTAGTTCGCCCGCCCCGCGAGCTCCGGCACCGCCCGGAGCACGTCCTCGGCGTCGAACTGGGCGGTCACCGCGCCGGTTCGGTAGTCGACGGTGGAGGCGATGGTGCCGCCGGTCGAGATCAGCGCCACGGTCGGAAGGTCCTCGTCGAACTCCACTTCCGAGGCGTCGTCCTCGTCGGCGCTCGCGATGTCGTAGACGTCGGCCTCGACGACCTCGGTCTCGCTTCCCGCCCGTTCGATGCCGACGTTGTAGCCGCCGTCGAGCTTGAGGACGACGTGCTCGTCGGTCGAGGAGGGCAGGAGGACGCCCTCGTGGGTTCGGCCCTCGCGCGTGAGTCGGACGCGGTCGCCCGGGTTCATATCCCACCTATCGAGCCGTCGGACTTCAACCCATCCGTTCGAGACGCGTTCGTCGGGGTTCAAAGGTGATTTGAGCACCCCCATCCGATAGGTGGGAATGACCGAATACTACGTCACCGTCGGCGACGACGTGGTCGAGGGGCCGTTCGAGACCCGAAAGGAGGCGAAGCGACGCAAGGACGAACTCAGCACCAACGAGGTCGGGGTCCGCTACCGAGTTTCGGCGCGGTCGTAGGCCCCCGCTTTCTCGAACTCGCCACGCTTTCGGAGCACCGACGGGGTCCGACAGACCCCCGGTGCGCCGGTCGCCTGCGGGATGGTACAGTTGTTACAGCTCTCACAGACGGCGCGCGGGTCGTTCGGGAGATCGGTGTCCCCCTCACCGGTGTCGAGCAATCGCGCGGGGAGCCGCGGTTCGGCGTAGAACGGCCGGCCGACCCCGACCATGTCGCAGTCGTCGCCGAGCAGGTCGTCCATCGTCGAGCGCCGACGGAGGCCGCCCTCGCACAAGACGGGGATCGAGACGGCGTCGCGCACGCGCCGGCAGAAGTCGGCGTTCCAACCGGCTTCGCGGTCGTACTCGTGGGCCTGGAGACGGTTCGCGAGCGCGACCGCCCGCGCCCGCCACTCGCTTCCGAACGCTGCCGCATAGCCCTCGCGGAAGGCTGAACCCTCCCAGCCGCGGTCGGGGTACTCGCCGCGGACGATGCTCATGTCCCAAAACGTGGAGGCCCGAACCGGGACGAGGCCGTCGAATCCGATGGCTTCGAGTCGGCGCGCGATCTCGACCCCGTCGGCCGTCGAGAGCCGCGGCCGGACGAACGGCGGGGCGGCGGCTTCCGAGGGGAACTTCGTCAGCACGGGAACGTCGCCGACCCGGTCCCGGATCTCCTCGTGAACGAGTTCGAGGAAGTGCTGTCGACTCTCGAACGACCCGCCGAACGCGTCGGTACGGCGGTTGTAGTAGGGCGAAAGGAACTGCTGGATGATACCCATGTTCGCCCCGGCGAGATGGACCCCGTCGTAGCCCGCGTCGATGGCGTGGGCGGCCGAGCGGCCGAAATCGGCGGCGAGATCGTGAACCCCCTCCGTCGTGAGGACCTCGTAGTCGAGGTCGAGAAACCCGGCGCGCGCGGCGAGTCGTAGGAGACGTGGCGGTTCGGAGACCGCGAGCTGTCGAACCTCGGGATGAGCCTCGCCGTAGGCGTGATGCCAGGCTTCGAGCGAACGAAGGCCGCCGTGGTCGATCTGGGCGAATATCCGCGCGCCGTGGTCGTGGATCGCGTCCGTAAGCCGTTCGAGGTCGGGTCGCGGGGCGGCGAGACTCGTCATGTTCGGCGCGACGTGGCCGGTTTCGCGGTGAACGGGCATCGCACCCTGGAACAGCAAGCCCGCACCGGCGGCCGCCGCGGGTTCGAGCTGGCCGATGAGCCGGTCGACCGTCTCGGGACCGTCGCCGGCACATTCGAGCAGCGGCGCGCGGTACAGTCGGTTTTTCACCCGACGACCCCCGATCTCGATCGCCGTTTCGAGTCGGGGTGACATGCAGTGGCGTTCGCCCGTAAGTCGTTTAGCGGTTTGGTTCGTGCTTCTTGCCCACTCGAACGAGTCGCGGATGTACTCGGAGTCATGGATCGGCCCTTCGAACCGCGAATCGGTGGGATGGGCGATAGTTCGTATCTCCTGTACTGCCCCCGAAAGCCCTGACTGGCTGAAAATTACCTATCCTAAATATAATAAATAATAAGTTAAACTGATTGCAACAGCCGTCGTTGTTTGTGAATGCCATGCAGGCAGTCGTACTGGAGGAGTTTCAGGAGCCGTTGACCGTCCAGGACGTGGATCGTCCCGAACCGGAACCCGACGGAGCCGTGGCCGAGGTCGTCGGCTGCGGCGTGTGCCGTTCGGACTGGCACTGCTGGCAGGGCGACTGGGACTGGTTCGGCTACCGTCCCGACCCGCCGCACGTCCTCGGTCACGAACCGACCGGCCGCATCGTCGCCGTCGGCGAGGACGTCGAGACCGTCGAGGAGGGCCAGGCGGTCGCCATCCCGTTCAACTTCGCATGTGGCATCTGCGACCGATGTCGGAACGGGCGCGAGAACATCTGTGACAACCACGTCGGCCTCGGGTTCATGAACGAGGCCCCAGGCGCGTTCGCCGAGGAGGTCCACATCCCACACGCCGACATCAATGCCGTGGCGCTCCCGGACACCATCGACGCCGAGACCGCTGCGGGGTGTGGCTGCCGGTTCATGACCTCGTTCCACGCGATGGCCCACCGGGGGCCCGTCCACGCCGGCGACGACGTCGTGATCCACGGCTGTGGCGGCATCGGCCTCTCGGCCGTCCACATCGCGAACGCGCTCGGCGGCAACGTGATCGCGGTGGACCTCATGGACGAGAAACTCGAGAAGGCCGAGGAGCTCGGAGCGGTCGCCACCGTCAACGCCAGCGAGGTCGACGACGCCGCGGGCGAGGTCCGGGCCATCACCGACGGCGGCGCGGACGTCTCGGCCGACGCGCTCGGGATCGAGACGACGTGTCGGAACGCGGTCAACAGCCTCCGAAAGGGTGGTACACACGTCCAGATCGGGCTGACCACGTCCGACGAGGCGGGAATGATCCCGCTGCCGACCGACGACTTCGTCGCGAAGGAGATCGACTTCCACGGCTCGCTCGGGCTCCAGCCGTCGCGCTACAGCGAGATGCTCGACATGATCGAATCCAGCAAGCTCGACCCCGCGGCGCTGGTCGAGAAGACCGTCGACATCCACGGCGTCCCCGACGAACTCGCGGCGATGACCGACTTCAACACGCTGGGGATACCGGTCTGCACCGACTTCAGCAGCTAACCGACCGCGCGGCTCGTACTCGCTGGGTGAAACGAGACCCGTACCCGGCGCACGGGGAAAAACCCATGCCGTTCGGGCCCCGAGTCGGAGTATGGCTGACGGTGGCGGCGAGGGTACGAAGACCAAGACTCGCGACGTCGACGACCTCCTCGCCGAGGTCGACGACATCACCGGGGAGGACGACGAGTCCCGGCGTCGCGGGTCGAGCGACCGCGCCGGAGCGACGACCACCGAGACGACGACCGCTGGACCGACCACGACGGAAGCCGACGCGACCCGTTCGGGGAGCGGATCGACGCTCCGCCGGCGGATGGACGGCGTGTTCTCGCTCAAGGCCTTCGTCGTCGCGCTCGTGCTCACGGCGGTCGGGAGCGGGCTCGGCGGGTTCATCCCGCTCATCGGGGGCCCGCTCGCCTTCCTCGGGCTCTTCCTCGCGACGTTCGTTCTCGGGGTGATCGGCAGCCGTCGATACTACGCCGAGGCCGGCCTCGCGGCGGGGCTGGTTGCGGGCGGGAGCGCGCTCCAGAACCACATCTACCTCGCGTTCGTCGACGGCAGCGGGCCGGTCTTCATCGCCGGGTTCGCGGTCATCGGGCTGGTCTGTGGGGTGCTCGGCCACTACTTCGGTCGGGACCTCCGCGACGGACTCACGCGCGACCTGTAGGCGTGTCCGACCGTCACCGTTCGACTGGCTCGGTTACTCGACCGTCCAGCGGCCGTTCTCGCGGCTCGCGAGCCCGTGGGTCATCAGCAGGTCGAGCGCGTCCTCGACCACCGGGAGGGGCACCCCGAGCCGTTCGGCGAGTTTATCGGCGGTGCGCGCGCCCGCCTCGATCCCGGCGAGTACCTCGGCACAGAAGCGCGCGTCGCCGTGGTCCGCGGTGCCGGGGCGGTCGTCGACGGCGAGTCCGGCCTCGACCTCCTCGGTGAGCGCGTCGTGGAGCGTGGCGAGCCGACCCTGGACCCACCGCTGGGCGAGCGAGAGCTCGTCCTCCAGCTCCTCGAAACGGTGGAGGTCGGCGGCGAGGTCGGCGAGGTCGCTGGTGTCGTCCGTCGCGACGTCGATCGAGACGTACCGACACGACGCGATGTCGAGGCTCGAACTCGCCGGATAGGCGCTCTTCGCCCCGAACCCGTAAGGTGAGACCGTGACTTCGAGCCGGAGGTTTCGGGAGATCCGGAAGTACTTCCGACGGCCGTCGTCGACCCGACTCTCGACCAGCCCGGCCTCGTCGAGCTTTCGGAGGTGGCCGATCACCGCCTTCGGACTCACCCCGAGCGCGTCGCTGATCTCGGTGACGTAGCAGGGCCGTTGGGCGAGGAGTCTGAGGATGCGCCGACGGTTTTCGTTCCCCAGGAGATCGAGCAGCGCCGCGGAATCCATTCACCTCTCGTTAGTGCTCAGAGCGTAAAACCTCGCCGGTACCACGGGACGTACCCCGAGACCGGCCGTCGGTCCCTACGGACCGCTGTAGGTCGTTCCCGACCGGCGGGTGACCCCCGCGAACCGGACGTCGTCGGCGGTCGCGGCCGAACCGTTCGGGGCGGTGGCGTTCGCGCTGGTGGTGTCGGTGGCGGCGCTGGCGTTCGAACCGGGGGCCGGTATCGTCAGGTTCTCGATCCGGCCGTCGAGGTCGTCGAACGTCGTCGCGTTCACGCCCTCGCTCGCCGCGGTGGTCTTGGCCTCGCTCACCGCGTTCCGGAGCGCCTCGCGTTCGGCGACCAGCCGAACCCGGTGGCTCCGGAGGGCGAGCGACGTCGCGTTCTCGGGCGGAAACCGCTCGGCCCGGGTTTCGAGTCGGTCGAGCCGTTCGTCGAGGGTCGCGGCGCGGTGCTGGACGAGCGTCTGCTTCCGGGAGATGTTGTTGGCCGTCTCGAACGCCGCGAGCCACATCCCGGCGTCGACGGAGCCGTTGGTCGCGACGACGCCGCGCTGCATGAACGTCGAGACGTCGTCGAACGTCCCCCCGTCGACGTCGCGCTGGGTGGTGGTCCCGGTCGGCTGCGCCTGTGAGGTCATGCCCACGACCCCACCCGCCAGTACGAGGAGGGCGACGACGACCGCGGCGTTCGTGTTCACTGCCACCCGGTTGACGAGGCCGGGATAAAAACTCGCTGGCCGTTCGTGCCGGCTCCCCGCCCGCTCGGTCGGCGGGCCCGAAACGTTTAGTACCGGTGTGTGGCATGTATCACCATACCATGTTTGAACGGTTCTCGCGCGCCTACTACGTCGGCCGGCTCTCCATCGAACCGACCCCGGACGAGGGGTCGGGTGCGTTCATCCAGCGCACCACCCACGAACGCCTCAACCGCGAACTCTACACGACCGAGGAGGGGGTCGAACGGACCGACCTCCCGCTGGTGATGAAACTCGAGACCAGCCACTTCGCGGTCCACGGCGACGACGGGGTGCCGCGCGACACCCTCTGGCTCCCCGAGTCGGTGATCGCGGGGTCGCGAGTCGAAGCCCCGCCGACGCTTCGGGAGGTCTTCCTCGCGAAGGCCGACCGTGCGGCACAGCTCCTCCGGGTCGCGGGGCGCGCGGTCTGACCGACGACCGTCTCAACAGGCTTATGCCGCGCGTGGGACCTATTCGGCCCATGAGCGATGTCGTCGTGACGCTGCCGGACGGTTCCGAACTGGACGTCGAGCGGGGCTCGACGGTCGAGGACGTGGCCTACGAGATCGGACCTGGGCTCGGCCGGGACACCGTGGCGGGCGTCGTCGATGGAGATCTAGTCGACAAGACCCAGCCACTCCTGTCGGACGTCGAGATCGAGATCGTGACCGACCAGTCCGAAGAGTACCTCGACGTGCTCAGGCACTCCGCGGCCCACGTCTTCGCCCAAGCCCTGACTCGACTCTACCCCGAGGCGAAACTCACCATCGGCCCGTGGACCGACGAGGGGTTCTACTACGACATCGCGAACGTCGACCTCGACGAAGAGGACTTGGAGGCGATCGAGGACGAGGCCGAGTCGATCATCGAGGCGGACCTCGCGATCGAACGAACCGAGTGGTCGCGCGAGGAGGCCTTCGACGCCTACGACGACAACCAGTTCAAACGCGAGATCCTCGATACGGAGGTCGCGGGCGAGGACCCCGTGAGCGTCTACGAACAGGGCGACTTCTTCGATCTGTGTCGCGGCCCGCACGTCGACTCGACGGGCGAGATCGGTGGGTTCGCGCTGCTCGAGATCTCGGCGGCCTACTGGCGTGGCGACGAGGACAACGAGACGCTGACCAGGGTCTACGGTACGGCCTTCGAGTCCGAGGGCGAACTCGACGACTACCTCGAACGGCGTGCGGAGGCCGCCGAACGCGACCACCGGAAGATCGGTCGGGAGATGGATCTCTTCTCGATCTCCGAGACCGCGGGACCCGGTCTGCCGCTCTACCACCCGAACGGGAAGCGGGTCCTGGATTCGCTCTCCGAGTACGCGCGCTCGCTCAACCTCGATGCGGGCTACGAGCCGGTCGAGACCCCGCACCTCTTCCGGACCGAACTCTGGAAGCAGTCGGGCCACTACGACAACTACGTCGACGACATGTTCCTCCTCGACGTCGACGACGAGGAGTACGGTCTGAAGCCGATGAACTGTCCCGGTCACGCGATGATCTTCGAGGATCAATCGTGGAGCTACCGCGACCTCCCGGTTCGGTACTTCGAGGACGGCACCGTCTACCGGAAGGAGCAACGCGGCGAGCTCTCGGGGCTCTCGCGGACCTGGTCGTTCACCATCGACGACGGCCACCTGTTCGTTCGTCCGGACCAGATCGCCGCCGAGATAGAGACGATCATGGAGACCATCTTCGAGGTGATGGAGGTCGTGGACCTCGACGCCGAACTCGCGCTGGCGACGCGCCCGGAGAAGTCCGTCGGCAGTGACGAGCTCTGGAACCAGGCCGAATCGCAGCTCAGGGACGTCCTCGACGAGGGGGGCTACGACTACGAGGTCGAGGAGGGCGACGGTGCGTTCTACGGCCCGAAGATCGACTTCTCCTTCGGCGACGCGCTCGGGCGGGTCTGGGACGGCCCCACCGTCCAGCTGGACTTCAACATGCCCGAGCGGCTCGACCTGCAGTACACCGGCGAGGACAACGAGACCCACCGACCGGTGATGATTCACCGCGCGCTCTACGGCAGCTACGGGCGCTTCTTCATGGTGCTCATCGAGCACTTCAACGGCAACTTCCCGCTCTGGCTCGCGCCCGAGCAGGTCCGGATCCTCCCTGTGAGCGACGACAACATCGACTACGCCGAGTCGGTCGCCGACGAACTCGATGGCTTCCGAACCTCGGTCGAGACCCGGTCGTGGACGGTCGGCCGGAAGATCCGGGCGGGCCACGACGACCGGCTCCCCTACATGCTCATCGTCGGGGGCACCGAGGAGGAGGCCGGGACGGTCTCGGTCCGCGACCGCGAGGAGCGCGAGCAGGACGGCGTCTCTGTCGAGGAGTTCCGCCAACACCTCGAAGCCGAACGCGACGAGAAGCGGACGACCCCCGACTTCCTCGACTGAGGGCGATCGAAACGGTCCGGTCCCGGAATCGGTTGCTCCCGCCCGAGGAGCGATGAGGGAGCGACGACGAGCGTTGGCATGGACGAGTGCGTGATCTGCGAGCGCGAGGTCGAGACCACGAGACATCACCTGATCCCGAAGAACCGGAAGGAGAGTCCTATCGTTCCCGTCTGTGGACCCTGTCACCGCCAGATCCACGCGGTGTTCACCAACCACGAGCTCAAACACCGCTTCAACACCGTCACCGCACTCAAGGAGTCCACGGAGATGGAGAAGTTCGCGGCGTGGATTCGGAAGACGAACAAGCGACACGTCGCGGTCGACGAGACGAAGCGCGTCAGCGACTGGCGCGGGTAGCGGGGCGAGGGAAAGGGGATCGTAGTCCGATAGTCGGAGTTTTTGCTTACGGCGGGCGACGACCCTGTATGGACGACCGGATCGAAGAGCATGCGAGGGTGTTGGTCGACTGGAGCGCGCGGATAGAGGCGGGCGACGACGTCGTCGTGAGCGTTGCTGAGGGTGCACACGACCTCGCGGTCGCGGTGGCCCGCGCCCTCGGCGAGCGCGGTGCGAACCTCGTGACCGTCTACGGCTCCGCGGAGATGAGTCGGGCCTATCTCGACGGCCACGACGGGACGTTCGACGCGGACCCCGACCACGAACTCGCGCTCTACGAGAACGCCGACGCCGTGCTCTCGCTCGGCGGCGGACGGAACACCAGCGCGATGGCCGACGTGCCCGGCGAGCGGCTCGAAGCCGCCTCGAAGGCCACCACCGGGATCCGCGAGGCGCGACTGGACACCGACTGGGTCTCGACCGTGCACCCCACCCGATCGCTCGCCCAGCAGGCCGGCATGAGCTACGAAGGGTACCAGGAGTTCGTCTACGACGCCGTGCTCCGGGAATGGGAGTCGCTCGCCGAGGAGATGGCCGGGATGAAGGAGCGCCTCGACGAGGGGGACGAAGTCCGGATCGTCTCCGACGGGACCGACCTCACGCTCTCGATCGAGAACCGAACCGCAGTGAACTCCACGGCGTCGGTCGTCGACGATTCGCACAACCTCCCGAGCGGCGAGGTGTTCACCGCGCCCCACGCTACCGAGGGCGAGGTCACCTTCGACGTCCCGATGACCCTCCGGGGAAAACAGGTGCGCGACGTCCGGCTCCGGTTCGAGGACGGTGCGGTCGTCGACTTCGACGCGGGCCAGAACGCCGGGGTGATCGGCGAGATACTCGACACCGACGAGGGATCCCGACGGCTCGGCGAGCTCGGGATCGGGATGAACCGCGGTATCGACCGACCGACCGACAGCATCCTGTTCGACGAGAAGATGGCCGGCACGGTGCATCTCGCGCTCGGGCGGGCCTACGACGCCTGTCTCCCCGAGGGCGAGGCAGGCAACGAGAGCGCGGTCCACATCGACCTGATCACCGACATGAGCGAGGGCTCACGCCTCGAGATCGACGGAAGCGTGGTCCAGCGCGACGGTGTCTTCGAGTGGGAGGACGGATTCGAGTGAGCGAGCGAAGCGACCGGTTCGCGTCGCGGACGCGACAAAGTATTTAACGTTTCTGGCCGATCGTCGGATCGGAGCGAACGCCGGATGTGCTATCTCGAACGTCTCAGGGGTCGGATCGGGGCGGCGAACGACGCTGACGAGACGGAGTACGTCTGTCGGAACTGTGAAACGGGCTTCGACGAGCGCTGGCAGGTCTGTCCGGAGTGTGGTGGCTACTCGGTACGGCGGCGCGAGTGGGACTCGGTGTAGCTATCGCCACCACTCGCCCGCCCGGTGGTCGTGGGTAGTCGTGACCGCGAGCGCCGGCGGGTAGGCGGACTCGTTCTCGACACCGAAGCCGAGCCCCAGCCACCGGGCGACGTGCCACCCGACGACGTCGGTCTCGAGGTCGGTGAGGGTGATGTCAACCCGCTCGTAGCGTTCGAGCGCGCCGTCACCGTCGGAGTCCGTCCCGAAGACCGAGCCGCACGACTCCTGTCGGGAGACACACGCCGCGTCCGACGCGAAGCGTATCACGACGTCGGCTTCGCTGAGGTTTCGGGTCGAACGGAAGGAGACATTCTCGGGGACCGTCCCGTCCGCGCCGCGGTCGTAGTACGCGAGCGCGTGGCGGATCTGCTCGCGGGTCGCCGGCGTCGTGTTCACGAGGTAGACCACGAGCGTGGGGTCGTCCCACGCCAGCGCCCGGTCGGTCGCGTTCGGTTGGGGGAGCGCCCGGAGGGTCGTGCGGGATGCCATCACGGACTGTGGGTCGTCGTCGTGGCCGAGCCCGAAGGCGTGGCCGAGTTCGTGTTCGACGACGTGGACGGTCGAATCGTCGGAGAGGTTGTCGAGCGAACTGATCTCGACCGTGTCGGCGGTCTGGGTCGGGTTGGTTATCAGCGGTGCACAGCCGGCGGCGTGGCTGACGTCGCCACACGTCGAGAGCGCGGGGGCGAACGAGACCCGGATGTCGGGGTCGGTCGCGTTCGGAACGACCGTGGCGTTCACCGTGTAGTTGAGGTAGCGTTCGTCGTTGGCCTCCCAGTACTCGAGCGCTTCGCGGACGAGCGGCGCGAAGTCGCGGTCGGTGGCGTTGGCCTCGACCGCCACGGTGAGGTTCTCGCTCGGGTAGGGGTTGTCGGGGTCGCCGGCGAAGCCCGCGATCGGTCTCGGCAACGAGTCCCCGGAGAACCCCACACACCCGGTCGAAGCGATGAGACAGACTACGACCACGACACGCGCCGCCCTACTCATTGTTCGAAGGGTGGACCGTCGGCGGTATCACCCTTGCGCCGTCGGCCTCGACGACCGCGACCGGACCGCACGAACGTTTTTGTCCAGCACGAACCGATCCCGAATATGAGAGGTTTCTCCGGTGACCGGGGCTGGTTTCGCGAGCGGACGAACAGGCCAACGGAGCGACGACGATGACCGGGGTGTACGAACACGCGCTCGGCGCGGCGGCCGACGACCTCCATCCGAAGGTTCGGGAGCGGTACGCGGTCGACGCCGACGACGATACGATCGGGCTCGGGCGCGGTCGGATGGACATCACGCGCGGGACCCACGTGCTCCCCGCGCTCTACCCGATGACGGCGCTCAACCTCCTCTTCCCCGAGGCGGGCCACGACGTTCCGTTCACGGTTCGAACCGCGGGCTTTCGGGAAGGGGGACACGAGGCGCTCGCGACGATCCGCGAGTTCGAGTTCGAGGGTAAGCGCCGACGGTTCGACTCCCTCACCGTCTGGGACAGCGAGCGGGAGCGGTTGTTCGACTTCCTCGGTACCGGCGGGCATCTCGTGAGCGAACTCCAGCCGCGCGTGGAGGCGGGCGTGCTCGTCGTCGAGTCGGGTGCCCAGTGGCTCCGGATGGGTGGCCGGTACCGCCGAATTCCCGACCCGCTCGCCGCGAGCGTCGAGGTCCGCGACCGCTACGACGAGACCGGCGAACGTTATCACGTCGACGCGACCATCGAGAACCCGCTCGCAGGCCACATCCTGAGCTATCGCGGGACGTTCACCCAGGAGAGCGAACCCACTTCGACGGTCCCCGACGACCTGCGGCCGACCAGCGGGCTCGACCGCCTGCCGCCGGGATGACCGACGTCGGGACCGAGCGGTCGTCGGTGGGGTGGCTGCCGAGCGAGTTCGGACGCACCGACGTGAACGCGGTCGTCGGCGGGGCGGCGTGGGTGCTGGCGGTGGCGGTCGCGGACCTCGACGCGATCCAGCGGGCGGTCTCGCTCGCGGTGCTCGTGGTCGTCCCGCTCGGGATGGGGATGGCGGCCACGCCGGCCTTCGAGGGGGCCGCGCATCGGTGGTACACCGCCGCCGTGCTCGGCCAGCCGGTCGCCGGACTACTGGTGCTCGCGTCGTTTCTCCTGCCCTCGGGTGGACTTGGGCCGGCGCTCGCCGCGGTGCCGTGGGTCGCGGTGACGGGGGCGCTCGGGGTCACCGCGATCACACGGATCCGAGAGCGCGGGCTGTGGCCGCTCTCGGAAACTCTGATCGACGCGGGGTTCGCCTACGCCATCGTCGGCGCGGTCGCGCTCGTGCTCCACCACCTCGGGATCACGTTCTGGTTCGACCCGGTGATCGTCTTCCTGACGGCGATCCACTTCCACTTCGCGGGGTTCGTGCTTCCGGTGTTGACCGGGCTCGCGGGCCGGGCGCTCGGCGACCGCGTGGGGTTGGGGCCGGGGTTTCGGAGCCTGGCGGCGGTCGTCCTCCTCGGTCCGGCGTTCATCGCGGTCGGGATCTCCTTTTCGCCCGTCGTCGAAGTCCTCGCCGTCGGCGGCTTCACCGTCGCCGTGGGAGCCCTCGGGGGGTACATCGTCCTCCGGATTGCGCCCGGTCGGCCGCCGGTGCAGCGGGTGCTGGTCTCGGTCTCCGCGCTCGCGCTCCCGGTCTCGATGCTGCTTGCGCTCGGCTACGGGGTCTCGACGTTCGCCGGGTTCGGTCTACGGATCCCGATCGGGACGATGGTCTCGCTCCACGGCTCGCTCAACGCCTACTGGTTCGCGCTGGTCGGGGCGGTCGGGTGGCGACTCGCGGTGCCATGCGCCGCTCGGGTGGAGTGAGGGACCGGGAGAACTGCGTCGACCCACATCGCTAAGACGATGGGTGGAGTAGCGCCCCGCGTATGACGAGCGACGACGTGATCGACCTGCTTCGGACGGCGTACAACGACGAGATCGAGACGGTGATGAACTACCTCACGAACGCGACGGTGCTCGACGGCGTCGCCGCCGAGGAGGTCAAGGCCAGCCTCCGGACCGACGCGACCGAGGAGGAGCTCCTCCACGCCGAGCGCATCGGCGAGCGCCTGAAGGAGCTCGACGCCCAGCCGCCGGCCTCCTTCGAGTTCGAACCCCACCAGGAGAACCTCCAGCCGCCCGAGGACACCGCGGACGTGCTGTCGGTTATCGACGGTGTGATCGAGTACGAGGAGGCGGCGATCGACACCTATCGCTCGCTGATCGCGGCCGCGCGCGAGGCCGACGACCCTGTGACCGAGGACCTCGCAGTGACGCTGCTCTCGGACGAGGAGTCCCACCGGACGGAGTTCCGGAGCTTCCGGAAGGGCTACAAGGAGTAACGACTCGGCGAAACGGCCGCGGCGCTATCGGGTCGAGCGCGCGAAAAATGCGTGGGTTCGGGGATTACTCGTGGTTCGAGACGGTCTTCGCGTAGTTGTCGGCGGCGGCGTCCCAGTCGACGACCTCGAAGAAGGCGTCGATGAAGCTGCCGCGGTCGGGACCGTAGTCGTAGTAGTACGAGTGTTCCCAGACGTCGAGCGCGAGTACCGGATGGGAGCCCCAGAGTGCACCGTCGTCGTGCTTGTCGACGGCCACGTTGCGGAGCTGCTCGGCCACCGGGTCGTAGACCAGCAGCGCCCAGCCCGAGGCCGCGGACGCGGCGGCCTCGAACTCGCCCTTCCAGCCCTCGTAGGAACCGAAGTCCTCCGCGATGCGGTCGGCGAGGTCACCGTCGGGTTCGCCGCCGCCGTTCGGGCTCATGTTCTCCCAGAACATCGTGTGGAGATAGTGCCCCGAGCCGTTGTGGGTCACGTTGTTGAGCGCACCACCCGTCGAGGAGTGGTCGCCGGACTCGCGGTTCTCTGCGAGGGTCTCCTCGGCGCTCTCGAGGCCGTTCACGTAGCCCTGATGGTGGGTGTCGTGATGCCATTCGAGCACCTGTTCGGAGATGTGGGGTTCGAGCGCGTCGTAGTCGTAGGGGAGCGGTGGCAGCTCCGGATGAGAGTGTTCAGGCATTGTATTTCCTCCACGTCATACAACGCCGCGATGACTGTTAAAGCTTGATACAGCATTGATAGCGTTCCACACGGAAACGAATCGTCGATCCTGACCACCCGCCGTGGCGCGCGCTCGCGGTCGGCACGAGCGACGCGAGTGCCGTCCGCGGACATTGTGCGAGGGATGAACGAAACGAGCGAAGCGAGTGAAGTGAATCGGTTGGGGAGGCTCGTGGCTGTCGCGGGGCGGTTCGGGGCGGTGCTGTGCGGTCACTCAGTTGCGTCGGGATTTGTGAACTCGCATCCCCGTGAAGTTCGGGATCATGGAGTGAAGCTACCCGTTCGTGGTATTCGGGATGTCGTCCCGAACAGTTCACTCGTCGTCGCCGCGTGCGCGTTCGAACATCGCGATAGCTTCCTCGCGGCGCTCGCTGTGGTCACAGATCGGATCCGGATAATCGGGAGCCACGTCCGCGCGCTCGTCCGCCCCGAGCTCGTGCCACGAGTGGATGTCGTCGGGGTCCACATCGTCGAGTTCCGGGACATGTTTTTTGATGTACTCGGCGTCGGGGTCGTAGCGCTCGCCCTGGGTCATCGGGTTGAACACCCGGAAGTAGGGCTGGGCATCGGTCCCGGTGGAGGCTGCCCACTGCCAGCCGCCGTTGTCGTTGGCGGTGTCGTGGTCGACGAGCAGCTCCCGGAAGTGGTCGTAGCCCGCCCGCCAGTCGAGCAGGAGGTCCTTCGTGAGGAAGGCGGCGACGATCATCCGCACGCGGTTGTGCATGTACGCTTCCTGACGGAGCTGGCGCATGCCGGCGTCCACGATGGGATAACCCGTCTCGCCCGCCTTCCACGCGTCGAGGTCGTCGTCGCTCTCGCGCCACTCGATCGGGTTCTCGTAGGAGCTGTAGTTCTCCGTGACGACCTCGGGGTTGTACCGGAGCACCTGGGTGTAGAACTCCCGCCACGCGAGCTCCTCGCGGTAGGTCTCGATCGACTCGCGGGCGTCGTCGCCGTCGGCCTGCTCGGCGGCCTCGGCGACCCGTTCGGAGACCTCCCGGATCCCGATGGTGCCGTACTTCAGGTCCTGAGAGAGCCGCGAGGTGCCCGCGCGGGCGGGATACTCACGCTCTGTTTCGTACTCCCCGATCGCCGCCTCGCAGAACGAATCCAGTCGATCCCGCGCCGCCTCGGTCCCGGCTTCCGGGAGGCTCGTGCCGGGTTCGTCGAATCCCAAGTCGTCCAGAGTTGGGAGGTCGTCGCTATCGCCGTCGACGGCCCGGAGGGCGTCCCCATCCGGCGCGGGATACGACGACTCCTTCTCGCGGTCGAGCCACTTCTTCCCGAAGTAGGAGAACACTGCATACGGATCGCCGTCGTTGGTCGTGATGGCCCCGGGTTCGTGGTGGACTGCGTCGTGGAACGCCTCGTGGTCGATGGCGGCGTCGTCGAGCGCGTTCGCGACCCGTTCGTCACGTTCGCGCGCGAGGCCCGTGTAGTCGTGGTTCCAGAACACCGCCTCGGCCCCGTACTCGTCGGCGAGTCGCGGGAGCTCCTCGGCCGGGTCGCCGTGCGCGACGACCAGATCCCCGCCGCGGTCGCGATAGTCCTCGCGGAGCGCGCCGAGCGAGTCGAGGAGGAACGCGACCCGAGCCGGACCCGCGTGATCGAGGACGGTCGGGTCGAAGACGAACACCGGGAGGACCTCGCTCTCGGCGGCCGCCGCGAGCGCACGGTTGTCCGCCGCCCGGAGGTCACGGCGGTGCCAGTGGAGTCGCATGAGCGGGGTACGGCGTCGGGTTTCCTAAGTCATCGGGTCGTGGCACCCCCGACCTCGACCGAAGCGCCTCGTACGCGACGAACCCAGCCCGAGGCTCGTGCCGGTCGCCCTCAAGAACAGTAGGCGGGTTTCGAAGGTATCCGCGAGGTCTCCTTCGGCGGCTGACCCGGACGCGAAACCCCGGCCGATTACGATCGGTAATCAGAGATCGGAAAGCACCGACCACTGTTTCGCGTGAGGGGAACGTTTTAACCGACGGCACGCGTTCCTTCATGGGAATCCATGACGAATCTCGTGACCAACGTCGAGTCCGCGGCGACGGCGCACCCGGACGCGACCGCGATCCACTACGACGGGCGGGACCTGAGCTATCGGGAGTTTTGGGCGCAGGTCGGCCAGTTCGCGGCGGGGCTCGCCGAGGTCGGGATCGAACCCGGCGACCGCGTCGGGGTCTACCTCCCGAACCTCCCGCAGTTCGTGGTGAGCTTCCACGGCGCGCTCCGCGCGGGGGCGGTCGTGGTCCCCATGAACCCGCAGTACAAATCCCGCGAGATCGGCCACCTGCTCGACGACAGCGGTGCGAAGCTCGTCGTCACGCTCGCGGACCTCGTCCCGGTGGTCGGGGAAGTCCGCGACGAGACCGAGGTCGAGACGGTCGTGAGCCTCGGGGAGGCGGACGGTGCGACATCGTTCGAGGAATTCCTCGTCGACGAGTCACCCGCGGTCGTCGACCGTGCGGACGACGACGTGGCGTGTCAGCCCTACACCTCGGGGACCACGGGCCAGCCGAAAGGCGTGCTGTTGACCCACGACAACCTCGCGTCGAACGCACGAATGGCGGTCGACCTCCTGCCGGGGGGCACCAAACCCGACGACCGCTCGCTCGGCGTGCTCCCGCTCTTTCACATCTACGGCATGACGGTGACGATGAACACCTCGCTGTTCTCGGGGGCGGCCTACTACCCGTTGCCGTCGTGGGACGCCCAGCAGGCGCTCTCGCTCATCGAGTCCGAGGAGATCACCATCATGCAGGGCGTGCCGGCGATGTACAACGACGTCGTGAACCAGCCGAACCTCGACGAGTTCGACTGCTCGTCGCTCCGGTTCGTCAACGCGGGCGGGAGCAGCCTCCCGATGGAGGTGCTCCGGCGGTTCGAGGACCTGTTCGACATCGAACTCTACGAGGGCTACGGCCTCACCGAGACCTCGCCGGTAACCCACTTCAACAGCCCCGACGCGCGGCGGCCGGGGTCGATCGGACAGACCCTACCGGGCGTGGAGGCGAAGATCGTCGACCGGGAGTTCGAGCCGGTCCGCAAGGTCGACCGCGGCCCGGTCGACGAGGGCGAGACCGACCTCGACGAGATAACTGGCGAGCTCGTCGTCAGCGGCCCGAACGTGATGAAGGGCTACCACGACCGGCCCGAGGCGAACGAGGCGGTCTTCACGGAAGAGGACGGAAAGCGGTGGTTCCACACCGGCGACGTGGGCTACTGGGACGAGGACGATTTCTTCTACATCGTGGATAGGGAGAAACACATGATCGTCACCGGCGGGTACAACGTCTACCCCCGCGAGATCGAGGAGCTGCTGTTCGAACACCCCGACGTGGCCGACGCCGCCGTCGTGGGGATCCCGGACGAGCGCCGGGGCGAGACGGTGAAGGCGTTCGTTGTGCCGCGACCCGATTCGGACGTGACCGAAGACGAGGTACGGGAGTACTGCCTCGACAGCCTCGCGGCGTACAAACACCCCCGGGAGGTGGAGTTCGTCGAGGAGTTGCCGCGGACGACGACCGGGAAGGTCCAGAAGTTCGAACTGCGTGAGCGCGAGCAGGGGACGGGGGCGGCACAGTGAGCGACGATGACGCGGTCCTGCTCGACGTCGAGGACGGTGTGGCGACGCTGACGGTGAACCGACCGGACGTACGCAACGCGCTCACGCACGAGGTGTCCCAGGGGATCCTCGACGCGCTCGACGAGGTGGAGGGGAGCGACGCGCGGTGTCTCGTGGTCACGGGCGCGGGCGCGAACCTCGCGGTGGCCTGCGACGTCCAGCTCGCGAGCGAGGAGTCGAAGATCAGTTTCGGGTTCAGGCAAGTGGGACTGGCGGTGGACACGGGAACCTCGTACTTCCTGCCGCGGATCGTAGGTGAGAACACCGCGAAGGAGCTGGTCTTCACGGGCGAGCTCGTCGAGGCCGACCGCGCGGAATCGCTGGGGTTGTTCAACCACGTCTATCCCGAGAGCGAGTTCGACGAACAGGCCGACGAGTTCGTCGAGGAGATCGCGACCGGACCGACGGTCGCCCTCAAGACCTCGAAGCGGCTGGTCGGGCAGGGGTTCGAAAGCTCGCTGGATCAGGCGATGGAGAACGAGGCGGCCGCGCAGGCCGCGGTGTTCGAGACCCACGACCACCGCGAGGGCGCGGAGTCGTTCATGGGTCGCGAGGAACCGGATTTCGAGGGCCGGTAGGCCGCCGCGGTGCGGTGCGGCCGGCGGCCGCGGTGGTGCGGTTGCGGGGTGGTGTGGTGTGGTTTCCTGGTGTCTCGGCGAGCGCCGAAGGCGCGAGCCGAGGCTCAGGAGAGCACCGCTCTCCTGGTGGATGAAGGGCGAACGAGCGAAGCGAGTGAGGGCTTCGGCGGTGCTGTGCGGAGAGGTTAGTGATCGTACCGCGAGCGAACGGAGTGAGCGAGCGGGCCGACGACTGACCAGCGGGAAGGAGGAGGCTTTTGATCCACATTTTGCCAGCGAAGGAGCGAGCGCTAGCGAGCGACTGAGCGCAGCAAAAGGTGGGGACTAGTGATCGTCCTCGCGCCAGCGGTGCTCGCACTCGGTACAGACGAAGAATCGGGTCTCGGACTCGTCGGCCGAGCGGATCTGTTGCATGTACCAGTAGGCCTCGTCGTTGCCACACTCGTCGCAGTGGACCTCGGTGGTCGGCAATCCCCGGTCGTCGACGTCGCTGACGTCGATGACCTCGGTTTCCTCTTGACCTTGCGTCGTCGTCATCGCGGCCTCCGTTTCGGCGTTTCGGAGCTTGGTGAACCCGCAGCTCCCACAGACCCACTCGTCGCCCTCGGTCTTCATCATCGAACCGCACTCGTCGCAGAATTCCATGCCCGCGGTATGAAGCTGGTCGGATTTAAGCCCCGGGTTCGTGTCCGAGGTCACTCGAAATCGGGTTCGCGGTCCTCGACGAAGGCGGTCATGCCTTCGTGCTGGTCGGCGGTCCCGAAGAGGCCGCTCCAGAGGCGGCGCTCATAGGTCAGCCCGTCCGACTGGTCGGACTCGTGGACCTGGTTCAACGACTCCTTCGCGGCCTGGAGGGCGTACTTGGGTTTGGCGGCGAGCTCCGCGGCCATCTCCGCCACGTGGCTATCGAGTTCGTCGTGAGCGACGAGCTCGCCGACGAGGCCGAACTGGTGGGCGTCCTGGGCGTCGAGGCGCTCACCGAAGAAGACCAGCCGACGGGCGAGTTCGTCGCCGACCAGTCGCGAGAGTCGCTGTGTGCCGCCCCAGCCGGGGACGATCCCGAGGTCGATCTCGGTCTGGCCGAGCATCGCACGCTCGCTCGCCACCCGGAGGTCGGCGGCGAGCGCGAGTTCGCAGCCCCCGCCGAAGGCGTAGCCGTTGATCGCCGCGATGACGGGCGCGGGGAAGGTCTCGATGGCGTCGGTGACGCGGTGGCCGAGCTCCGCGTAGGCCTGGGCCTCCGACACCGAGAGATCCGCCATGTAGCCGATGTCCGCCCCCGCGACGAACGCCTTCTCGCCCGCGCCGGTGAGCACCAGTGCGCGGGCGTCGCGGGCCTCCGAGAGCGCTTCCTCCAGCGCCTCGAGGGTTTCGACGTTCATCGCGTTCAGCCGGTCCGGCCGGTCGACGGTGATGGTCGCCACGTCGCCGTCCCATTCGAGATCGATAGTCTCCCAGGACATACGCCGGAGAACGGCGGGCGACGGCATAACAGCTCGGTCCAACCGACAGCCCGTACGGATTTCGACCATCGGTCATGGCGGGGTCGGAACATCGATCCGGGCAGCAAACAGACGAGAGAGGCGTTGTTGGTCGAAAATCGGTGTGGGTATATCCACCGATGTCGATGGATGTCGACCTTTGAAGTGGATCGGCTGTGACGGGCCGCACAGAACGCTCGATGTCGGAATCCTCGGCCTACGATGAGTCGAACGCGGTGATCTCAGTCGAGGGACTCACCAAACGCTACGGCGATGTGCTCGCGGTCGACGACGTGAGCTTCGCGGTCCAGGAGGGCGAGATCTTCGGCGTCGTCGGGCCGAACGGGTCGGGGAAGACCACGACCGTCGAATCGGTGATGGGGCTCGGCCCGTTCGAGGGTGAGGTGCGCGTCCTGGGACTCGACCCCCGTCGGGAGCGCACCGCGCTCGCCCAACGGATCGGGATGCAGCTCCAGGCCGCCGAACTCCCCGCCCGGCTCACGGTACTCGAACTCCTCGACCTGTTTTCGACGTTCTACGACGAGCCGGTGGCCTACGAACCCCTGCTCGAAACGTGGGGGATCGACGATGAGCGCCACAGCCGGTTCGAGGCGCTCTCGGGCGGGCAGAAACAGCGCCTGTTCATCGCGCTCGCGCTCCTCAACGACCCCGAAGTGGTCTTCCTCGACGAACTCACCACCGGCCTCGACCCCGAGGCCCGTGAGGCGGCGTGGGCACTGGTCGAACGCATCCGTGAGGCGGGGACGACCGTCGTGCTGGTCACGCACTACATGGCCGAAGCCGAAACCCTCTGTGATCGGGTGGCGATCCTCGACGACGGCGACCTCGTCGCGCTCGACACCCCACGAAACCTGCTCGCGGAGCTCGATACGGGTCGTGGCGTGGTGTTCGACGACCATCCCGACCTCGATCTCGATGGGGTTCGTGGCCTCGCCGCGGTCGAACGGGTCGAGCGCGACGATGGCGTGATCCGGGCGTTCGGGGCTGCCGACGACCTCGTCTCGTCGGTGGTGCTCGAGCTCGAAGGGCAAGCGACACCGTTGCGAAACCTCCGAACGCTCCAACCGGACCTCGCCGACGTGTTCATGGAGCGCACGGGCCGGGTAGAGGAGGCGCGCGGGAGATGAACCCCCGGAGCTATCGAAAGCTCGTCGAGGCCCACGCCAAACGCCTCGCGCGCGAACCGACGACGCTGTTCTTCACGCTCGCCTTTCCTTTGTTGTTTCTCCTGCTCATCGGAACCGTCTTCGACGCCGGAGCGGGCGGTGCAGCAGGTGGAGCGGGGGGCGGTGCAGCCGACGCCT
Source organism: Halococcus sp. IIIV-5B (assembly GCF_003602035.1). NCBI lineage: Archaea > Methanobacteriati > Methanobacteriota > Halobacteria > Halobacteriales > Halococcaceae > Halococcus > Halococcus sp. IIIV-5B. The sequence goes on along the minus strand of NZ_QZWE01000024.1, from coordinate 523 downwards.
ACTCCTACGGGATCGACCAACTCGTGCCCGCGCTCGTGGGAGTCGTGCTCGGTTCGATCGCACTCACTACGATCCCCGTCTCGACCGCCAGCGACCGCGAACAAGGTGTGCTGCGGCGGTTCAAAGCCAGCCCGATGCCCGCGTGGCGGTGGGTCGCCACCGAGGTCACGACCTACTTCGTGGTCGCGTTGCTCGGGGTGCTCCTGTTGGTGATCGGCGGGCTGGTGGTCTACGACGTTCGGTTTTCGGGTAGTTGGGCGGCCGTGTTCACGGGCTTCTCTCTGAGCGCATTCTCGTTCATCGCCTTCGGCTATCTGGTTGCCAGCCTCTCACCCACGCCACGGGTCGCCAGCGTGGTCGGCCAGGTACTCTACATGCCGATGCTGTTCGTCTCGGGTGCGGTGATGCCGCTCTCGGCACTCCCCGACTGGCTCCATGCCGTCGCCGAGGTGCTCCCGATGACCCACGTCGTGCGGGTGATGCAGGCGCTCAGCGGGAAGGAGGAGGCTTTTGATCCACCGGC
>NZ_QZWE01000023.1:0-58292 GCF_003602035.1 Halococcus sp. IIIV-5B | reverse complement strand
CCCTCCCGCCCGAGGACATGTGGTTCTCGGGGGAGGCGGTGATCTACTACTACGGCGGCCACCTCCTCACCTCGATGCTGAGCCGGCTGCTCGACGTCCACCCGTGGTACGGCTTCAACCTCTCGATGGCGGGCCTCTACGGTGCGCTCGCGGCGGGGGTCTACGAACTCGCCGGCGCGGTCTCGGTGGGCCGGCGGCTCGACCGTGCGAAGGAGACTCTCGGGGGAAAGACGCTTTCGAAGCGCAACACGACGCGGGCCCTCGCGGGCGTGACGGCGGTCTTCTTCGCCGTGGGCGCGGCGAACCTCGCGACGGCCGTTCGACTGGTCGTCCGCCGGTTACCGTCGGGGCTCCGGGAGCCCGCGGCGGGTGCGCTCGCGTCCGTGCACACCCAGTTCGCGGCCGAGGCGATACTGACCCCCATCGCCTCGAACTACTACTTCAAGAGCGCGGGCCGGATCATGGCCGACCTCTACAACCCGTTCCCGCTGTTCGCCATCGTCCGGGGCGACCTCCGGCCGTACGCCGTGAGCACGCCGTTTCTCGTCGTCGTGGTCGGGCTCTGCTATGCCTACTACCGGACCCCCGAGACCCAGCGCCGTCGGCGGCAGGTCCTGCTGTTCGGCGCGATACCGGTCGTCGTCGGGTTCATCGTCACCGTCAACACCTGGGGGCTCGCGGTTGCCGGCGGCGTGGTCTGGCTCACGCTCACGTTCGCGCCGGCCCGCCTCCGAAGCCTTCTACCATCGAGGGCGGCCGCCGACCTCTCGCCGTACGTCGAACGGGCGACGACCGGTCGGGCATCGGCGGCGCTCGCCCGCCTCGTCGGCGCGCTCGTGGCGGCGGGCGTCGTGGGGGTTCTCGGGATCGTCGCGGCGCTACCGTTCGTCTTCGGTCCGCTCAGCAGCGGTCCCTCGACCCCGGTCGCGACGGTCGCGGCGGGTGCGCGCAGCCCGCTCGGCTCGCTCCTCCTGATCCACGGGGCGTTCCTCGCGGTGTTCGTCGCCTACTACGTCGCACGGGTTCGCGAGCGCTGGCAGACCCCGGCCGCCGTCGCCGTACTGCTCTGGTTCGTCGCGGTCGTCGTGCTGGTGCCCGCCGCGCTCGCCCCGATCGCGCTGTTCGGCGTGCTGCTCGCCGCCGGCTGGTACTTCGTCGCGACCGACCGGACGGGTTTCGAGGGCGTCCTCGTTGTCGCGGGGCTCGGGCTCGTCCTCCTCGCCGAAGTCGTCTACATCAAGGAGGGCGGCGGTACCCGGTTCAACACCGTCGTGAAGACCTACATGCCGGCGTGGGTGCTCTGGGCGAGCGCGGTCGGCGTGATCCTCCCCCGGCTCGTCCGCGGTCGCCGGCGCTGGTCGTGGTCGCGCCGTCAGGTGCTCGCGGGCGCGCTCGCGGGCGTGCTCGTGCTCTCGACCGCGACGTTCGGCGGGGTCGCGTTCACGAGTCACTTCGCGAACTCGCCGGTCGAGGAGCCGACGCTCGACGGGCTGGCGGCGGCCGAGAACAACGTCCCCGGCCAGGTCGCGGGGATCGAGTGGCTCGACGACCGGTCGGGTCGGCCGACCATCGTCTCGGCCGCCAGCCCCTACATCTACCGCTGGAGCGCCGCACCGGCGGCGAGCCTCACCGGTCTGCCGACCGTGATCGGGGTGCCACACGAGATCCAGTACCGGGGCTGGACGGCCTACGCGGATCGGGTGCGAGCCGTCAACACGATCTACCTCGGGACCGACGAACAGCGCGTCGCGCTGCTCGACCAGTACGGCGTCGAGTACGTCTACGTCAGCCCGACCGAACGCATCCGCTACGGCGACGTCGAACCGTTCGACGACCTCCAGGGTGTTCGGGTGGCCTATCAAGAGGATAGCGTCACGATCTACGCCGTCAACCAAAGTCGGTTGGCGACGTAGCCGGAACCCGACCTCAGTCCAACTGCCCCGACCGGATCGCCCGTTCAGCGTCGGCGAGCGCCGCCTCGCGGTCGAAGTTTTCGATTATCGCGTCCCACTCCTCGGGTCGGTCGCGGAGGTCGCGGGCGTGCTCGGTGATGGCCGGGAGCGCACGGACGAGGTTGTCGACCACCGGGACGGCGGCAGCCTGCGGGGAGCGCGACAGCGGGTTGAGGTCCACCACGATCTCGGTCTTCCCCATCTCCGCGAGCGCCGCGGCGCGGTCGCCGTCTTCCAGGGGAACCAACACCACGTCGGCGGCACCGATCCCGTCGGCATCGACCTTGCCGCGCTCGTGGGAGAGACCGGGGATCCGGGCGTCGGCGGTGAGTCCCTTCACCTCGCTCGCCCCGTGGTCGCGGAGGTGGTCGGCGATCGCGTTCATCCGCGCCTCGGTTCGATTGAAGAGGTTGACCTCGATCGCCGCACCCGTCGCGTCGGCGAGGTCGACCACCGCCTCGGGCGCGAGCGCGGCGACGTTGCCGTTGACGGAGACCACGGGCGACTCCGCGCGGAGGAGGTGAGCGGCGGCGGCGCGCTCGGCGGCGGCGGCGCTCTCGATGGTTCGTTCGCCGATGAGGTAGTCGAAGGCCTCGCCGCGGCCCTCCGCGATCAGTCCCTGTCGACTCGTGATCCCGGCGTCGATGCCGGCCTCGATCCGGTGGCGGGTCCGGAGCGACGTGCTCCGGGGATGGTCGTCGGGGACCGCCGTGTGGCTCATACCGCGAATTCGTGATGAATCGGGAAAAACCGACCGTTCCGTGCGCCGGGCGGTCAGACCAACCGCGCGCCGCACGGGTCGACCTCGCAGACGACCGGGTCGTAGCCCGCCGCCGAGAGGCCGTCGCCGAGCGCAATCACTGTATCGCCGAGCATCGCCATCGCGGCCTCGCCACCCGTCTCGCGGACCGCCTCGATGGCCGCCTCGACCGGTGGGGTGAGCAGGTCGGCCTCGATCGCGAACGACCGCGAGAGCGCCAGCGCGCGCGGGAGTGTCGGTTCGTCGAGCAGCGCGTCGAGCGCGCGCTCGCCCGCCGCCGAGAGGGTCCCGACGTCGCCGCCGATGATCTCGTCGGTCGAGCGCCCGCCAAACGAGACGTACTCGATCCGGGTTTCGGGTACCGAGAGCCCGTCGAGACGGTTCACCGCGGGCGCGCCGGGTGCGAGTCGGACCGGGACCCCACCGCGGGCCTGGGCCACGACATCCCCGAGGCCGGTTCCCGCCTCGACCTCGGCGGCGTGGGCCACCCCGACGAGTTCGTTCTCGGTGAGCGCGAGGCCGTCCGCGGCGTTCGCGACGAGCGCGGTCCCGAGCGCCGCGCCGCCGGAGACCCCGAAGCCAGCGCTGACGGGGACGGAGGTCTCGACGACCGCGCGTGCCGTGACCCCGAGCGCGTCGAGCGTGCGGGTCACGGCCTCCATCTCGATCGGGTCGCCGTCGAGGACCACCGCAGGCTCGTCGGCGGGAACGAGCTCGACCGTCACGCCGTCGGTGAGCGCGAGGCCGACGCCTCGGGACCCCGTCTTTCGAGGGTCCTCGTGGCGGTGGACGCTGAAGAACCCCGTGACATGACCGGGGACGAACGCCCGGAGTCGGTCGGTCGTGGCGCTCCCCCGGGCACGGCTCCGCGTCATATCCCAGCCTCGGCGGCGGCCGGGATAAGCCGCCCGTTCGGGCGTCGGGTCGGTCCGCTCGATAGGGGTCCCGTCCGGTGGAATCGCCTGCACCCGCCGGCGATAGTGCTATGTATCGATCGGCTCTTTTTCCCCGCTACCGAATGCCGGGATCGAAACCAACGGAACCATCCCTCCAGCGTCGGGACGGCGAGCGGTATCCCCCGGAGGCGCGTGCGTGTCGGTGAACGACGGCGACCCCGGGGACGACGACCGGACCCGGGAGGGTTCGACCGAGGCACCCGACGACGGGGACCCGATCCGCGAGTCCACCGGCCACGCCGCCTCCGGCGCGCCGAACGCGGGCTGGGCGATCGGCGACCGCTTCTCCTCGGAGGAGATCTTCCAGCGCGTGCTCGCCACCGCCGACGAGGAGGTCTCGACCGGCGCGCGCGAACTCCTCTTCAGCGGCCTCGCGGCGGGGTTCGCCATCGTGCTCACGTTCGTCGCCCACGCCGCGCTGACGGCGTACTTCCCCGAGAACACCCTGCTCGCCTCGTTGCTCTACCCGATCGGCTTCATCTACATCATCCTCGGGCGCTACCAGCTCTACACCGAGAACACCCTGCCCCCCGTGGCGCTCGTGCTCGCCCGCCTCGCCAGCCTCCCGCTGATGCTCCGGGTCTGGGTCATCGTCCTCGTCGGGAACGTCCTCGGGGCGGGCCTCGGCGTGTTCGTGCTCGCCCACACCCACGTGCTCTCGCCACCGGCGATGGCGGCCGCCGCGGAGTTCACCCAGTCGGGTCTCGAAACCGGCTGGTGGGACCTCTTCTTCAAGGCGGTGTTCGCGGGCTGGCTGGTCGCGGGCGTCGTGTGGCTCGGCCACGCCGTCCGGGACTCGATCGCCCGTCTGCTCCTGATCTACGTCGTCTTCTACACCATCGTCGCCACCGAGCTCTACCACGTCGTCGTCACCGCCGCCGACGCGCTGTTCGCGGTCTTCATCGGCGACGCCGGGCTGTTCGCGGTGTTCGCCGAGTTCTGGCTGCCGGTGTTGCTCGGCAACACCGTCGGCGGGGTCGTGCTCGTGGCGCTGGTGAACTACGGCCAGACCGAACGCCGGCGGTTTCCCGAGATCCGCCAGCTCTCGACCCGCGAGTGGCTGTTCAGCTGGCGGGGCGGTCGCGACCGCGACCCGATCGACGTGGAGCAGGCGGGCCCCGAGAACGACTGAGATCCCTCGGTCGGGCTCCGGCTTCAGAGCAACTCGACGACGGTGATGATCCCGTAGCCGAGCCCCAGCGCGAGCGCCAGCGAGCCGATCCAGGCGAGGACCGTATAGCCCATCTTCGCGCCGCTGACGCCCGCTCCGCCCGCCGCGTAGCCGCTCCCTACCACGGCACTCACGATGATCTCGTTGAACGAGACCGGGATCCCGAAGACCACGGCGGCCTGTGCGATCGCGAACGAGGGGATCAGCGCCGCGATGGACCGTCGGGGACCGAGCGAGGAGTAGTCCTGAGCGATCGCCTTGATCATCCGCGGCGCGCCCATCCACGACCCCACGAGGAGCCCGAGGCCACCGAAGACCAGCAGCCCCACCAGGGGGAGCGTCACCGGCAACGACGCTTCCTGTACCGCCGCGAGCAACGGCCCGACCGCGAGCCCGACCTGGCTCCCACCGGCCGAGAACGCCACGAGACCGCCGAGCACGAGCAGGAACCGGCGTTCGGCACCTTCCGCACCGCCCGACATATCGTAGGCCAGCAGCCCCGCGGCGACGACCGCGGCGACGACCGAGACCAACGCGATACCGACCGACGACGACATCGAGAGGTCGCGGGTTGCCGCGACCGCGATCGACGCGCCGCCGTCCGGCCCGAGCAGGGTGAAGGGGATGTTGGCGACGATGAGACCGATGACCGCCCCCAGGGCGGGGACGCTGTAGCGCTCCGAGATCCGTTCGTCCCGGAGCAGCCGCGCGGTGGCGTAGGCGACCCCGCCGCCGACAAACGGGGTGAGCACCCAGAGCGCGCCGATCTCGATGTACTTCGGCCAGACCGGGGTCCCGCCGAGGCCGAGGCCGACGCCGATGACCGCCCCGGTCACCGTGAACGCGGTGGCGATCGGGTAGCCGGTGAAGATGCCGACCGCCACGAGGACCGCCGCGAGCAACAACAACACCGTCGCGGCCGTCGGCGACAGCGTGAGCCCGCCGACCAACCCCGTGCCGACTGCGTCCGCGACGTTCGCGCCCTGGAGGACCGCGCCGAGCAGCCCGAGGATCCCCACCAGGAAGCCCGCGCGCATCACCGAGATGGCGCGTGCGCCGACCGCCGGCGCGAACGGGGTCGACCCCGACGACCCCGCACCGATCGTCCAGGCCATGAAGAAACTCGCGAGCACCGCGACGAGGAGGATGGCTATCGTCCCGAGCGCAACCATCTACGTCGCGTCCTCCCCATCGACGGCAGCCCGCCACCCGTCGCCGCCGAACACTACATCACTCATCGAGATACTGTTCAGCGCCTCCGAACAAACGTCCGTCGCCGGCACCCGCATGGTCTTGCTGTCGGCATCAGCGGCGAAGTGATAGGGCTGTCGAACCACGGAAGCCGTGAAAGCGCTCGCAGGGGACGGTCGTTCGTTTCCGGTTGACCCACAGACTGATTACCGAATACGTTCTAGCACAGCGCATACATGCCGTCGATAAGCGCTCGGATCCCCGACGAGGAGCGCGAAACCCTGGAGGAGGTCGCCGACCTGCTGGGCGAGGACCGGAGTACGACCATCCGAAAGGCGCTCCAGGCAGGTCTTTCGGACCTCCGGACCCGTGTCGCGGTTGAGCAGTATCAAACCGGGGAGGTCTCAGTGAACCAGGCCGCGCGGATAGCTGGTGTTTCGCTCGGCGAGTGGCTGCAGATCGCCCGCGACCGGAACCTGACGACCCAACTCTCACCGGAGGACCTAGAACGCGATGCCGACGCCGCGCGAGAGTTATGATCCTCGTCGATGCAACGACGCTTCTCTCGCTTGGAACCATCGGCGAGCTGGACTTGCTATTGAACTTCGATCGAGCGCCAGCGGTGCTTCCCGCCGTCGACGACGAAGTCGTGACCGAACCAGCACGGACCAACCTCGACCGATTCTACGACCACGACAGCGTCCGCGCTCCCTCGGACGGATTCGTTTTGTCTAACGAACGGACTGAGAACGCGAGACGGGAAACGGAACGAATTCTCGGCCAGTCCGAGGTCGACGGCGACTTCGAGATCGTCCTCGCAGTTCTCGTCGAAACCAACGCCGACCGTTCCGTCGGGGTGGTCTCCGACGACCGACGAGTTCGGACCATCGCGAACGGGCTCGGCGCGATTGTGACGGGAACGGTCGGTGTCGTCGTCCGCGCGGTCGAGGAAGGGCTACCACCGAACGATGGAAAAGACCTGATCCGGGCGATCGACCGGCATGGGTTACACATGACCGGTGAGCTACGCGAGACCGCGGACGAACTCATCGAAGATGCCGCAACCAGCTCCGAGTGATTACGGGCGCAGTCGCTGCCTGTCATGCGAGACTCGCCCCGTTCGTCCCGCTGGCTCCCAGCGTCTTCGTCAGGGACTCAGACGCTGGCGATCTCGCGGGAACAGAACCGCCTCACGGATGTTCGGCAGGTCGAGCATCGTCATCACGAGGCGCTCGCCACCGATCGCCCAGCCAGCGTGGGGCGGCATCCCGTACTTGAACATCTTGGTGTAGTACTCGAAGGCCTCGGGGTCGAGCCCCTGCTGTTCGAAGCCCTCGACGAGCTGGTCGTAACGGTGCTCACGCTGGCCACCCGAGACGAGCTCCATCGAGGGGGCCATCATGTCGAAGCCCGTCGAGAGTTCGCCGTCCTCGTGGTCCATGATGTAGAACGGCTTGATCTCGCTCGGCCAGTCGGTGATGAAGTAGTGGCCGTCGACGTCCGCGCCGAGCGCGCGCTCGCCCTCGGTGGGGAGGTCGTCGCCCCACTCCAGCTGCTCGTCGAGCTCGCCGGTCGCGTTGATCCGCTCGATGGCCTCCTCGTAGCTCAATCGCGGGAAGGCTTCCTCGGGGACCTCGAAGTCCTCGTAGCCGAGGGTTTCGAGCTGGCTCTCACAGTTCTCGGCGACGGCCTCGTAGGCCGACCGGACCACGTGCTCGCAGGCGTCCATCGCCTCCTCGTGGTCGATGAAGGCCGACTCGAAGTCGATCGAGGTGGCCTCGTTGAGGTGGCGGGGCGTGTTGTGCTCCTCCGCCCGGAAGATCGGGCCGATCTCGAAGACCCGCTCCAGACCGCTCCCGACCATCAGCTGTTTGAACAGCTGCGGGGACTGGTTCATGAACGCCTCGCGCCCGAAGTAGGTGATCGGGAAGAGCTCGGTCCCGCCCTCCGTGCCCGTGGCGACGATCTTCGGGGTGGTGATCTCCGTCCCACCCAACTCGCGGAACGCCTCGCGGGCCGCTCTGAGAACCTCGGCGCGGATCTCGAAGATCGCCTTGGCCTCGTCGCGTCGGAGGTCGAGGGTGCGGTTGTCGAGCCGCGTCGGAAGCTCGGCGTCGACCTTCTCCGAGGGGTCGAGCGGGAGGCCGGGTTCGGCGGGCGCGAGGACCTCCACCGACTCGGGCACCATCTCGACGTCCGTCGGCGCGCGTTCCTCCTCCTCGACCGCGCCAGTAACTGAAACGACGCTCTCGCGGCTCACCTCGGTCCCCGTCTCGACGAGGTCGTCGTCCATCGCGTCCTTCTCGAACTTGACCTGGATCTTCCCCGTGCGGTCGCGCACGATCAGGAAGGCGATCCCGCCCAGGTCGCGGATCTCGTGGGCCCAGCCAGCGATCGTCACCGTCTCGCCCGGCTCCGCCGCAGCCGTCTCGGTTCGGTCGTTCATACACGGGATGCGAAGCCGTGGTTGTAAACGCCGTCGATTTCGACGGATCCCCCGCGGTCGGAACACGAGCGGCGAACGGGCCCGAACCCGACCCGTTTTAGCCCGCCGAACGGTGTGTTCACCCGTGCCATCCACAACCCACGGGCGCGTCGTCTCGCTCGAATCGCCGAAGGTCGTCGAGACGAACAGCTACGAGCTGCCGACGCCGGAGCCGGGGGCCGTCCTCACCGAGGTCGTCCGGGCCAACATCTGTGGCTCCGAACTCCACATCTGGTCGGGGAACCACCCGCTCATCACCGACGGCAGCCTCGGCCACGAAGCCCTCTGTCGCGTAGTCGAGCTCGGAGACGGGGTAACGACCGATCGGGCTGGGGAACCCATCGAGGAAGGGGACTACATCGCCCCCGCCTACTTCATTACGTGTGGGCGGTGTGCGTACTGCGGCCGGGGCCAGTTCGGCCAGTGCGAGAACGCCTACCGGGAGTGGTCGAAGAACCCGACTGAGCACCCACACTTCACGGGGACGTTCGCGACCCACTACTACGTCAGCCCCGACCAGTACTTCTACCGCGTGCCCAAGGGCGTGGGCGACAAGGCAGCCGCGAGCGCGAACTGTGCACTCTCGCAGGTCCTCTTCGGCTTCGACGAAGTCGGACTGAGCCACGACGACACCGTCGTGGTGCAGGGCGCGGGCGGGCTCGGGCTGAACGCGCTCGCCGTCGCGACCGAGAGCGGAGCCGAGACCATCGCCATCGACGGCGTCGAGCAGCGTCTCGACTTGGCACGGCGGTTCGGTGCCGACCACACCATCGACATGGACGAGTTCGGAACCGTCGAGGAGCGCGCCGAACGGGTTCGGGAGCTGACCGGCGGGCTCGGTGCGGACGTCGCCGTCGAGGTCACCGGCGTCCCCGACGCGTTCAGCGAGGGAATCGAATTACTCCGGAAGGGCGGGCGCTACCTCGAGATGGGGAACATCGTGCCCGGCGAGACCACCGACTTCGACCCGGGAAAGATGACGCGCAAATCCATCGACGTCGTCTCGACGATGCGCTACGACCCGTGGTACCTCCGCGAGGCGCTCGAATTCCTGGCGGTTCACGAGGACGACTACCCGTTCGCGGACCTGCTCGACGCCGACTTCGCGCTCGACGACGTTCAGGAGGCGCTTCGGGCGTCCAACGACCGCAGCGTGACGCGGGGCTCGCTGGTTCCTGAGCGCGACTGAGCCGGCGATCGGCCGGCGGAATCGGGGTGAGTACCGATCTGGAGGATCGCTACGACCACGTCGCGGCGGGCGACCCGAGCGGGAGGCCGCGTTCAGGACAGGTACTCGCCGGTGACCGTTCGACGCATCCCTCTGACGAGCTCCAGATATTCCTCGGGGGTGTGTTTCCCGCGTTTCGCCCGCCGGATCGACGCCTTCGCCTCGTCGTCGGCGAGGAGGTCGACGACCATGCAGGCCGTGAGCTTCGCCGGGATGACGTAGGCCATCTCCTCGTCGACGGCCCGGAACTCGGGGGTGTGTGGCGTGCCCTCGAACCCGCCGATCATCGGGTGAACACCCGGAACCACCTGGGTGACATCGCCCATATCGGTCGAACCCGTCGTGTGGGGGTCGCTGGTGTCGATCGCCTCGGCCCCGAGTTCGGCGACCGCGTTCGCCTCGTAGGCCTCGATCATCGTCTCGTCGGTCTCGAACGGGAGATAGCCGGGATAGTCCTCGATCGTCACGTCGGCCCCGACGGCCATCGCGCCGCTTTCGAGCGCCCGGTTGACGGCCGTGTTCGCCTCGGTGACCGCCTCGGTGGTTCTCGCACGGGTGTACGACTCCATGCGTACGTCCGCCGGCACGACGTTGACGCCGTCGCCGCCCTTCGTGAGGATCGGGTGGACCCGAACGTTGTCCTCGTCGGCGAACGTCTCGCGCTGGGCGTGGACCGCGTTCATCCCGAGCATCGCGGCGTTCAGGGCGTTGGTGCCCTCCTCGGGGGCCGCGCCGGCGTGCGAGGAACGGCCGCGGTACGTGACGAACTTCCCGACGAACCCGTTCGTCGACGACCGGGTGAGGACCTCCCGACCGGGCGTGTCGGCGTCGGCGTGGACCATCGTCGCGCAGTCGACGTGGTCGAAGTAGCCCCGTTTGATCAGTTCCTGTTTGCCCCCGAGGAACTCGATCTCCTCGCCGACCAGCGACCGACGGTACTCCAAGTCGAGATACTCCTCGGCGGGGACCGCGAGGAACTCGACGGCACCGTCGAGTTCGTCGAGCAGTCCGGTGGCAGTGAGCCCGTAGGCGGTGCCGACCAGGTTCGCCAGCTGGGCGTGGTGACCACAGGCGTGACAGGCCCCGGTCTCGGGGTCGGCCATCGGGTGTTCCCAGTTGACGAGTGCATCGAGTTCGCCGAGCACGGCGACCGTGAACGAGTCCTCGTCGGGTTCGGTTTCGCCGGGAATAGTGGCACGCGCCCCCGTGATGGCGAGGTCGCGCTCGACGGCGAGCCCCATCCCCTCGAAGGCGTCGACGACCTTCGTGGTCGTCGCGTGTTCCTTGTAGCCGAGCTCCGGCTCCGCCGCGACGGCCCTCGCCAGGTCGATGAGGTCGTCCCGATGCTCGTCGATCGCCGCACAGACCGCTTCCTTTGTGGTTTCGGTTGGTGTCATTCGATATCAGATGAGTCCTTGGTAGCTCAGGATGGCCTGGGCGATCAGCGCGGAGCCGACGAACGTGCCCGTGAACGCACAGATGGCCACGACCACGATCTTCCAGCTCATTCGTTTCATGCTCGTCACCTGGAGCCCGATGGAGAGCCCGGCGTAGGCGAGGATCGGGGTCGTGGTCGCGAGGAACTGAACCGGGTCCGTCAGCGAGAGCACGAGTTCTTGAACCGGTGAGAACGGGAGCGAGAGCACCAGCCCGATCACCGTCGCGTACGCGAACGCGGGGAATTCGAGCGGGACGTGCCGTCCCAAGAGCAGGGAGACGAAGCCGATGACGGCGATGAGCGCCATGCCGGGGGCGGCCTCGACCGGGCTGATCCCGTAGCCGATGGCGTTCCCGACGACGGTCACGACGCCGATGACCACGAGCATCTTCGCGATGTTGGCCTCGAAGGTCGGCGATTCGAGCGTCACGCGTCCTCACCTCCGACGAGCGGCCGTGCGAAGGCGTACAGCCGGTTGATCAGCGGGAGGGAGACGAAGATCAGGACGTAGATCCCGGTGAGGGCCGTGAGGAGGTTGCTCGTCGCGGCGAACGCGAGGATCCGCTCGGCCGACACCCCGCTCACCGCCTCCGCGAGCGAACTCGAACACGCGGTCATCATGCTCGCACTCCCCATCCCGCAGGCCATCGAGAGCGCCAGCGGGTGGAGACCCGTGATCGGCGCGAGCCCGCCGAGCAGCCCGAAGAAGATGGTCCCGAAGACGGTGCCCGTGAGGTAGACGCCGATGACACCCCGGCCCTCGGGCGATTCGATCCCGTAGCGCTCGGTGACGACGGCGAAGGTCGCCTCGCGGGCGATGCTCACCGCGCCGCCGATCGCCTCCCGGCGCAGACCGAGCAACAGCGCGACCGGCAGCGCGATGAAGATCGTCCCGAGGTTCCCGAGCTCCTGGAGCAGGAACGCCGGACCCGCACTGACCAGATTGTTGAACTCCGGACCGACCTGCGTTCCGTACTTGACCGCCAGCGGCATCAACGCGACCGTCAGCAGCGGGGCGCTGACCTCGCTGACGTCCTTCGAGACGACCGCCCGAAGGGGCTGGAGATACCGACCGAGCACGCTGTAGCTGACGAGGATACCGATGACGACCGCGTACAGCAGCGGAAGCAACACCACCTGACCCGGCCCGACGCCGAACTGGTGACTCCCGATCAGTTCGGACACGACGACGATCGCCAGCACCGTGAGGTGCGTCCGCAGATGTATCGACCACCGACCGGCGGTGCGGATCGGCTCCCACACCCCGGACCCCGGTTCGTCATTCGCCACACCGTACCTCCGTGGTAGACAGTTTCAACCTCATCGCTACGATGGTCGGCGATCCTGTCGGGTATGACTCTTTCCATACTGTCCCGGCGATTTCGTCCAATTATTTAATCTTTCGTGAATATATCCGATCGTATGTTTTCGGCCGATGGTGGTGTTCCGACCGATAGCGTCGCGAGTCGTCCGGACCATCCTCCACGGTCGAACACACATATTCTGCTGAAAACGCAGAATAACCGTATTTCTTATCACGATTCGTTTCCATAGGCCAGTATGGAAAACGATTCAACATGGTAGCGGTCGTCGTGGTGGTCGACAGGGGTGGACCCATCGGCGGCGCGCTCGCGTCGCGAATCGTCGACGACACCGGCCAGGTGATCTTCCTCGACGGAAACGAACACGCGGTCGAGCGGGCGAGCGATGCGGGGGTCGACGCCCGAACGGTGGACAGCAGCCGGGCCGGCGTGTTCGACGGGGACGGCATCGAACGCGCCGACCTCGGGCTGGTGGTCTCGCCCGAGGACGGCCACAACCTCCTGGTCGGACAGTTCCTCCGTCTCAGGGGCGTCGAACGCGTGGTCGGGTTGGTGAACGACCCGGCGAACCTCGACGCGTTCGCGGGGGCCGGGATCGAGCCGGTCTGTGCCACGAGCACGCTGACCGGCGTGCTCGACGCGCGCCGACGTGAGCCGCGAGTTGGGGTCCGGAGCGGGACGACCGAGACCACGGTCGAGCCGCACGAGACGGACGAACCTTCCCGAACCGACGACCGCGAGCGGCTTCGGTCGGACGGCGGACGCGTGAGGCCGAGCGGATGACGAAGGGGCTCGAACGCGACCTCGGTCTGCCGTCGGTGCTCGCGATCAGCATCGGCGCGATGATCGGGAGCGGGATCTTCATCCTGCCCGCCCTCGCGGTGGACATCGCCGGCCCGGCCGTCGTGCTCGCGTACCTCATCGCCGGCCTGCTGGTGGTGCCGGCGGCGCTCTCGAAGTCCGAGATGGCGACCGCGATGCCCGAATCCGGCGGGACCTACCTCTTCATCGAGCGCGGGATGGGCCCGCTGCTCGGGACCGTCGCGGGGCTCGGCACCTGGTTCGCGCTGTCGTTCAAGGGCGCGCTCGCGCTCGTCGGCGGCGTCCCCTACCTGCTCTACCTCTTCGAGGTCCCCCAGTGGATCACGACGCCGCTCGCGCTGACGCTCGCGACGATCCTCGTCGGCATCAACGTGCTCGGCGCGAAACAGACCGGCCAGCTCCAGGTCGTCATCGTCGGCGTGATGCTGGTCGCGCTCGGCTGGTTCGCGCTCGGCGGCCTGCCGTCGGTCTCGCTCACCAACTACGAGGGGTTCTTCGCCAGCGGGACGGGCGGGATCCTCGAAGCTACGGGACTCGTGTTCGTCTCCTACGCGGGCGTGACGAAGGTCGCGAGCGTCGCCGAGGAGATCGAGAACCCCGGACGGAACGTCCCCCTCGGGATCCTCGGCTCGCTCGCGTTCACCACCGTTCTCTACATCCTGATCGTGTTCGTGCTGCTCGGCGTCACCGACCCCAGTACGCTCGGGGACACGAACGCGCCGATGGCGCTCGCCGCGGACGTCGCGCTCGGGCCGATAGGGGTTCTCGCGGTCGTGGTCGCGGCGCTGCTCGCGCTCGTGAGCACGGCCAACGCGGGCGTGCTCTCGTCGTCGCGCTACCCGCTCGCGATGAGCCGCGACAAGCTCGCACCGCCCTCGCTGGGCGAGATCAGCGAGCGGTTCAACACCCCGAGCAACTCGATCACGGTCACGGGGGTCGTCCTGCTCCTCCTGATCGCGTTCGTCCCGATCCAGGACATCGCCAAACTCGCGAGCGCGTTCCAGATCCTCGTCTTCGTGCTGGTGAACGTCGCGCTGATCGCGTTCCGCCGCGGCTCCAAACCCTACGAACCCACCTTCCGCTCGCCGCTCTACCCGTGGGTGCAGATCGCAGGCGTCGTCGGCGGGCTCGTGCTGTTGACACAGATGGGGACGGTTCCGCTGGTCGGCTCGGTGGTCATCACGCTCGCGGGCGTGGCGTGGTACCTCGGCTACGGCCGCCGTCGCGTCGACCGCGAGGGGGCGGCCGTCGACGCCGTGCGCCGCGAGATCGGTCGCCGGAGCGTCGTACGCACCCGGAACGCAATCGCGCCGGCCGGGGGCTACGAGGCGATGGTCGCGGTTCCCGAGACGACCGACCCGGCCCACGAGCGGGGACTGATCGGGGTCGCGGCCGACCTCGCGCGCGTGCAGGACGGTTCGGTGACGGTGGTCCGGTTCGACGAGGTGGCCGACCAAGTGCCGTTGCCCGCGGCCACCGACCCCTCGGAAGGGGACCTGGCCTTCGAGGACCGGATCGAGGCGCTCGAAACCGACTTCGACGTGCCGGTCCGGGCCCACGAGACCGTGAGCCACGACACCCGTCACGCGGTCGCGAACGCCGTCACCGACCGCGACCCCGACGTGCTGGTGCTCGGCTATCGCTCGCGTGGGCTCCGCGACCGGGTGTTCGACTCCGACGCCGACTGGGTGCTCGCCCACACCGACTGTGAGGCGGTCGTCGTGGACGACCCGGAGAACGGGTTCACGGACATCGAAACCGTGACCGTGCTCACGGACGAGGGCCCGTACGACCCGATGAAGGTGGCGGTCGCCGACGCGGTCGCGATGGCACACGACGCGACGGTCCGCTTCGAGTACGCCGTCGACGAGCGTCCCAACGACGCGCGCCAGCGGGCGCTCACCGACTACCACGAGGCGATCGCCGAGGTCTGTTCGGCACCGGTTCGAACCGGCTTCGTCCGGACGGACGGCGGGCGACCCGATGCCGACACCGACGTGTTCGTCGTCGCGGCCGGGAACCGTTCGCTCGTCGCCGATACCGACCGGCCGGTGCTCGTGGTTCGGCCGCGGGGGGCGACACCCACCGGGCGGGTGCGGCAGGCGCTCGAACGCTGGCTGCTGTAGCGTTCGCGACCAACGAGAAACCCTTTCCCGGCCGCGGCCGCCTACCGGTCGTATGCCGTCCCGTGAACTCGACGAGATGGACCGGTACATCATCTATCGGCTCCAGGGCGATGCCCGGAGCACCTCCGCCGCCCAGATCGCCACCGACTACGGCGTCTCGCCGAGCACGGTTCGCAACCGGATCGCGAGCCTCGAAGCCGACGGCGTGATCCGGGGGAGCCACCTCGACGTCGACTACGAGGTGGCGGGCTATCAGCTGTTCACCCTGATCTTCTGCACCGCACCGATACCCGAACGCGAACGGCTCGCGCGCGAGGCGCTCTCGGTTCCGGGGGTGGTCTCGGCGCGCGAACTCATGACCGGCGAGGAGAACGTCCACGTCGTCGCGGTCGGTCGGAACGGCGACGACCTGAGCCGGATCGGTCGGGACCTCTCGGCGCTCGGGCTCGAGATCGTCGAGGAGGAGCTCGTCCACAACGAGTACACCTGTCCGCTCCACTGGTTCGACGAGACGAGCGACCCGGCGGAAGCCTCGGATACGAACGAGACGACGGACGAAAACGAGTAACGCGGACCCGGGTCGGTCGACGGTGTTCGTGTTCGTTCAGGTCGCGTCGCTCACATCGCTTGAGCGATGGTTCGAGGACTCGCCGATGGCTCGCGAGAGCACATCGAGCGCGGTTTCGAACTCCTCGCGGGACCCGAACACAATCGTGGTCGGTACATCCGGGACGCGAAGAACGGCACCGAGCGCACCGACGATCGCCCCGACCGCTCGCATGAACCGCGACTCGTTTTCGACGTCTATCCACGAGAGTTCGATCGTCATCCCGGCGCTGTCGGCGCGGATACGTCGAAGTCCGAGGACGTCGAATCCAGTGTGGGTCGTGGAGGACCGCCGTTCTTCCCACGACGTCGCCGCGATGTCCTCGGGATAGACGTAGAGCAGTCCTTCAGTGACTTCGTACCACCGTTCGCCATCGGTCCAGTGGCCGAGCGTGGCGACCGGGACGAGGAGCGCACCGCGCTCGTCGGCGAGGACCCGAAGGTCGCGTTCGTAACCCGCATCGGCGGCTGAGACGTTCACACGACCGCCGGCCCGATAGAGCCACGCCTCGCTCGTGTGAACCACCAGGTCCCATCGTCGAAATCCCGTATCGAGCAGCGATTCCACTGCTGGTCGGCCCTTGGGAAGTGAGATTCGGTAGCGCTCGCCCGCGATCGGTTCCGTCGTCCACGAAGCCTGGTCGTCGACCCGTTCGAAGCGAGGGTCGGTTGGCGGTTCGTCACGCTCGGGATCGACCGCGACCGTCGCCGCCGTGGCGTAGTCCATTGCGATTCTGGCGGCGTCGTTTCGGAGCGCAGTGCGACCGTCAGCGCGGCGCTGATCGAGGTGGTGGGTTTCCTCACGTTCTTCGGGCGGGCGCTCGTGCGGTCTTCGCTCGACCATCTCACCACCTGTCCGGCGGCGAGCGAGAAAACGTTCCGTGTGATGACCGCGTTAGGCTGCGTCGTTCGCGCCCCGAACCGTCTCGCGAACGGCGTCACAGCCCGCGTCGTGGACGAGGTCGCCCACGATCACGGTGTCGGCGTGGGTTCCCATCTCGTGGGCCGTCTCGTAGTCGTGGACGCCGCCGCCGTAGAACAGGGTGGCCGAGTCCAGCGCGTCGGCCGCGCTCGCGACGATATCGGGGTCGCCGTAGGTACCCGAGTACTCGACGTAGATTATCTCCTGGCCGAACATCCGTTCGGCGACCGTGGCGTAGGCCGCGACCTCCTCGGCGTCGAGGTCACAGTTCGCCTGGGTGTACTCCGCCACCGAGGACTCGGGGTTGAGCACGATGTACGCCTCGGTCCCGGTCCGGTCCCAGTCGATGTCCGAGTCCATCCGAACCCACTCCTTGTGCGCGCCGGTCATCCACGCGATGTCGCCGGCGTTGAAGACGATGGGGACGAGGTAGCCCGAGAGGTCGTCGGAGTGAACGACGGTCGCCGAGATCCCTGGTTCGACGTAGAGCGGGACGTCGTGGGCGGCGCACGCGTCGATCACCGCCTCCATTTTCTCCTCGGTGATGCCCGTCGTCCCGCCGATCTCGATGGCGTCCGTGCCGGTCTCACAGACGTCGTCGTAGGTCTCGCCGTCGACGAGGTCTTTGTCGGGGTCGATCTTCACGATGTGGTTCCACTCGTCCCACGGCCCAGTCATACCCGTTCCACGTCCGAGCGCTACCTAAACGCCTTCGATCCCCGAAACGATTCGAAGAGTTCAGTCGGCCTTCGCCTGCCAGGTTCGGACGCTGTCGGCGCTCACGCCCTGGACCTCGGCGGCCACGGTGTCGGCCTCGCGCTCGCGGAGGTCGTCGAGGGTCTCGATGCCCACCGCCGCGAGCTTCTCGACGGTCTTCTCGCCCACGCCGTCGATGTCGACGAGATCGCCGACCGACTGGCGTTCTTGGTACTCGCGGTAGTTACAGATCGGACAGCCGAGCTCCCAGGGCTCGTCGCCACTGTGGACGACGAGTTCGGGGAGGTCGTGCTCGTCGCAGCGCTCGTCGGTGACCTCGATCTCGCCACGGCGCGGCAGCGGTAACGAGTAGTCGCAGTCGGGATACCGGGTACAGCCGACGAGCCGCGAACCAGTCCGAAGGGTCTTGATCGCGAGCTCGCCACCGTGCTCCGTGCCACACTCGGGACAGTCGCCGATGACCACGTCCGCCTCGGCGTCGGCCTCCTCGGCGGCACAGAGCGGGCAGCCGTGGACGAACGTGCTCCGGCCGTCGAGGATCTTGACCTTCCGGAGGTCGTGCTCGTCGCAGGTCTCGTCGAGGATGAGGGGTTTGCCCGAGGAGGGGAGCGGGAGGGTGAACTCGCAGTCGGGGTAGCCGTCACAGCCCACGAAGTGCGAGCCGTAGCGGCTCTGTCGAACGAGGAGGTCGGCCCCACACTCGGGACACGGCCCGAGGGTCTTGTCGGCCTTGAGCGATCGCCTGAGGTCGGTCCCGAGCTCTTCGCGCGAGGCGTGGAGCTCCTCGAAGACGGCCGCGAGCATCTCACGGGACTCCTCGGTGACTTCGTCCAGACTGATCTCGCCGTCGGCGATGGCGGCCATATCATTTTCCAACCGGCTCGTCATCTCCTCGCTCACAACGAGGTCGGCGTACTGCTCGCCGGCGTCCACGACCGCGCGCGCGAGCCGGGTCGGTCGCGGCGGGTCGCTCTCGATGTAGCCTCTGTCGTAGAGCTTCTCGATGGTGTTGTGCCGGGTAGCTTTGGTTCCAATTCCCATCTCCTCCATCCGCTCGATGAGTCTGGACTGGCCGCGTCGGCGGGGCGGCTGGGTCTCCTTCTCGTCGAGGCGGACGTCCTCCACCGGGAGCTCCTCGCCCTCGTCGAGGTCCGGGACGTGGTTCTCGCTGGTGTTGAAGTAGGGGTAGACCGCGTGGTAGCCGGGTTCGACCAGGCGCTTGCCGTTGGCTTTCAGGCTGTGCTCGCCGACGCGGGCCGTGACCTGGAGGTGCTCCCACTCGGCCGGGTCGGCCACCGTCGCGAGGAACCGCCGCACGACGAGTTCGTAGATCTCGCGTTCGTCGTCGCCGAGCGCCGAACCTGCTGGAAGCTCGCCCGTCGGGTGGATCGGCGGGTGGTCGGTTGTCTCCTCGTCGCCCTCGGTGGGCGTGCAGTCGCCGTCGAGCAGCTCCTCAGCGTCCTCGCCGAACTCGCGGTGGGTCGAGAGATCCCGAAGGAGGTCCTCGATGTCGAGGTCGTCCGGGTACACGGTGTTGTCCGTCCGCGGGTAGGTGATGTAGCCCGAAGTGTAGAGCTCCTCGGCGAGGCTCATCGCACGGCTCGCGGAGTACCCCAAGGAACCCGCCGCCCGGATGTACTGGGTGGTGTTGAACGGGTGCGGCGGGTCGTCGGTTCGGGTCCGTCGGGAGACCTTCTCGATGGTCGCCGTGCTCGTCTCCTGCAGCGCCTCGTACACCGATTCGGCGAGCGCTTCGTCCCAGACTCTGTCCGTGCCGCGACCCTCGTTCGCGTCGAAGTACTGGACCTCGAACGCCTCACTGTCCTTCAGCAGGTCGGCGAAGATCTCCCAGTAGGTCTCCGGGTCGAACGCCTCGATCTCGCGCTCGCGGTCGACGATGAGTTTGAGAGTGGGGGACTGAACCCGGCCGACGCTGATGAAGTCCTCACCGCGCTGTTTCGCCGCCAGCGAGAGGAATCGGGTGAGCGCCGCGCCCCACACGAGGTCGATCTCTTGGCGGGCTTCGCCGGCGGCCGCGAGGTCGAAGTCGAGGTCTTCGAGGTTCGAGAAGGCCTCCGTGACCTCGCGCTCGGCGAACGAAGAGAAGCGGGCGCGCTTCACCGGCGCGTCGGAGACCTCCCGAACGAGGTCGTGGGCCTCCTTGCCGATGAGTTCGCCCTCGCGGTCGTAGTCGGTCGCGATCACGACGCTGTCGGCGTCGCGGGCGAGCAGGCGGAGGGTGCGGACGATGTTCTCGCGGCTCTCGTGGGGTTCGACCACCACGTCGGCGTCGATGAGCTCCACGGGCTGGACGTCGCGCCAGTTCGAGTACTCCGGTGGGAAGTCGTTCTCGACCACGTGGCCCGAGAGGCCCACACACCGCCGGCCACCCCACTTGTAGACGTTGACCCCGTTGCGCCGCTCGACGTCCGCGCCGCCGCCGCTCAGGATCTCGGCGATGTTGCGCGCCGCGGTCTCCTTCTCGGTGATTATCAGCTCCATCGTGCGGCTCCCCCGTCGATCATTGGGGGACGATAGACCGATACGATAACTAAACCTTTCGGGAAACCGCCCGAGCGCGTCCGCACGCGCGACGCGTAGCCCGTGCTTGATCCGTTCAGCCGTCGAGTTCGGCTCGAAGCGCCTGGTTCACGGTCCCAGGGTCGGCGCTCCCGCCCGTGGCCTGCATCACCTGGCCTACGAGGAAGTTGAGCGCGCCGTCCTCGCCGTTCTCGTAGTCCTCGACAGCATCCGGGTTCTCCTCGACAGCCGTTTCGACCGCCGCCGCCACCTCGTCTTCGTCCGTCCTGCCGAGGTCCTCGCGTTCGACGACCTCGTCGGGGCCGTCGCCGTCGTCGAGCATCGCCCTGAGAACCACCTCCTCGGCGTTCTTCTCGGTGATCTCGTCCTCCTCGGCGAGTTCGATCAGATGGAGGAACTCGTCGAGCCGGTCCTCGATGTCCGTGACGGCCATGTCGCGGTAGTTGAGTTCTCCCAAAAGGGTGTCGGCGACCCACGAAGCCGCCACGTCGGGGTCGAAGCGGTCGGCCACGCGCTCGTAGAAGTCCGCCACCTCCCGAGTGGAGGTGAGCTTTCGGGCTTCCGCCGACGAGAGGCCGTACTCCGCACTGAATCGCTCGCGGCGGGCGTCGGGCAATTCCGGGATCTCGACCTCCTCGGCCCACTCCGAGACCCGGAGCACGGGCAGGTCGGCTTCGGCGAAGTAGCGGTAGTCCTTCTCCTCCTCCTTCGAACGCATCGAGAGCGTGACCCCCTTGCCCTCGTCCCAGTGACGGGTCTCCTGTTCCACGGTTTGCCCACGCTGGAGCGCGTTCTTCTGCCGGCTCGTCTCGTAGGCCAGCGCCTTCTCCGCCCCTCGGTGGCTGGAGATGTTCTTGACCTCCGTTCGGTTCGCCGTCGCGAGTGCCTCGGCCCCAATAGAGCCGTCGGCTTCGACCTCCTCGTCGGGCACCAGCGAGATGTTGGCGTCGATCCGGAGCGAGCCGTCGCGCGAGCTGTCGAAGACCCCGAGGTACTCGAGGACCTCCGTGAGTTTGGCGAGGAAGGCCCGGACCTCGTCCGGGCTCCGGAAGTCGGGTTCGGTGACGATCTCCATGAGGGGAACCCCGGCGCGGTTGTAGTCGACGCGGGTGTAGTCGGCGGTGTCGATGCCGCCGCCGGCGTGCTGGAGACTCCCCGGGTCCTCTTCGAGGTGAGCGCGCTCGATGGCGATGGTTCGTTCGTCGTCCGCGACGGTGACGGTGAGTTCGCCGTCCCGACAGAGCGGCCGGTCGTACTGGGTGATCTGGAAGTTCTTCGGGAGGTCAGGGTAGTAGTAGTTCTTCCGGTGAAAACGGGTTTCTTCCGGCACGTCGGCGTCGATGGCGGCGGCGAGTTTGAGCGCCCCCTCGACGGCGGCCTCGTTGAGAACGGGCAGCGCGCCGGGCAGCCCGAGGCAGGTCGGACAGGTGTGTGAATTCGGCTCGCTGTCCTCGAAATCGGTGCTGCAGCCACAGAAGATCTTGCTCTCCGTTTCGAGCTGGACGTGAACCTCGAGGCCGATCACAACGCTGTACTCGCGCGCCTCGACGGCTTGCGCAGTCATTGGAAGCCAGTTCGTCCGCGGCCGCTAAAACGTACCGGGACCGCCGACCCGACCGGGCTCGCGCACGAGCTGTCAACTCCCCAAATAGTGTCTGACGCACGTTTATATCCGTGGAATGACCGGTGACACCATGAGCGGCAATCGCGTCGAGAAGCTCGAATCGCGGGTCGAAGAGCTCGAAGCCTCCGTGAGCGGTCTCACCGAGGAGCTGATGCAGACGAAGGCCCGGCTCGCCGAGATCGAGGACGACTCGACCGACGAGTACATCGAGGCCGGCGTCGGGAGCGTCACGGACGGCGGGTCGAGCGAGACGGGTGGAACGAGCGAAGAAGCTAACCCCACGGAGCACGAGACTCAGGACACCGAACCGCCGGAGGCGGACGACATCATCGTGGCGTAGGCCACCCCCGCGAGCACCCCATGCACATCAAAACGCTCGTCTTAGAGAACTTCAAGAGTTTCGGCCGGAAGACACGGCTCCCGTTCTACGAGGACTTCACGACCGTGAGCGGCCCGAACGGCTCGGGGAAGTCGAACATCATCGACGCGGTCCTCTTCTGTCTCGGGCTCGCGCGCACCCGCGGCATCCGGGCCCAGAAGCTCACGGACCTGATCTACAACCCGAGTCACGACGACGGGCAGGACCCGAGCGGCACGCGCGAGGCCAGCGTCGAGGTCGTGCTCGACAACGCCGAGGCGACCCTCACGCGGGCCGAGATCGAGAGCGCCGCCGGCACCGACAGTGTCGGTGACATCGAAGAGATCACCATCAAACGCCGGGTCAAACAGACCGACGACAACTACTACTCCTACTACTACCTCAACGGTCGCTCGGTGAACCTCTCGGACATCCAGGATCTCCTCGCGCAGGCCGGCATCACGCCCGAGGGCTACAACGTCGTGATGCAGGGCGACGTCACGGGGATCATCAGCATGACCGCGGGCGAGCGCCGCGAGATAATCGACGAGATCGCGGGCGTGGCGGCCTTCGACGCGAAGAAGGAGGACGCCTTCGAGGAACTCGACGTCGTCGAGGACCGGATCGACGAGGCCGAACTCCGGATCGCCGAGAAGGAGGAGCGACTCGACCAGCTCCAGGACGAGCGCGAGACCGCACTCGAATACCAGTCGCTCCGCGAGGACAAAGAGGAGTACGAGGCCTACCGCAAGGCCGCCGAACTCGAGGAGAAACGGGCGCAGCTCGCCGAGACCGAGGAGCGGATCGCGGATTTGGAGGACGACCTCGCCGACCGCCAGTCCGAACTCGACGAACGACAGGGCAAGGTCTCCCGGCTCGACGACGACCTCGACGACCTCAACGAGGAGATCGAACGGAAGGGCGAGGACGAACAGCTCGCGATCAAACGCGAGATCGAGGAGATCAAGGGCGAGAAGAGCCGGCTGGAGGACAAGATCGACTCGACCGAGGAGCGGATCGCGGACGCCGAGTCCGAGCGCCGGCAGGCGTTCGTCGAGCTCGACAAGAAACAGGAGGACGTCGAGGAGTTCGAGCGCGACATTCGGAGTCTCAAGGTCGAGAAGTCCGGGATCGCCGCGGACATCGAGGACGAGGAGGCGAAACTCGCGGAGGTCGAAGCCGAGATCGAGTCGGTGGACACCGAGTACGACGAGGTGAAGGCCGACCTCGCCGACCGGCGCGAGGCGCTCGAACGCGCGAAGAGCGAGAAGAACGAGAAACAGCGCGAGCAGGACCGCCTGCTCGACGCCGCCCGACGGCGTTCGACCGAACAGAGCGAGAAGGAAACCGAGATCGAGGACGCGCGCGAGGGGATCCCGAGTATCGAAGCCGCCATCTCGGACCTCGAAGACGAACTCGAGAAGGCCGAACGCAACGAGACGAACATCGAGGGCGTCGTCTCGGACCTCGCCGAGGAGAAGCGCGAGCGAAAGGACGACCTCGACGAGGTCGAGGACGAGCTCCGGGCGGCGAAGGAGGAGTACGCGACCCTCGAATCCCGGAGCGATAGTAGTGGCTCGTCGTACGGCCGGGCGGTCTCGACGGCGCTGAACGCGGGTCTCGACGGGGTGCACGGAACCGTGGCCCAGCTCGGCGGGGTGGCGGGCGAGTACGCGACGGCCTGTGAGACCGCGGCGGGCGGCCGGCTCGCCAACGTCGTGGTGAGCGACGACGGGGTCGGCCAGCGCGCGATCGAACACCTCAAATCCCGGAACGCGGGTCGGGCGACCTTCCTGCCGATAACGAAGATGCAGCGCCGGTCGCTGCCGAACCGGCCGAATCGCGAGGGAGTGGTGGACTTCGCGTACAACCTCGTCGACTTCCCCGACGAGTATGCAGGGATCTTCTCGTACGTGCTCGGCAGCACGCTGGTCGTCGAGGACATGGCGACCGCGCGGGACCTGATGGGCGACTACCGGTTGGTGACGACCGACGGCGATCTGGTGGAGAAGAGCGGCGCGATGACCGGCGGGTCGAAGAGCGGGTCGCGCTACTCCTTCGAGTCCAGCGCGGGCCGGATCGAGCGGGTGGCCGACCGGATCACCGAACTCGAAGAGCAGCGGCGCGACGTCCAGGAGGAAGTCCGGGAGATCGAGAGCCGGCTCGACGACGCCCGCGACCGGCGGTCGGCGGCGGCCGACCAGGTCCGGGACATCGAGAGCGAGATCGAGCGCAAGGAGCGCGAGCGCGCGGAGATCGAGTCCCGGATAGAATCACTCGAAGACGACATCGAGGAGATCGAGGACGACCGCGAGGCGGTCGACGCGGAGATGAACGAACTCGAGACCGCGATCGCGGGCTACGACGAGGAGATCGCGACCATCGAGGCGGATATCGAGGAGCTCGAGAGCGAACTCGCGGACTCGGACATCCCGGAGCTCACGAGCGAGGCCGACGAGATCCAGGGGACGATCGACGAGCTCGAAGAGCGGATGGACGACCTCGACGGCGAGCTGAACCAGCTCCAGCTCGAAAAGCAGTACGCCGAGAGTTCGATAGAGAACCTCAACGACAAACTCGAGACCGCCCAGAACCGGAAGGCCGAGGCCGAAGAACGGATCGACGAGCTCGAAACCGCCATCGAGGAACAGGACGAGAAACTCGACGAACGCGAAGCCGCCGTCGAGGACTTGGAAGACGAGCTCGCGGACCTCAAGGCCGAGCGGACGGAGCTGAAGGCCGAACTGAAGGAGGCCACGGCGGCGCGCGACGAGCAGCGCGAGGCGGTGAACGAGGTCGAGGGGAAGCTCGACGACCGCCGCGAACGCCGCGAGCGCCTCGGCTGGGAGATCGACGAGCTCGAAAGCGTCGTCGGCGAGTACGACCCCGAGGAGATCCCCGACCACGACGAGGTCGAACGCGAGATCGGGCGGCTCGAAGGCGAGATGGAGGAGCTCGAACCGGTGAACATGCTCGCGATCGACGAGTACGACGCCGTCGCGGACGACCTCGATGACCTCACCGACAAGAAGGCCACCCTGACCGACGAGCGCGACGGGATCGAGGAGCGGATCGACTCCTACGAGGCTCAGAAGAAGGCGACCTTCATGGAGTCCTACGAGGCGATCAACGACCAGTTCGAGTCGATCTTCGAGCGGCTCTCGGCCGGCTCCGGGACGCTCCACCTCGAAGACCCCGAGGACCCCTTCGAGGGCGGGCTGACGATGAAGGCCCAGCCGGGCGACAAACCCATCCAGCGGCTGGACGCGATGAGCGGGGGCGAGAAGTCGCTCACGGCGCTCGCGTTCATCTTCGCGATCCAGCGCCACAACCCCGCGCCGTTCTACGCGCTCGACGAGGTCGACGCCTTCCTCGACGCGGCGAACGCCGAACGCGTCGGCGAGCTGGTGGACGAGCTCGCCAGCGACGCCCAGTTCATCGTCGTCAGTCACCGCTCGGCGATGCTCGAACGCTCAGAGCGGGCGATCGGCGTGACGATGCAGGGCGACAACGTCTCCGCGGTGACGGGTATCGACCTCGGGGCGGCGGAGGCCCCGGCGGATGATTGACGCCCCGCCGGAGCGGGCCACCGACGAGGACGAGGTCGAGCCGGTCGAACTCCTCGTCCGGCTGGCCGAGGAGGGCGAGATCGAGCCGTGGGACATCGACGTCGTCTCGGTGACGGACGCCTTCCTCGAACGGCTCGACAGCGCGGACCTCAGGACCTCCGGGCGAGCGCTGTTCTACGCGAGCGTCCTGCTCCGGATGAAGAGCGAGGCGCTGTTGGAGTCCGACGACGAACCCGATCCCGAAGCGGAGATAGAACCGTGGGAGGAGGGTTGGGAGGAACAGCGAGCGGACGGCGAGGACGACCTCGACTTCGACCCGGTGGCCTCGCTCGAAGCCGAGATGGACCGTCGGCTCGACCGCAAGCAGGCGCGGGGGACACCCGAGACCCTCGACGAGTTGGTGCGAGAGCTCCGGGAGGCCGAACGCGACTCGTGGTGGAAGGAGTCCAGAACCTACGACACCAGCGGCTCACCCAAGGGGTTCCAGCGTGGCACCCAGACCCTCGACTATCACTCCGACGACGGGCGCCGGGTCGACGACGAACCCACCGAGTCCGACGTCACGGGGACCGCCCACCACGAGGACATCGAGACCACCATCGCCGACGTCCAGCGCGTGCTCAGAAAGCAGTACGACGCCGGCCGCGACGAGGTGCTCTACACCGAGGTCGAGCTGGCGGGCGGCTCGCGCGTCGAGACGTTCCTAGCACTCCTCTTCCTCTCCCATCGGGGTCACGTCCGGCTCGAACAGGACGACCTCTTCGGCGACCTCTGGGTCCAGAACCCGGCGGCGACCGGGGCCTCCGAGGAAGCGGTCGCCGACTGATCTTCGGGTGTGCTCGGTTCGGAAGACAACGGTCGTGGATATGGAGATGCTGGCATCGAAGTTCGTTCGTGAGCAGGGGTTCCGAGACCACGATCCAGCACGAGCGACAGCCGACAGCAGTTCAGCCGAGGAGCAGTACGAGGGCAACCACGGCGCAGGCCCCGAATCCACAGAAGTACATCACGTACTCCAGCCGTGTCGCCGGTACCACCGTCGCGATGTCGGTGGGGCTGGCGGAGGTGATGCTGGCCTCCGCAGCGTTCGCCATCGGCATCTCGTCACCACCCCCGACGTTGGATTCCAGTTCACCACCCGCGGAGCCCGGTCCCATTCCGGGAGCCCCGAGCAACAGCACGAGAGCCAACACCGCGATGGCGAGCAGCGCGAGCCCGACGAGCGGCAGAACGACGTCGAATAGACCCGCAACGAGGACGATAACGCCTGCCGTTACCGCTCCGGCACCGAACCCATACAACGAACCTCGTTGTACCAACTCCTCTAGCCCCATACGCCAACCCGAACGTCGATCTCGGTATATGTTTTTTGTAGCGAGACCCCCATCTCGATAGGGATTGGGAGCACTGCCGGTCGTCGTACCGTCCGACGAGGAGGGTTCCGCCGGCGAAACGCCGATTACCCGGCCGCGTTTCGGGCAGCTATGGAGGTCGTCGAGGACACCCTGGACGCCGAACTAGAGGATTTTCTGGCTCGACCGCTCTTCTGCCACCTCGGGACCGCATCGCCGGATGGTCCACGGGTCTCGCCCCTCTGGTTCCTCTGGGAGGACGGCGCGCTCTGGATCATCGCGACGCGTTCGGACAAGACCTTCCCGGAGCGCATCGAGGCGGACCCGCGAACCGCGGTCTCGATCGTCGATTTCGACCCGGAGACGGGCCGGGTCGAGCACGTCGGGCTGCGCGGACGCGCGAGCGTCGAACCGTTCGACGGCAACCGGGGCGAACGGCTCCTCGCCCAGTACCTCGGTCCCGACGAATCGGCGTGGGACGAGATGTTTCGGGATCTGGACGAGGTCGCCGAGCGGTACGCGTTCGTTCGTTTCGTGCCGGAGACGGTGGTCGAACGCGACCAGTCGTATGCCGGTAGCCTGTCGGGCTGACGCCCGCGTCCGTTACCGCAGGACGAATCCCTAAACTCGTCCGCGCCGGATCGCCACCGTGAGTCAAACATCGGACTCGATGCGAGCCGTACAGGTACCCGAACCCGAGGCCGACTTCGAGGTGGTCGAGCGCGACGTCCCCGAACCGGGCCCCGAGGAGGTTCGCGTCGCGGTCGACGCCTGCGGGGTCTGTCACAGCGACGCCTTCCTGAAGGAGGGCCAGTGGCCGGGCGTCGAGTATCCCCGGACCCCCGGCCACGAGGTGATCGGCCACGTCGATTCGGTCGGCGAGCGCGTCGAGACCTTCGAGGCGGGCGACCGCGTGGGCGTCGGCTGGCACGGCGGTCACTGTTTCACCTGTGAACCCTGCCGACGTGGCGACTTCATCGCGTGCGAGAACGGCGATGTGACGGGCTTCGACCACGACGGCGGCTACGCGGAGTTCCTCACCACGCCCCAGGAGACCCTCGCGCGGGTGCCCGAGGACCTCGACGCCGCCGCGGCCGCACCGCTGCTCTGCGCCGGCGTCACGACCTTTAACTCGCTCAGGAACACCGACGCCGAACCCGGCGACCTCGTCGCGGTCCAGGGGCTCGGCGGCCTCGGTCATCTGGGTGTGCAGTACGCCAGCCGGTTCGGCTTCGAGACCGTCGCGGTCTCGCGCGGCACCGATAAACGCGACCTCGCCTTCGAGCTCGGCGCGGACCACTACGTCGATAGCGAGGCCGAGGACCCCGCGGAGGCGCTCACGGAGCTCGGCGGCGCGAAGGTCGTGCTCGCGACCGCGCCCCACGCCGACGCGATGGAGTCGGTCGTGGGCGGCCTCGGTGTCGACGGCACGCTGCTCACCGTCGGCGTGCCCGGCGAGCCCCTCTCGGTGCCGGTCCAGCCGCTCGTCACGAGCCGTCAATCCGTCGCGGGCTGGCCCTCCGGCGACGCGCGCGACTCACAGGACACTCTCGAATTCAGCGCGCTCCGCGACGTGGAGTCGATGGTCGAGACCTACTCCCTAGAGGAGGCCGAGGAGGCCTACGAACGCATGATGAACAGCGAGGCCCGCTTCCGGGCCGTCATCGAGCCCTGACGGAGCGATAGTTCGCTGGAAAATTTCTGGATGCCGACGGTCGCCTTCTCAGACGTCGTCGGTCTCGCGGTCCTCGTGTTCGCCTTCTTCGATCTCCTCGACGACCTTGTCACAGAACGCCTCCAGGTCGTCGGGGTTGCGGCTGGTCACGAGGCCTTCGTCCACCACGACCTCCTCGTCGACCCAGTTTCCGCCTGCATTTCGGATGTCGGTTTCGAGGCTGTGATAGGAGGTGAGCTCCCGGCCGTCGACCACGCCGGCCTCGACGAGGGTCCACGGGCCGTGACAGATCACCGCGAGGGGTTTCTCGGTCTCGAAGAAGTCGTTGACGAACTCCACAGTCGTATCGTCCGCGCGGAGGGTGTCCGCGCCGACGGTTCCCCCGGGAATTACGAGGCCGTCGTAGTCTTCTACTGTGACCTCGTCGAACGACTTCTCGACTTCGTACGAGCCGGCCGGGTCGAGGTCGCCCTCGACGGTCTCGACCTCGCCGGTCTCGATGCCGAGCACGTCGACGCTCCCGCCGGCGTCCTCGACGGCGCTCTTGGGTTCGGTGAACTCGACCTCCTCGCTGCCGCGCGGTGCGAGGACGATACCGACGGACTTGCCTTCGAGTGGATCGGCCATTACATCACGTGAGACGGACCCGACCGTCCTGAGGGCAAGGCTTGCGCTCGCAAACGGCTCGCTCAGTCGAGGTACTCGCCGATGAAGAGGTCGACGCCATCGCGGACCTCGTCGGGGATCGCCTCGCTCGCGGTGTTGATCGTCCCGTCGAGGGCGTGCTCGCAGTCGCAGCCGCGGTCGTCCGGCATCGTCTCGATCGCCTCCCGAACGACCTCGTTGATGTTGTCCTCGTTGACTTCGGCGTTCTCGAGCACCTCCTCCAGACTCACCTCGCTGTCGTCCTTCCAGACGTCGTAGTCCGTGACGCCGGCGAGGGTGGCGTAGCAGAGCTCGGCCTCGCGGGCGAGTTTGGCCTCGGGGACGGTGGTCATGCCGACCATGTCCCAGCCCTGGGCGCGGTAGAACTCGCTCTCGGCCTTCGTCGAGAACTGCGGGCCCTCGATGCAGACGTAGGTCCCGCCCGCGTGTGCGCCGTCGTCGAGGACGTCGTCGGCGGCCTCGACGAGGTGCTCGCTCATGTGCGGGCAGTAGGGCTCGGCGAAGCCCATGTGGACCACCATCCGCTCGTCGAAGAAGGTGCTCTGTCGGTGTTTCGTGCGGTCGAAGATCTGGTCGGGAACCACGAGGCTCTGCGGCGGGAGGTCCTCGCGGAGGCTGCCGACCGCGTTGGTCGAGAGCACGCGTTCGGCACCCAGGTCCTTCAGGGCGTAGAGGTTCGCGCGGTAGGGGACCTCCGAGGGTGCGTGCTGGTGGTCGTGGCCGTGGCGCGCGAGGAAGGCGACCGGCTCGCCGTCGAGTTCGCCGATCGTGATCGGGCTGGACGGCGAGCCGAAGGGCGTCCCGATGTGCTCGTCGTGGGCGTCGTCGAGGTCGAGCGCCTCGTAGATCCCGCTGCCGCCGATGAGGCCGATCATGCCGCGGCCTCCGCGAGCCGCCACTCGTCGTCGCCCGTGGCTTCGACCACCCCGCGGCGCTCCATCTCGATCAGCACCTCGTCCATCCGGTTCGGTTGGGCGATCTCCATACTGATCCGGTCGATCTCGTGGTGTTCGGCCAGGAGCTGACGGATCTCGTCGAGTGAACGCGGCTCCGCACCCATCACGCGGGTCACGAGGTCGACCATGTCCTCGATGAAGTTCCAGGGGTAGACCACCCAGGTCCACTCGTCGAGACGTTCGCCGACGAAGTCGGGTTCGAACTCGCTGGTGCCCAGCAGCTGGAGCGTCGCGGTGCGGACGGCGTTGGGGTCGCGGTCGGTGACGTACTCGTGAGCACGCTCGATGGACCCACCCGTGTCGGCGATGTCGTCGATGATCAGGACGTCCTTGCCCTCGACACTCCCTTCGGGCATCGGATAGCGGATCTCCGGCTCCCCGGTCTTCTGGGCGGTTCCCACGTAGTGTTCCATCTTGAGGCTCGTGAGGTCGTCGAGACCGAGGAAGTCACAGAGACACCGCCCGGCGAACCAGCCGCCGCGCGCGAGCGCGACCACGACGTCGGGTTCGTACGCCGCGCGCTTGACCTGATTCGCGACGGCCCGACACCGACCGTAGATGTACTCCCAGTTGGTGATGGTGCACGTGAAGTCGTCGGGAAGCTCTGACATGGACTCTGGCGGACGAACGCGGTCGGACGTGTTAAGTCGTTGTGTCTTCGGCGACCGAGATCGTCGACCGTCCCGTCTCGGCCTCGACCTCGTCCCCGGCACATGAACGCACAACGGTGATAACGATCCGTCGGTCACGACCGATACGTTCGAGACCGAGCCGGTCGCGCCGCGCCGTATCGCGACCTCGCCAGCGAGCCGTCCCGCGTTCGGCCCCTTCTCGGGTTCGGAACCTTCTTTATCGACGTCAGTGAGTAACGATCCACGATGGCAGTACTCTGGCTCGACGCGGTCGGCAAGGACGACATCGACGCCGTCGGCGGCAAGGGGGCGTCGCTCGGCGAGCTCGCGGGGGCCGGCCTGCCCGTGCCACCGGCCTTCGTCGTCACGGCGGGGACGTATCGCTCGTTCATCGAGGAGACCGGCATCGACGACGACCTCTTCGCGGCGGTCGACGTCGACTCCGACGATTCGAGCGCGCTCGCGGCGGCGGCCGAGCGCGCCGAGGAGCTCATCCTCGGGACCGAGATGCCCGAGGAGTTGAAAGAAGAGATCCTCGAAACCTACGGGAACCTCGACGGCGGGGAGTTCGAGGAGGCGTTCGTCGCCGTCCGGTCGTCGGCCACGGCGGAGGACCTCCCCGACGCCTCGTTCGCGGGGCAACAGGAGACCTTCCTCAACGTCACCCGCGACGACCTCGTCGAGCGGGTGAAGGAGTGCTGGGCCTCGCTGTTCACCCAGCGGGCGATCTACTACCGCGAACAGCAGGGCTTCGAACACCGCGCCGTCGACATCGCCGTCGTCGTCCAGCGGATGGTCGACGCCGAGAAGAGCGGGGTCATGTTCACCTCACACCCCTCGACCGGCGCACCCGAGGTCATCGTCGAGGCGGCCTGGGGGCTCGGCGAGGCGGTCGTCGCGGGCGAGGTCTCGCCCGACAACTACCGGATCGACCGCGAGACCAGCGACGTGGTCGAGACCACGATCGCCGACAAGAAGACGATGTGCGTCAAGGACCCCGAGACCGGCGAGACCGCGATGCAGCCGGTGCCCGACGAGAAACGCGAGGCCCAGGTGCTCGACGACGACGAGATCGAGAGTCTGGTCGCGATCGGCGAGCAGGTCGAGGGCCACTACGGCGACCCCCAGGACGTGGAGTGGGCGATCATCGACGGCGAGGTGTTCATGCTCCAGTCCCGGCCGATCACGACCATCGCCGACTCCGGGGAGAGCCAGGCGGGCGTCGCCGACGGTAGCGGTGTCGCGACCCAGTCGGAGTCGAACGGCTCCGGGAGCGACGTCATCCTGACGGGGCTGGGTGCGAGCCCGGGGACCGCGAGCGGGGACGTGGCGGTCGTCAGCGAGCTCGACCAGCTCGACAAGGTGGGCGAAGGCGACGTGATCGTCACCGAGATGACGACCCCGGACATGGTGCCTGCGATGAAGCGCGCCGCCGGGATCGTCACCAACGAGGGCGGGATGACCTCCCACGCCGCGATCGTCTCGCGCGAGCTCGGGGTGCCCGCCGTCGTGGGCACCAGCACGGCCACCGACGAGCTCGAGGACGGTCGGCGGATCACGATCGACGGCGACAAGGGCACCATCCGGGAGGGTGCGGCCACCACCGACGAGCGCGACGCGGTCGAGGAGGTCCGCCCGCAGGCCCCCGTCAAACCGATGACCGCGACCGAGGTGAAGGTCAACGTCTCGATCCCCGAGGCCGCCGAACGCGCCGCCGCGACGGGTGCCGACGGGGTGGGGCTACTCCGGATGGAGCACATGATCCTCTCGACGGGCAAGACCCCCGAGAAGTACATCAACGACCACGGCGAGGACGCCTACATCGAGGAGATCGTCCAGGGGATCCAGGGCGTGGCCGACGAGTTCTACCCCCGCCCCGTCCGGGTTCGAACCCTCGACGCGCCCACCGACGAGTTCCGACAGCTGGAGGGCGGCGACGACGAGCCCAACGAACACAACCCGATGCTCGGCTATCGCGGCATCCGCCGGAGCCTCGACCGGCCCGACGTCTTCGTCCACGAGCTCGAAGCCTTCCGCCGGCTCTACGGCATGGGCTACGACAACGTCGAGGTGATGTTCCCGCTCGTCAACGACGTCGAGGACGTGATCCGAGCGCGAAACATGCTCGAAGAGGTGGGTATCGACCCCGAGAAGCGGTCGTGGGGTGTGATGGTCGAGACGCCGGCGAGCGCGCTCTGCATCGAGCAGATGGCCGACGCGGGCATCGACTTCGCCTCGTTCGGTACCAACGACCTCACGCAGTACACCCTCGCGGTGGACCGCAACAACGGCCAGGTCGCCGACCGGTTCGACGAACTCCATCCGGCGGTGCTCGAACTCATCGGCCAGACGATCGCGACCTGCCGTGAGCACGACGTCTCGACCAGCATCTGTGGGCAGGCCGGCTCGAAACCACAGATGGTGAAGTTCCTCGTCAACGAGGGCGTCTCGTCGATCTCCGCGAACATCGACGCCGTCCGCGACGTCCAGCACGAGGTCAAGCGCGTCGAGCAGAAGCTCGTTCTCGACACCGTCCGATAGACCGACCCCGCGGTTCGTGCGGTCCCGTGATTCGTGCGAGGCCATTCCACCTCGGAACACCACACTTAGGTGCGATAGATACCCAGAGTCGCCCGTGACGTACCTCCCGCCGGTCGTCCTGCCGATTCTCGTCGGACACGTCCTCCAGTTCGGCGGTCTCGAACACGCGGTCGAGACCGCCTCGGGGCCGTTCGGGTTGGTGATCGTCGCGGTCTACTCGTTTCTCATCGCGATCGCCCTGCCGCTACCGAGCGAGGTCGTCCTCCTCGCGGCCCGCTCTGGGCTCGGGTTCGGTTTTCCGGGCACCGTCGACCTCGCCATCGTGATACTCGTGAGCGGGCTCGGCAAGGCCGCCGGCAGCGTCGCCGCCTTCGCGCTCGGTCAGGAGGCAAAACGCCAATCGGGTCCTGTCATCGACCGGCTCCGGGAGTCGCGCTTCGACATCGTGGAGTGGTCCGAGCGCCGGACGGTCGAACTCGCCAGACAGTACGGCTACCTCGGGCTCGCGCTCGCGCTCTGTGTCCCCTTCTTCCCGGACACGATCTCGATCTACGCCTTCACCGTGCTCGAAGAGGACTACGCGAAGTTCGCGGCCGCGACCTTCGCCGGCAGCGTGGGCCGGCTGCTGGTGGTCGCGGGCGTGCTCGCACCGTTCTTCTCGCTGTGAAGCCTCCATCACCCTTCTCGCCGTGAAACCCCGCTTCGTCCGTCCGTTCGCACACCGATTCGGCGGACGGGGGTAGCGGGCGAACACGGATCCCCCGGGGACGCGCGTATCGCAACCCGGATTAGGGCATCGGCACACGTTTCCCCTATGGCCGATGGTGAGCACACTCGAACACTCGGCGTCGTCTCACTCGGTATCGCCCTGCTCCTCTTCGGCGGCGCGTCGTTCTTCCTGTTCCTGTATCCGGTCGACCCGCTCACGCCGTTCGTCTACGCGATCACCGCGGTGCTGTCCGTCGGCGGGCTCGGGTTCCTCGTCACCGGTTTGCGGCGGATCGTTTCCGGATGAGGGATCGAGCGATGCTCTCCGATTGGACGACCGAGCGGTGCGGGTTCGTCGCCGCGGGACCGGCCGACCGGTTCCGTCTCCGAGTCAGTTCGACCCGCCGTTCTCGCGCTCGTCGTCCTCGTCGGTCAGTTCGCTGATCTTCCCCTCGACCTCGTCCTCGCGCGGTCGCCGGTCGATGCGCTCGTTCACTTCCTCGACCCGCTTCGTGACCTCGTCGACCTCCTCGGAGACCGTCTCCTCGACCCGCTGGTCGACTTCTTCCGAAACCGTCTCCTCGACTCGTCGGTCGACTTCTTCCGAAACCGTCTCCTCGACCCGTCGGTCGACTTCTTCCGAAACCGTCTCCTCGACCCGTCGGTCGACTTCTTCCGAAACCGTCTCCTCGACTCGCTGACCGACCTCCTCCGAGACCGTCTCCTCGACCTGCTCGTCGACCTCCCCAGTCATCCAGTACGGGTCGAACCGGGCCATCTTCCACCCGACGTGGATCGCATAGGAGACGAGCACGCCCAGTCCGAACGCGACACCGACGCCGGTTCCGACCGTGAGTATCAGGGCTATCGCGGCGAAGATCAGCACGCCGTAGGTGAGGTCCACGATCGAATCGACGCGATTCGGGTTCATAGACACACTATGAACGGTTGCAGGGATAGGTGTACCGCGAACCGCCCGACATCGATTCCCGGGCCGCTGGTTCCACGGTCCGGTGGCGAGGATCTCGAAGTACGCCGAGCGAGAACGATCGTCGGTCGACGAGCGCACCGTTTTAAGCTGGACTCGCCTCTTCATAGACTATGGTCGAACCTCTTCTGGTGGTTGGTCTCGTCGTCGCGCTCTTCGTTGGCTACAACATCGGCGGTGCGAACACCGGCCCGGCGTTCGGTCCGGCCGTCGGCGCGGGGGTGCTCTCGAAGGTCGCCGCGGCGGCGCTGATGTCGGTCTTCTTCTTCCTCGGCGCGTGGACCGTCGGTCGACGGGTCGTGGACACCCTGGGTCAGGACCTCCTGACCGACCCCGGGGTCTTCACGATCGAGACCAGCATCGTGGTGTTGTTCTTCATCGGCGGCGCGCTGTTCGTCGGGAACTACTCCGGGGCTCCCGCCTCGACGTCGATGACGGCCGTCGGGGCGATCGCCGGACTCGGGATCGCGACGAACGAACTCGACTGGGCCGTGATGGGCGAGATAGCGGTCTGGTGGATCGTCGCCCCGCTCGTTGGGTTCTGGACCTCGATGGTGGTCGGTCGGTACTTCTATCCCAGGATCAACAGCTGGATCGCGGTCACGACGACCGAGGGGACCCTGCTCGAACTCGATCGGTCGGGAACGATCCCGGTGCCACGGCGAGGAACGAACACCACCGTCCGGGAGCTGGCGGGCACGGTCGTCGTCGTCGCCATCGCGTGCGTCATGGCGTTCTCGGCGGGGACGTCGAACATGGCGAACGCGGTCGCGCCGCTGTACGGGGCCGGCGTCGCGCTGGACCCGCTGATGATACTCGGCGGTGTCGCGGTCACCATCGGGGCGTTCACGATCGCCCGCCGAACGCTCGACACGCTCGGCAACGACATCACGACGCTCCCGCTGACCGCGGCCATCGTCGTCGCGGTGATCTCCTCGGGTATCGTGATCGGTCTCTCCGCGATCGGCATCCCCGCCTCGTTCGTCATCATCGCGACGATGTCGATCGTCGGGCTGGGCTGGGGACGAGCGACCCGCACCGTCGCCGTCTCGGAGGTCCGCCGCGAGCGGACGCCACCGCTCTCGGTGGACGCGCTGGCCGTCGACGAGCCGGGCGAGGACGCCCCCGCGATCGGCGAGGAGGAACCAGAGCGGGTCGCGAAAGCCGGCGAACTGTTCGACCCCGGCACGACCGGCCGGGTGATCGTGATGCAGAACGTCGTCCCGGTGCTCTCGACGATCGGTGCCTACGCCACGTTCCGAGTGGCCTTCGAGTTCTGGTGGTGAGGGGATCTCGGGACCCGCTCGCGTGCGCTGCGGCGGACCACCTACCCTTATCCGTCCAGCGCGACGAGTGCCCGTCGTGAAACCGGTGTTCCAGTTCGGTATGCGCACGACGGTCTGGAGCGCCGGGTGGAGTCGGCCCTCGCCGCCGGTTCGGTAGCACGGACCGGCCACCGGGGCGGTGAACCGCGGCGCGTCTCCCGTATCGTTTTCGACCACCAGTCACCACACCGATGAAACCAACGAAACCCAAAACGCCGGGCTTTAGGCCCGCATCGAGGTATCGACACGTATGAGTCACGACGAGTTCCCCACCGACCACCCCGCGGTGGTCACCTGCGGGTTGCCCTACGCCAACGGCGACCTCCACGTCGGCCACCTCCGAACCTACGTCGGCGGCGACGCGCTGGCGCGCTCGCTCCGCAAACTCGGCCAGGAGACCGCGTTCGTCTCCGGGTCGGACATGCACGGCACCCCCGTCGCGGTCAACGCCTGGGAGGAGGGCGTCAGCCCCGAGGAGTTCGCGCTCCGGCACCACGAGAAGTATCAAGAAACCTTTCCGAAGTTCGACATCGAGTTCGATAATTATGGCCACACCCGCGAGGAGACCAACGTCGAACTCACCCAGGCGTTCGTCCGCGAACTCGACGAGGGCGGCCACATCTACGAACAGGAGATAGAGGTCGCGTGGGACCCCGAAGCCGACCAGCCGCTCCCGGACCGCTACGTCGAGGGGACCTGCCCGTACTGCGGCGAGCACGCCCGCGGCGACGAGTGCGACGAGGGCTGTGGCCGCCACCTCGAACCCGGCGAGATCGAGGACCCGACCAGCGTGGTCACGGGGAACCCCGCCGAGTACCGCACCCGCGAACACGAGTTCCTCCGGCTCTCGGACTTCCAGGACTATCTCGGCGAGTTTATCGACCGACTGGAGGGCACCGCGAACGCGAGGAACCAGCCCCGCGAGTGGATCGAGGGCGAACTCCAGGACTGGTGTATCACCCGCGACCTCGACTGGGGGATCGAGTACCCCGGCAAGGAGGAGCTCGTGCTCTACGTCTGGGTGGATGCCCCGGTCGAGTACGTGTCGAGCACGAAGGCCTACTCCGAACGCGTCGGACAGGAGGAGTTCGACTGGGAGGAACCCTGGCAGGAGGAGGGCGAACTCGTCCACGTCATCGGCCGCGACATCATCCAGCACCACACCGTCTTCTGGCCCTCGATGCTTCGTGGGGTCGACTACAACGAACCCCGCGCGGTGCTCGCGAGCGGGTTCGTCAACCTCGACGGCAAGGGCTTCTCGACCAGCCGGAATCGCGCGGTCTGGGTCGACGACTATCTGGAGGAGGGGTTCGACCCCGACCTCTATCGCTACTACATCGCCACCGGCAGCGGCTTCCAACAGGACATCGACTTCTCGTGGGAGCGCTTCGCCGAGCGGGTCAACGGCGAGCTCGTCGGCACGGTCGGGAACTTCCTCTACCGGTCGCTGCTGTTCGCCCACCGCAACTACGACGGCACGCCCGACGCCGACGTCTCCGCGGAAGTCGAGGACCGCATCGAGGACGCCATCGAGGACTTCCGGGCGGGCGTCAACGACTACTCGGTCCGGGCGGTCGGGCAGTCGGCCGTCAAACTCGCCCAGTTCGGCAACGAGTACATCCAGGGCCACGAGCCGTGGAACCTCGACGACCCCGAACGAGCCGACGTGATCCGCGACTGCGTCCAGATCGCGAAGGCGGTCGTGGTGCTTTCGGAGCCGATCATGCCCGGCACCGCCGAACGGCTCTGGGACCAGCTCGACGAGTCGGGCTCCGTCCACGAGGTCGGCGTCGGGGCGGCGCTCGACGCGCCCTCCGAAACCTTCGACGCGCCCGAAGAGCCGTTCAAGGGGATCGACGACGACCGCGTCGCCGAACTCAACAAGCGTTTGGAAGCCCAGATCGCGGCGGCCAGCGGGGATGCGGACGCCGACGGAGACGGATCGACGGACGAGGAAGCGGGCGAGGCGAGCGAGGGATCGGCCATCGAACCGCTCGCCGACGACCGGATCGGGTTCGAGGCGTTCGGCGAACTCGACGTTCGAGTTGGCGAGGTCGAGCACGCCGAGGGGATCGAGGGCGCGGACGACCTCGCACGGCTCGAAGTCGACCTTGGAGTCGAGACCCGCCAGATCGTCGCGGGCATCAAACAGCTCCACGACCTCGACGCGCTGCCCGGAACCCGGGTGGTCGTGCTCGCGAACATCGAGAAGGCCGAGCTGTTCGGGGTCGAGAGCAACGGGATGGTCCTCGCGGCGGGCGAGGACGCGGACCTGCTCACCACCCACGCCGACAGCCCGCCGGGAACGAAGATCCGATAGTCGGGTCGGACCGACGGTCTCCGGAGGGATGTCGGTCGAGGGCGGTACGCACTTCCGTTTCGGGTTCGTAGTCAGGCTATGGCGGACGACGACGAGTGGAAGTACTCGGTCGAGGACTTCGAAGACCCCGAAGAGAGCGACGCGGGCGAAGCCACGGACGTCTTCGGCGACGCGCAGACTCGGCGGGAGATCGAACCCGAATCGCCGAGCTTCGAGAACGCGCTGTTCGTGGTGTTCGGGGTCGCGCTGGCGCTGTTGATCCTGCTCGGGGTCTGACCCGTCCCCAACAGTTAATCGCACAGCCGCCCTGGGTTCAGTATGATACCGGCGCTCGGGACCGCGGCCGTGGCTGCGGTCCTCGGTTCGCTGCCCCTCCAGGTGACCGAGCTCGTCTTGGACCAGCTCCCGCTCGTACTCCTGATCTGTGGGCTCGCACTGGTCGGCGCGGAGGCGTTGGCACCCGGCGGGCACCTGATGGTGCTCGGCGTCGCGCTCTTGACCGCGGGCATCGTCGGACTGGCGCTCGGCACCTTCCTCGCCCCGGTGTTCCTCGCGGCGGTGCTCGCGCCGGTCGTGATCGCGAGCGGCGCGGCGGCGTTCTACGTCTACCGGGAGTTCGACTTCTACGGCGGGAAGGGGTCGGGCCGGACGAGCGACTCGTCGGCGCTCCGGGGCAAGACCGGGCGCGCCACCGAACGCATCACCCACAGCAGCGGCGAGGTCAAACTCGACGAGGGGGGCTTCAACCCCTACTACGCCGCCCGGGCGCTCGACCGGGACATCGAGGAGGGCGAGGAGGTGCTGGTCACCGACCCCGGCGGGGGCAACGTGGTGACCGTCGAGTCGCTCTCGATGATCGAGGACGACGAGATCGACCGGGCGCTCGCCCGCGGGCACGAGGAGTCGGCCGACGAGCGCGAGCGCGAGACCGCTTGAGAGGGCGGCGATGAACACCGTCGGAACGCTTATGCTTCCGAGATTCTGACATTCAGAGCGAGATGCTACTCGAACCGCTGCAGGTCGGCGCTCTCCTTCCGGCCATCGTCGTCCTGCTCCTCCTGCTGGTCGCGGTCGCAACCGTCTACAGCTCGATCGAGATCGTCAACGCGTACGAGAAACGCGCGCTGACGGTGCTCGGTGACTACCGAAAGCTCCTCGAACCCGGCATCAGCTTCGTGCCGCCGTTCGTCAGCAACACCTACCCGTTCGACATGCGGACCCAGACCCTCGACGTCCCGCGTCAGGAGGCGATCACCCGCGACAACTCGCCGGTGACCGCCGACGCGGTGGTCTACATCAAGGTCATGGACGCGAAAAAGGCCTTCCTGGAGGTCGACGACTACAAGCGCGCGGTCTCGAACCTCGCCCAGACCACCCTCCGCGCCGTGCTCGGCGACATGGACCTCGACGACACGCTGAGCAAGCGCTCGGAGATCAACAGCCGCATCCGTCGCGACCTCGACGAGCCGACCGACGAGTGGGGTGTGCGGGTCGAGTCGGTCGAGGTCCGGGAGGTCAACCCCTCGCCCGACGTCCAGCAGGCGATGGAACAGCAGACCTCCGCCGAGCGCCGTCGCCGTGCGATGATCCTCGAAGCCCAGGGTGAACGCCGGAGCGCGGTCGAGAGTGCGGAGGGTGAGAAGCAGTCGAACATCATCCGTGCCCAGGGTGAGAAACAGAGCCAGATCCTGGAGGCGCAGGGTGACTCGGTCTCGACGGTGCTCCGGGCGAAGTCCGCCGAGTCGATGGGCGAGCGCGCGGTCATCGAGCGCGGGATGGAGACCCTCCAGTCGATGGGCGAGAGCGAGTCCACGACGTTCGTCCTGCCCCAGGAGCTGACCTCGATGCTCGGCCGGTACGGCAAACACCTCACCGGCAGCGACGTCACCGAGAGCAACGACGACCTCCAGAGTCTCGACTTCGACGCCGAGACCCGCGAACTCATCGGGCTCGACAACATCGACGAGATCCTCGGCAACATCGACGAGGAGGCCGAACTCGATGTCGAGGAGATGGAGCAGGAGGCGGAAGCCATCAAGACCGGCAAGGCCACCACCGACATCCAGGACCCCGACGACGTCATCGCCGAGATGGACGAGCCGACGGGGACCGAGTCGGGGCCCGACTCGACCGGGGCGAGCGACGAGGAGCTCGAACCCGAGACGAACTGAGTCGACGCGCACACAGTCAAAGCCGTTTTATCTGCCTATCCCGAGGCAGTACCAATGGGCGACCCCGAGGTCGACGAGGGAAAACGCGCGACGCTCCGGCGGTTCGCCGCCGTCGGGGCGGTCGGGCCGCTCGCGCGCCTCGCCGACAGGGACGAAGACGACGAGAGCGACGCCCGCGACGCCATCACGGGCTACCTCGCGGCGACGCCGGGCGCGCACTTCTCGAAGGTCCGTGACGACCTCGAGCTGGGGACCGGCGAGACCCAACACCACCTCCGGCGGCTCGAAAACGACGCGGTCGTCGAGAGCGACCGCGACGGCGACTACCGACGGTACTTCCCGGCCCGCGAGTTCGACTCGTTCGAGAAGGTCGCGCTCGGCGTCCTCCGTCGGGAGACGCCGCGGGGAATGGTGATCGCGCTGCTTCGCGACCCCGACGCGAGCGCGAGCGACCTCGCCACCGACCTCGGGGTCTCGCGGCCGACGGTGAGCAAACACGCCGCCGACCTCGAAGATGCGGGGGTGCTCTCGCGTGGCGAGGGCTACGCGCTCGTTCGTCCGGAACTCCTGTTGACGCTGCTGGTTCGATACGCCAACTCGTTCGACGTCGCGACGCTCCAGTTCGCGCGCGAGGCCGACCGGTACATCAGCGTCGAGGGCTGACCTCCTACCGGGTGACCTTCCAGGTGGTGCTGGAGGAGTAGCCCCACTTCTCGACCGAGAGCGGCCCGTCGGAGTTCTGGATCGCGGTCATGTTGGTACCGACCTCCTTCGCCGAGAGCCCGACCGCCTCGCCGATGAGGCGGGATTTGAAGTAGGTTCGTGTGGCCACGTGCTCACGGAGGTACTCGAAGATCCGTCGCTGCTTCTCGCTGAGAGCGGGCATCGCTGCGGTGGTAGCGCCCATAGTCTCCCTACCGAGGCGGCGTACATACGGGGTTTGGTACGGTGGGGTAATCCGGCCGCAGTCTGTCGGTTTTCGTCTCCACGGAACGGTCGAGGCGGTGGTCGTGGCCCCCCAGGCTCGTTCCGAACTCCGGGGGATGGTACGTGCGGGTAACGCCCTCGGGCCCTCGTTTTCGGGCTCGTCGGTGAGCGGTAGTTCTTTGGTCCTCCGCTCCAGAGACGCGAACGGAGCACTACGTGATGGAAATCTCTGATAAACTCCTGTGTCTGTTCAACGCTGATGTCTCCGAGACCGGCGACACCTACACCGTCGAGGTGCCGCGGCGCGAGGTCGATACCGGTTCGATCGAGACGGGTGAGACCTATCGCGTGGCGCTGATCTCGCGCGAGTCGGTCGAGAGCGGGACGAGCGGGTCATCGTCGTCGTCGAACCGCCCCTCGACCGAGCCACAGCCGCCGGTCGACGTCGGCGAGATGCGCTACGTCGAAGTCGAGGACATCGGCAAGCAGGGCGACGGTATCGCCCGCGTCGAGCGGGGCTACGTCATCATCGTCCCCGGAGCGGAGGTCGGCGAACAGGTCAAGGTCGAGGTCACCGAAGTGAAATCCAACTTCGCGGTGGGCGAGATAATCGAGTAGGTCGTCCGCTGCGGTCCAGGGCGCTTCGTACGTACACCGACGAGTCGGCGGCCGGCCGCCTCAGTTCTCCTGGCCGGGCTCGCTTTTGGCGTGGTCGTCGTCGTCGTTCGCGTCGAACTCCTCGTCACAGTTCGCACAGCGGTAGATACCGGCGGCACCGCCCTCGATACGTTCGACGTCGCCCGAACCACAGGACGGACAGGAGGGCGTCTCGCCGATGCCGTGTGTGTCGTTCATCGAGTCGGTCGTACCATCGGGCACCGAATAAACGTCCCGCTACTCGTCGGAAGCCCGTTCGTCTTCGCCGTCGAGCCGCGTCCCGTCGGGTCGTTTCGCGCCCTCCGAATCGTGGACCACCACACCGTCGGCGTCGGGGGCGGGTTCGTACCGGTCTTGGACCGCGATCGCCTCCTCGAGTTCGCGGACCGCGCGGGTCTTGAGCGCGCCCGCGAGCGCCTCGGCCTCCGCGCGGTCGATGTCGCGCCCGAGCCCCTCGCACTCGTGGGCGCGCACCGCGCCGACTCGATCGACCGCCGCACCCATCGG
This sequence comes from Halococcus sp. IIIV-5B, assembly GCF_003602035.1. NCBI lineage: Archaea > Methanobacteriati > Methanobacteriota > Halobacteria > Halobacteriales > Halococcaceae > Halococcus > Halococcus sp. IIIV-5B. The sequence continues at coordinate 15,079 of NZ_QZWE01000023.1, read as the reverse complement.
CTGGTTCGTCCCGTCGAGCGCGACGCTGAACGGGTAGGTCCGACAGATCAGCGGGCGGTCCTCGTGGACGGTACACGCACCCGTCCCATCCCGTTCGGTGTAGAAGCTACAGTCACCACAGCCGGTGGTTTCGAGCGCCCACTCGAAGGTCTCGCCCGTCGGGCCGTCGGGACCGGGCTCGACTCCGTACGGCATCGGGCGGGCGACGTCGCGCCACTCCCGACCGGTCGCGTCCTGGAGGTCGCGCACCTCGTCGGGAAAGACGGTCGCGGTGTGGTCCTCGTGGCCGTCGGGTCCGTCGGCGGCCTTACAGCACGCCCCACAGCGGGTGCACTCGAATCCCATCGTCTCGATGGCATCGGCCAATTTCGACGTGTCGAGGTCGCGGGCGCGGGCGAGTTCGTCCTCGAAGCTCACACCCACACCAGCCAGCCACGCCGCAAAAACCCGTCGTCGGGGCGATAGTCTCAAGTTCGATCGAGCCTGAACCACAATACAACCGATCCGTGGAATTCGTCGTGTTGCACCCCGCTTTCCAAGAAAGTTTTAAATACTAGTAGTACTAACCAGAGGTTAGGATGACACCAACACTCCAGCAGTTCGACGACCGGGACGACGTACTCCGGCGATACGAGTACGCCGACCGGGTGGTGTACGCCGCAGACCTCGGTCCCGCCGACGATATCACGGTCGACATCGTCGACGGCACCGTGATGCTCGTCCACGGCGACGAGCAGGCGGACTTCGAGATCCCCGAGGCCGGGTCGGCCGAAGCGACCATCAACAACGGCGTGCTTACCGTCGAGGTGGCGCGATAACATGAAGCTCTCAGTCAAGCCGCTGAAACAGAAGGACGCGGGCCGCGGCCTCGCGGCCGTCGACCGCGCCGCGATGGAGGAGCTCGGGCTCGAGAACGGCGACTACATCCTGATCGAGGGGAGCGACGGCCGCGCGATCGCACGGGTCTGGCCGGGCTACCCCGACGACCAGGGTCGTGACGTGATCCGTATCGACGGCCAGCTCCGTGGCGAGGCCCAAGTGGGCATCGACGACCGCGTGAGCGTCGAGAAGGCCGACGTCAAACCGGCCGACTCGGTGACGGTGGCGCTGCCCCAGAACCTCCGTATCCGGGGGAACATCGGTCCCTACATCCAGGACAAGCTCTCCGGGCAGGCGATCACGCAGGGCCAGACGATCCCGTTCTCGCTCGGCTTCGGGCCGTTCTCGGGGAACTCCGGCCAGCGCATTCCGCTGCGAGTCGCGGAGACGTCCCCGAGCGGGACCGTGATCGTCGCCGACACGACCACGATCGAGGTCAGCGAGAAGCCCGCCGAGGAGATCGTCTCCGAGGACGGCGACGACACCGCCAGCACGCCCTCCGTGACCTACGAGGACATCGGTGGCCTCGACCGCGAGCTCGAACAGGTCCGCGAGATGATCGAGCTCCCGATGCGCCACCCCGAGCTCTTCAAGCAGCTCGGCATCGACCCGCCGAAGGGCGTCCTGCTCCACGGCCCGCCCGGCACGGGCAAGACCCTGATCGCGAAGGCTGTCGCCAACGAGATCGACGCCCACTTCGAGACCATCTCGGGCCCCGAGATCATGTCGAAGTACTACGGCGAGTCCGAAGAACAGCTCCGGGAGATCTTCGACGAGGCCGAGGAGAACGAACCCGCGATCGTCTTCATCGACGAGATCGACTCGATCGCCCCCAAACGCGACGACACCTCGGGTGACGTCGAGCGCCGGGTCGTGGCCCAGCTCCTCAGCCTGATGGACGGGCTCGAAGAGCGCGGCCAGGTCACGGTGATCGCCGCGACCAACCGCGTGGACGCGATCGACCCCGCGCTCCGGCGCGGTGGCCGGTTCGACCGCGAGATCGAGATCGGCGTGCCCGACAAGGAAGGCCGGAAGGAGATCCTCCAGGTCCACACGCGCGGGATGCCGCTGGAGGAGGGGATCGACCTCGACACCTACGCCGAGAACACCCACGGGTTCGTCGGTTCGGACCTCGAATCGCTGGCGAAGGAGTCGGCGATGAACGCCCTCAGGCGAATTCGACCCGAGCTCGACCTCGACGAGGAGGAGGTCGACGCCGAAGTGCTCGAATCGTTGCGGGTCACCCGCGACGACATGAAGAGCGCGCTGAAGGGCATCGAGCCGTCCGCGCTCCGCGAGGTGTTCGTCGAGGTCCCCGACACCAGCTGGGAGAACGTCGGCGGGCTCGAAGACACCAAGGAACGCCTCCGCGAGACGGTGCAGTGGCCGCTCGACTACCCCGAGGTGTTCGAGGCGATGGACATGAACGCCGCGAAGGGCGTGATGATGTACGGCCCGCCGGGCACGGGCAAGACCCTGCTCGCGAAGGCCGTCGCCAACGAGGCCCAGTCGAACTTCATCTCGATCAAGGGCCCCGAACTCCTCAACAAGTTCGTCGGCGAGTCCGAAAAGGGCGTCCGCGAAGTCTTCTCGAAGGCTCGCGAGAACGCACCCACGGTCGTGTTCTTCGACGAGATCGACTCGATCGCGGGCGAGCGCGGCCAGCACGCCAACGACTCCGGCGTCGGCGAGCGCGTGGTCTCACAGCTCCTCACCGAGCTCGACGGGCTCGAAGAGCTGGAGGACGTCGTGGTGATCGCGACCTCGAATCGACCAGATCTGATCGACAGCGCGTTGCTCAGACCTGGGCGGCTCGACAGACACGTCCACGTCCCGGTGCCCGACGAGGAGGGCCGGGAGGCGATCTTCGAGGTCCACACCCGGAACAAGCCGCTGGCCGAGGACGTCGACCTCGCCGACCTCGCGCGCCGGACGGAGGGCTACGTCGGCGCGGACATCGAGGCCGTCACCCGCGAGGCCGCGATGGCCGCGACCCGCGAGCTCATCGAGATGAGCGACCCCGAGGACCTGGTCGGCAACGTCGGCAACGTCCGGATCGGCGTCGAGCACTTCGACCAGGCGCTCGACGAGGTCAACCCGAGCGTCACCGCCGAGACCAGGGAGCGCTACGAGGAGATCGAGTCCCGGTTCAACGCCGGCGAACCCGCGAACAACGAACCCGAGATCGGGCAGACCTTCCAGTAAGGTCGCCCGCGACCGGTTTCCTCGATCCGCTTCGGTTCCCGTCGTAGCGAGCCGACGTGAGGTGCGACCGCGGCTCGTCGGGACGGCATGAGTGTGCGTGTACCGACGGTCTTTTTCCGTTATCGAAAATCATTACGGTCCCCAGCCTCCACGATAGTCGATGTCATCAACGGAGGCGACCAAGAACCGGTGGTTGATCGCCGCGTCGGCCGTCGCGATCCACCTCTCGATCGGGAGCATTTACGCGTACAGCATCTACCAGATCCCGCTGAACGAAGCCCAGGGGTGGGGGACGTCGAGCGTGACGACCGCGTTCTCCATCGCGATCTTCGTCCTCGGGATCACGGCGGCCTTCCTCGGGAGCTACGTCGAGAAGTACGGCCCGCGGTTGTCCGGGCTGGCGGCGGCGGTGCTGTACGGCCTCGGGATGGTCGGATCGGGGCTCAGCGTCCAGCTCGGGAGCCTCCCGCTGTTCCTCGCCACGTTCGGGGTCGTCGGCGGGATGGGGCTCGGACTCGGCTACATCACGCCGATCGGAACGCTCGTCGAGTGGTTCCCCGACCGCCGCGGGATGGCGACGGGCCTCGCGGTGATGGGCTTCGGTGCCGGGGCGCTGCTGACCGGTCCACTCGGGAACTACCTCATCCAGTCCGTCGGCGTCGCGACGACGTTCTACGCGCTCGGCGTTCTCTACCTCGTCCTGATGGCCGCCGGCGCGAGCTATCTCGCCAAACCGCCGGAGGGCTGGCTCCCCGAGGGGATAGAGGACACCCCGGAGAACCAGGAGGAAGCGAAGAGCGCGCTCGACGGTATCAGCAACCTCACCGCGAAGGAGGCACGCACCTCGCCGCGGTTCTGGATGGTCTGGATCATCGTCTTCATCAACGTCTCCGCGGGGATCATGCTGCTCGCGTTCGCCTCGCCGATGCTCCAGCAGATCGCCGGCGCGAGCGCGACGACCGCGGCGTTCATCACCGGCTACATCGGGATCTTCAACGGCGGCGGCCGCATCGTGTGGGCCTCGTTGTCGGATTACATCGGCCGGACGACGACCTACGCGGCGTTCTTCGCCATCCAGATCATCGCCTTCTTCGTGATGCCACAGGTCGCGGGCGTCTGGCTCCTCGCGGGGCTCATCTTCCTCGTCATCACCTGCTACGGCGGTGGCTTCGCCTGCCTCCCGGCCTACCTCAGCGACCTCTTCGGCACCCAGGAGGTCAGCGCGATCCACGGCTACGCGCTCACGGCGTGGGGATTCGCCGGGGTGGCCGGACCGCAGCTCGCCTCCGCGATCCTCGAATCCACGGGGAGCTACACCAGTGCGCTCTACATCATGAACGGGGCGCTCGTCGTCGGGCTGATCACGGTCGCGGTCCTCCGCTGGCGGATCGGGAAGCTCCAGGACGCGGGTCGGAGCCGCGGAGCCAGCGGGACGACGACCGAAGGATAACTCTCAGACGGGCGTTCGACCACGTCGGAACCGTGTACTCCGCCGTCGCGTTACGGCGCGTCCGGGGCCGACGGCTCACCACGGTCACCGGTCACCAGTCGGTTGCGGTGGACGATCCCGACGTTGTTCGCGGTGTTCTCGGTCAGGTTCCGGAAGGCGTCGGCGGTGTCGCCCTCGTCGAGCACGACCGGTGAACCGCCGTCGCCGCCCTCCCGGACGGCGGGGTCGAGCGGGAGCTCCCCGAGGAACGGCATCTCGACCTCCTCGGCGAACGCGCGACCACCGCCCTTCCCGAAGAGGTCGTGTTCTGCGCCGCAGTCCGGGCAGACGAACCCGCTCATGTTCTCGACGATCCCCAGCACGGGGGTCTCGTGTTTGCCGAACATCTCGAGGCCCTTCCGCGCGTCGTCGATGGCGACGTCCTGCGGCGTGGTGACGATGACGGCTCCGGCGAGCGGAACGGTCTGGAGCATGGTGAGCTGGGTGTCGCCGGTTCCAGGGGGCAGGTCGACCACCATGTAGTCCAGCGCGCCCCACTCGACGTCCTCGAAGAGCTGGGTGAGGACCTTGTGGACCATCGGGCCGCGCCAGATCACGGGGTCGTCCTGGCCGACGAGGAAGTCCATGCTCATGAGCTTCATGCCGTACTTCTCCGGCGGGACGATCTTCTCCTCCGGGGTGGCCTGTGGGCGCTGGTCGGCCCTGACCATCCGGGGGACGTTCGGGCCGTAGATGTCGGCGTCGAACAGCCCGACGCGCGCCCCCATCTCCGAGAGCCCCGCGGCGAGGTTCACCGCGACGGTGGACTTCCCGACACCGCCCTTCCCGCTCGCGACCGCGATGACGTTCTTCACACCCGGCAGGACGTCCTGGCTCCGCTCGACGCTCGCGGTGAGGTCGACCTCGATACCCGCATCGGCACAGACCTCGCGCACCCGCCCCGCGATGGCGGTCTCGTTCGGCGAGTAGGGCGCACCGAGCGCGAGCGAGATGTGCGCGACCTCGTCCCGAACCTCGATGTCGTTGACGAGGCCGAGCGAGACGATGTCGTCACCGAGATCCGGGTCCTCGACGTTCGAGAGGAGGTCCTGCACGTCGGATACGTTCATGGCGCGGGTAGCGCCGGACGAGCGATAAGGGTTGGGAAGCGGGCGCTCGACGGCCTTCGGTCGGCGCGTTCGAAACGATCGGATTCCGCGGATGAAGGAATTCGGTCAACGGTTCTCCCGTCGAACGATTTCGATTCGGTTGTGGGAGTCACCTGTTACCGTGCGCAACGTATTCTCGTCCGAGGAAGTAACCAGTAATGATTCCTACTGGAATCGTCGCCCATCCGATAACGAACAAGCCGTAGACGGCGAAGATAACGAATCCCGCCCCGAATTCGAGCACCGCATTCACCGACGTAAATTCGGCGAAAAACGCCGTCACGCTAGCAGATCGACCAAGTGTGAACGCCATCGTCAAGAACGGTGAGAGCCACACGAACCCAGTGACTCCACCGGCGAGCGCTCCCCGAGCGGGAAGGCTTCCGTATCCGTGGGATTCGACGAGTACGCGCCAGCACCCTCGACCGAGTAATCCACCGGAAACACCCCCAACCACGATGGTAGTCACTCCTCCGAAGGTGAACAATCCCGTGTCGATGGCAAACGCGAGCCCTGCAAGAGTACCAAGGAAACCGAAGACCGTGGTCACTGGATTGCGGTCCATCACCGTCATCGGATCACGAGTGTACTCTCCCGCCATCGCCGAAACGTAGCCGTATTCGTCTGTTGATGAATATATCTACATCGAATTCCAGTTCGTGTGTAAGTCCTCTTAGCGACGGACGGCTCACCCCCTTGCTTTCCGGGATCGCGGTCGATACCGGTCGCGAGGTCGGCCATATCCGTTCTTCGGCGCGATGGTATTTGATTCTACGACCCGGTGGGGCTCACGACGGCGGGTGTTTCGTGGGGGTTAAATACCCGCATCGAAATAGAACCACTACGACGTACTGCAGGGGACCGGCCCCGAGTCCGGGAGGGCGACAATACAACCACACGAGTGTCGTGGTAGCCAAGCCTGGCCCAAGGCGCAGGGTTGCTAACTCTGTGGCGCACAGCCTCCGGGGTTCGAATCCCCGCCACGACGCATCACGGATCAACGCATGAGTGCAGAAGACCCAGACACACCGGCCGAGGACGAAGAGGAGGAGGACATCCGCTACTTCGTCCGGATCGGCCAGACCGACCTCGACGGCACGAAAAGCGTCGAGCGGGCGCTGACCGGCATGAACGGTGTCGGCAGGCGAACCGCTCGCATCATCGCGGAGCAGGCGGAGGTCGACAAGACGGCGACCCTCGGTCGCCTCGACGACGACGCCGTCGACGCCATCATCGAGGGCGTCGAAGGGCTCGCCGACGAGGTCCCGCAGTGGCTCGTCAACCGCCCGAAGGACTACTTCTCGGGCGAGGCGGCCCACGAGGTCGGCAACGACCTCTCGCTGACGCGACAGCAGGACATCAACCGAATGCAGATGATCAGTTCCTACAAGGGCGTGCGCCACAACCGCGGCCAGAAGGTCCGCGGTCAGCGCACCAAGTCCACCGGCCGCTCGGAGGGTACCATCGGCGTGAACGTCGAGGCCCTCCAAGAAGAGATGGAAGAGGAGGAAGGGTAGATGGCGCTTGGCACCAACACCAAGGGCTACGAGACCCCGAACCACCCGTTCCAGGGCGAGCGCATCGCCGAGGAGTCCGGGCTGATGGGGCGCTACGGCCTGAAGAACAAGGAGGAGCTCTGGCGAGCCGAGTCCGAGCTTCGTGACTTCCGTCGCGAGGCCCGACGGCTGCTCGGGAACGCACAGGGCGACCCCGAGGAGGCCGAGCGCGAGGGCGAGCCGTTCCTGAACCGGCTCCGCCGCCTCGGCATCCTCAACGAGACCGACTCGATCGACGCCGTCCTGAGCCTCGACACCACCGACGTGCTCGAACGCCGGCTCCAGACCGTCGTCTACCGCAACGGCCTGGCGAACACACCGAAGCAGGCGCGTCAGTTCGTCTCCCACGGTCACATCGTGATCGGCGACAGCCGCGTGACGGCTCCCTCCCGGAAGGTCTCGACCACCGAGGAGGACCGGGTCGCCTTCGACGAGGGGAGTTCGCTCGCGGACGAACTGCACCCCGAACGTGCGGAGGGGCAGGAATGAGCGCCAATGAGGGCAACGAGGACCGCTGGGCCGTCGCCCACGTTCACGCCTCGTTCAACAACACCATCATCTCCGTCACGGACCTCACGGGGGCCGAGACCCTCGCGAAGTCGAGCGGTGGCACGGTGGTGAAACAGAACCGCGACGAAGCCTCGCCATACGCGGCAATGCAGATGGCCGAGACCGTCGCGGAGGAAGTGCTCGCCCAGGGTATCGAGGGCGTCCACGTCAAGCTTCGCGGTCCCGGCGGCAACCTCCAGAAGAGCCCCGGGCCGGGCGCACAGGCCACCGTCCGCGCGCTCGCCCGCGCCGGACTCGAGATCGGCCGGATCGAGGACGTCACGCCGATCCCACACGACGGCACACGCGCACCCAAATCCAGCGGGTTCTAACCAATGAGCACCACCGACTACGAGGTCGAGTTCATCGACGTCGACGAGCGCGAGGCGCGCTTTCTCGTTCGCGGGATCACGCCGGCGTTCGCCAACGGGATCCGGCGGGCGATGGTGGCGGACGTGCCGACGCTCTCGATCGACACGGTGAGAGTGATCGAGAACTCGTCGGTGATGTTCGACGAGCAGATCGGCCATCGGCTCGGGATGGTGCCCCTCTCGGCCCCGCCCCACGAGTTCGAGGTCGGCGAGAGCGTGACCCTGGGGCTCGACGTCTCGGGGCCCGACACCGCCTACTCGGGTGATCTCCAGAGCGCGGACGCGATGGTCGAACCCGCCGAGCAGAACGTCCCGATCATCGACCTGAAGGAGGACCAGCGCCTCGAAGTCGAGGCCGAAGCCGTGCTCGATAGCGGGAAGAGCCACGCCAAACACCAGGGCGGCGTGGCCGTCGGCTACCGCCACCTCCAGCACGTCGAGGTGGCCGGCGACGCCGACGAGTTCGCCGACGAGGAGCCGAACATCCTCCGCGGCGTGATCGAGGACGACGGCGAGCTGGTCCCGACCGAGGAGTTCGGCAGCGACCTCACGAACCGGTACCCGGGCAAGGAGCTCGAGGTGACCGACGTCCCGAACGCGTTCGTCTTCCACGTCGAGACCGACGGGTCGATGAGCGTCGAGGAGCTGGTGCTCGCGGCCGTCGACTCGCTCGGCGACCGCGCGAACGAACTCCGCGAGGCGGTTCAGCTGTAATGTATCGCCCCACGAACCGGTCCCGGTCGAACGCGGTGGCGCGAGGGTCGACGAGCCCCGCGTTCGCGACGACCGAAACTGGTTTGTGGGGACAGGAGAAAGACGGTTTCGCGTGCAGGGATAGCCAAGTCAGGTCAACGGCGCAGCGTTCAGGGCGCTGTCTCGTAGGAGTTCGCAGGTTCGAATCCTGCTCCCTGCATGCTCTTTTCGGAGTGATAGTATGAGCAAGACCAATCCGAGGCTCACGAGTCTCATCGACGAACTGGAGTCGGTCGCGCGCGAGACGGAGAGTCCCGTCTGGCAGGCCGTGGCCGACCGCCTCGAGAAACCCCGGCGGACCCACGCCGAGGTCAACCTCGGGCGGATCGAACGCTACGCGAAAGAAGACGAGACGGTCGTCGTCCCGGGGAAGGTGCTCGGGAGCGGCGTCCTCCAGAAGCCAGTCACCGTCGCGGCGGTTGACTTCTCGGGGACGGCCGAGACCAAGATCGATCAGGTGGGAGAGCACGTCGCGCTCGAAGACGCGATCGAATCGAACCCCGAGGGATCGAACGTGCGGGTGATCCGATGAATAGTGCAGAATTCGAACCCGACCTCGTGGTCGACGCCCGGGATTGCATCCTCGGGCGGGTGGCGAGCCAGGTGGCCGAACGCGCACTCGACGGCGAACGTATCGCCGTCGTGAACGCGGAAGAGGCCGTCATCACCGGCAGCGACGACGACGTGATGGAGGTCTTCGAGACCCGCGCGGGGCTCGGCTCCGACCAGGGCCCGCGCTACCCCAAGCGGCCGGACCGGATCATGAAGCGCTCGATCCGCGGCATGCTGCCGTACAAGCGCCCGCGCGGTCGCGAGGCCTTCGAGAACGTCCGCGTCTACGTCGGCAACCCGTTCGAGGGGAGCGAGGTGCTCGACGACACCTCGCTCGACCGGCTCTCGAACATCAAGTTCGTCCAGCTCGGCGACGTCAGCGAGAACCTCGGCGCGAACGTCACGTGGTGATACATCAATGGTAACCAACACCTCCGGCAAGAAGAAGACCGCCATCGCCCGCGCGACGATCTCCGACGGGGAGGGTCGCGTCAGAGTCAACTCGGCACCCGTCGAGCTCGCCGAACCCGAGCTCGCGCGGCTGAAGATGCTCGAACCGTTCCGGCTCGCCGAGGAGCAGCGCGAGGAGGTCGACATCTCGGTCGACGTCTCGGGCGGCGGGACGGTCGGCCAGGCCGACGCGGTCCGGACCGCGATCGCCCGCGGGCTGGTCCAGCACACCAACGACGCCGAGCTCCGCGACGCCTACATGGAGTTCGACCGGTCGCTGCTGGTGAACGACGTCCGCCAGTCCGAGTCGAAGAAGTGGGGCGGTCCCGGCGCACGCGCGCGCTACCAGAAATCCTACCGATAACATGAACGCGAGCACAGGGGGACGACGACGATGATGGTTCCGGTGCGGTGTTTCACCTGCGGGAGCGTCGTCGGCGAACACTGGGAGGCGTTCGAGTCGCGGATCGAGGACGGCGAGGACCCCGGTGACGTGCTCGACGACCTCGGTGTGAAACGCCACTGCTGTCGGCGGATGCTCGTCTCGCACACCGACCTCGTGGACATCGTGGCTCCCTACCAGTGATGTCGATGGCGAATCAACGCTACAACCGATACGAGAAGGCCCGGATCATCGGCGCTCGCGCGCTCCAGATCGCCTACGGCGCGCCGGTGCTGGTCCAGACCGAGAGCACCGAGCCGATACTGATCGCCGCCGAGGAGTACGACGCCGACGTGTTGCCGTTCACCGTCTGGCGGGGCGAGCAGTGACGCTCATCACCGAGGTCCGGCTCCGGCGGATCCTCGACTCGCGTGGGAACCCCACGGTCGAGGCCGAGGTCTCGACGGAGTCGGGTGGATTCGGTCGGGGGGCTGCCCCGAGCGGCGCGAGCACGGGGGCCCACGAGGCCGTGTCGCTCCCCGCCGACGAGGCCATCGCGGCGGCGCGCGAACACGCCGTCCCGCGGATCGAGGGGCAGGTCTACGCCGGCGACCAGCGCTCGGTGGACGCCGCGCTTCGGGCCGCCGACGGCACCGACGACTTCGGGACGATCGGCGCGAACAGTGCCGTGGCGCTCTCGATGGCGAGCGCGAAGGCCGCCGCCGACACCCTCGGCGCACCGCTCTATCAGCATCTCGGTGGGGCCTTCCGTGGGAAGACGTTCCCGACGCCGCTCGGCAACGTGGTCGGCGGGGGCGAACACGCCAAGGAGGCGACCCACATCCAGGAGTTCCTGTCCGCACCCGTGGGTGCGCCGAGCGTCACCGACGCGGTGTTCGCGAACGCGCGGGTCCACGGCGAGGTCAGTTCGATCCTCGACGACCGCGGGATCCCGGCGGCGAAGGGCGACGAGGGCGCGTGGGCACCCGCGATCGACGACGAGGAGGCCTTCGAGGTCGTCGCCGAGGCCACCGACACGGTGGCCGACGAGGTCGGCTTCGAGGTCGGCTTCGGGCTCGACGTGGCCGCGGCCGAACTCTACGACCCCGACGACGAGGTCTATCGCTACGGCGACACCGAACGAACCACCGAGGAACAGGTCGAGTACGTCGCGGACCTCGTGGACGAGTACGACCTCGTCTACGTCGAGGATCCGCTCGACGAGGAGGACTTCGCCGGGTTCGCCGACCTCACCGCGCAAGTGGGCTCGGAGAGGCTCGTCTGTGGCGACGACCTGTTCGTCACCAACACCGAGCGCCTCGCGCGCGGCATCGAGGAGGCCGCGGCGAACGCCATTCTGGTGAAACCCAACCAGATCGGCACGCTCTCGGACGCGTTCGACGCGGTCGAACTCGGTGTGGAGAACGGGCTCGCGCCCGTTATCTCCCACCGGTCGGGCGAGACCGAGGACACCACGATCGCACACCTCGCCGTGGCGACCGACGCCCCGTTCGTGAAGACGGGCGCGGTCGGCGGCGAGCGAACAGCCAAGTTGAACGAACTCATCAGAATCGAGGAAACCGCATGAGCGAAAACGAAGAGGGGCTCGACGCGGCGGAACGCGACATCGAGGCGGAGCCGACCGGCGAAGCCGGCGCGAACCCCGCCGAGAACCCCACAGACACGGACGTATCGACCGACGACCAGCCAGCCGAGACCGAGGAGGCCGAAGACACCGGCCCGACGTTCGACGAGGACGTCATGGCGGACGACGAGGCCGACCTCCTGATCCCGGTCGAGGACTACCTGGGAGCCGGTGTCCACATCGGCACCCAGCAGAAGACCAAGGACATGGAGCGGTTCATCCACCGCGTTCGAACCGACGGCCTCTACGTCCTCGACGTCGGCCGCACCGACGAGCGGGTTCGGACCGCCGCGAACTTCCTCTCGAACTACGACCCCGAGAACGTGCTCGTCGCGTCCTCGCGCCAGTACGGCCGGTTCCCGGCCGAGAAGTTCGCCGACGCCATCGGCGCACGCGCACGCACTGGCCGATTCATCCCGGGCACGCTCACGAACCCCGACTACGACGGCTACATCGAACCCGACGTCCTCGTGGTCACCGACCCGATCGGTGACTCCCAGGCCGTCACCGAGGCCGTCACCGTCGGGATCCCCGTGATCGCGATGTGTGACTCGAACAACTCCGTGAGCAACGTCGACCTCGTGGTGCCGACGAACAACAAAGGTCGTCGTGCGCTCTCGGTTGTCTACTGGCTGCTCGCGAACGAGACGCTCGACCGCTCGCCCGACGGCGAGCCGACCTACGCGCTCGACGACTTCGAAGAAGGCATCTGAGTCGGCACTTCACTTCCTGAGGAAGTTTCCACCACTGCTTTTGCTCCGCTACTCGACAGTGGGAACGACGAAATCGAACTCCAAGTCGTCGTCTTCCCGGCCGATCCGGAGAACGCGTTCGATAAACGCCGTCTTGCCTCGTGAGTAGGCCGCCAAATCGTCGTGGTCGGTGGCGAGCTCTCGTTTCAATCGTGCGTATTCAGCGCGGACCTCCCGATGGGTGCACAGCACCTCACGGGTCACGACACTCGTCTTCCATTTGTTGCCGGAGACAGCGAACACGTGGTCGTTGTACCGTTGACCATCGTGCGAGCGAAAGATCGGGTGCCACGTACTCGTGTTTTCGTGCCGAGTTCCACCTAGTTCAGTTTCGAGTGTGCGTGCGATAGCTGAGACGGTGTCGTCAGCAACGACGATGTCCAAGTCGACGATGTCCTTCGCGGGAAAGTCGGGAACGGCCGTCGAACCGACGTGCTCGATCCGCAGGATATCCTTTTCGATGTCCTTGGTAGCCACGGCATCGAGTATCCGGCCGCGCTCCGCCACGAACCGTTCGCGCCACACCTCGTAACGCGACGACCGCAGCTTTATCGGGTCGTCGTGTGGGTTGACCATTAGTAAGCGGAGCGATTAGAGGTACTTCACTGCTTTGCCAGACGGAAACCACAGCAGCGCCACAGAAAATTACCGAAACGATTTCACTGCAGTTCGTCGACCCCGAAGCGGACCGTTTCCGGCGGACCTTCGAACTCGGTCTGCATCGTTTCTACCTCGCCGTCGACGAGTTCCGGCAACGTCGCTTCGAACTGCTCGTACGAATCCGTTGCCGACTGTGCCTCGGCTGCATCTTGATCCTCGTACGGCTCGAAGAATCGGATCAAGTTCAGGTCAACGACATCGGTCATCGCGCGGTAGGTAACCGTTCCGGGCTCGTTTCGCGAGCGCTTGGTGAGATCCCGAACCAAGTCGAGCGCCGCCTCGCGGCGATCCGGATCGACGGGAATAGTGGTGTGAACGAGGAGCATCGAGCGCCGTTCAACCGAGGGTTCGGGCGAAGTCCTCGACCGGCATGACCGAATAATCCACCGAGACCGTGTCCTGGGTCGCGCGGATCTTCCCGACGAAGGTCGAGATGTCCTCGAGGTCGCCGTCGAGGATAAAAATTTCCATGCAGTAGTGGTTGCCGACGTGGCTGTGGAAGTTCGAGGCCACGAGGTCGTCGTGTTCGTGGCGGAGGTGCATCATCCGCTCCTCGACGCTGGTGGTCTCGTAGTCGAACAAGACTGTGACGACCGCCATGAGCTCGCGGTCCTCGAGCCGGGCGTCCTCGAACTCCCCGAGGAGGTTGCGCCCCGCCTCCCTGATGACCTCGCTTCGCCCGGTGTAGCCGTGGTCGTCGGCGAAGGTGTCGATCCGTTCGAGGAGTTCTTCCGGCATCGAGACGCTGACAACGGTCATGTATTAACTCAGTTCGCTTCAACTATTAGGCTTTGCCATAGTGCGGATCGGTCTCCGACCGAGCGGATCCACAAACACTGATACGCCGGCCGACGGAGAGGGCGCATGGCGGTCTCAAGCGCCCCCGGCAAGGTCTATCTCTTCGGCGAACACGCGGTGGTCTACGGCGAGCCCGCGGTGCCGTGTGCGATCGAGCGCCGGGCACGGGTCGAAGCCGCCCGGCGCTCGGACAGTCGGGTCCGGGTCCACGCCCACGACCTCTACCTCAACGGCTTCAGCGTCGAGTACGCGGGGCCGGCCGACGACCGGCCGACCGTGGCCACCGACCAGTCGGTGCTCGACCTCGGGATGCGCTACATCGACGGCGCGATCGACCGCGCCCGCGACCTCGCCGACCAGCCCGAAGTGGGCCTCGACGTCACCGTCGAGAGCGACCTCCCGCTGGGGGCCGGTCTCGGCTCGTCGGCGGCGGTCGTAGTGGCGGGGATCGACGCCACGGCGCGCGAACTCGGTGTCGAGCTCAGTTCGAAGGAAGTGGCGAACCACGCCTACAGAGTCGAACACGAGGTTCAAGACGGGGAAGCCTCGCGCGCGGACACGTTCTGCTCGGCGACCGGCGGCGCGGCGAAGGTCGAGGGCGACGACTGTGAGACCATCGACGCACCGAACCTCCCGTTCGTGGTTGGCTACGACGGCGGCACGGGCAACACCGGCGAACTCGTCGCGGGCGTGCGCGCGCTCCGCGAGGAGTACGACTTCGCCGCCAGCACGGTCGAGTCGATCGGCGACCTCGTGCGCCGCGGCGAGCGCGCACTCGACGCGGGCGACGTCGACGAGCTCGGCCGGCTGATGGACGTCAACCACGGTCTGCTCTCGGCGCTCGGGGTCTCCTCGCGCTCGCTCGACGCGATGGTGTGGGCGGCCCGCGAGGCGGGCGCACGGGGGGCGAAACTCACCGGGTCCGGGGG
>NZ_QZWE01000022.1:0-58569 GCF_003602035.1 Halococcus sp. IIIV-5B | reverse complement strand
CGCCGACGAGGGGATCGAGGTCGACATCGCAAATCGAACCGTCGAGACGGCCCACGAACTCGCGGCGGACGTCGATGGCGCGTCGGGACACGGGCTCGACGAACTCGATGGATTACTCGCGGATGCCGACCTGCTGGTGAACGCAACCAGCGTCGGGATGGAGCGCGACGAGTCGCCGGTCCCCGAAGGCGCGTTCCACGGCGACCTCGCGGTGCTGGACGCGGTCTACTCGCCGATCGAGACCCGACTGTTGCGGGACGCGCGGGCGGCGGGCGCGACGACGGTCGACGGGGGCTGGATGCTGCTCTATCAGGGCGTCGCGGCGTTCGAACGCTGGACCGGCCACGAGGCACCCATCGAGGCAATGAACCGCGCGCTTCGGGCACGTATTTAAGTCTCGGGGGAGAGGATCAGGCAACATGGCGTTGATCGACACGATCAAATCGTTGCTCGGGCTCGACGACGACGACCGCCGGTCGGACGGCGCGGACGACTGGTTCGACGACGACCGGTCGGCCGACCCAGAGACGAGCTCTGAAGCCGCGGTGAAGGGCACCGACGAAAGCGCCGAGGCGTCCGCGGCGGCCGAGAGCGACGCGGCGGGCTCGACGGGCTCGATGACCGAGGAGACGAACGAATCGCCCTCCGCCGCCGAGGACGCCGAGGCCGCCGGACCGACCGACGGCGACGACGACCTCACGGCCGACCACGCCGAGACCGGCACGGCCGACGACGAATCGACGGAAGCCGTCGGGGGCGACGAGGACGAGTCGGCGGCCGCGGGCGGCGACGCAGCGGGCTCGACGGAGTCGATGGTCGACGAGTCCGCGGAGGGCGGAGCCGAACCCGGTGAAGTCACCGGATCGGCCGGGAGCGAGCCCGAATCGACGGACACGACCGACGCAGGGTCGAGCGACGAGAACGCGGAGGCGTCAGCGGCGGCCGAAGGCGACGCGGCTGGCTCGACGGGCTCGATGACCGAGGAGACGAACGAGTCGCCCTCCGCGACCGAGGACGCCGAGGCCGCCGGGCCGGCCGACGGCGACGATGGCGACGACCTCGAACTCGATCACGACGGTGCGGAGACGAGCGACGATGACTCCTCGGCCGGGGGAGCGGTCGACGAAAGCAGCGAGGCGTCCGCGGCCGCTGGCGGCGACGCCGCCGGGTCGACGGGGTCGATAACCGAGGAGACGAATGAGTCGATCTCCGCGACCGAGGACGCCGAGGCGGCCGGACCGACCGACGCCGACCCAACCCAGGTCACCGAGGATGCCGACACCGACGCGCTCAAAGGTATCGGGCCGTCGTACTCCGAGACGCTCGCCGAGGCCGGCGTCGAGACCGTCGCCGACCTCGTGGACGCCGACCCCGCCGACCTCGCCGACGAGACCGGCATCTCCGAGAGCCGGGTCGAGCAGTGGACCGAGCGCGCGAAGGCCCGACGGCAGTAACGGCTCAGTCTCGCTCTTTCCGACCCGACGTTCCCTTGACCGGCAGCGTATTCCGCCCGGGACCCGACGGGTCGCCGTATGCACGACGAACTCGAAGCGGTGGTCGTGGCGTTCGACGAGGACACCGGCGTCGCGACGCTGACGCTCGACCGGCCGGACTCGTTGAACGCGCTGAACGCGCGGATGCGGGCAGATATCGTGTCGGGACTCGACCGCCTCGCCGAGCGCGACGCGGACGCCGAGGGTGTCGCGGTTCGTGCGGTGGTCATCGAGGGAGCTGGCGAGAAGGCCTTCTGTGCAGGTGCGGACATCAACGAGTTCTCGGGGAGCTCCCCGGGCGCGTTCGAACCCCACACCATGCGGGATTCGGTCAGCGAGTTCCCCGCGCCCGTGGTCGCGAAGATCGACGGCTACTGTCTCGGCGGCGGCCTCGAACTCGCGCTGGCCTGTGACTTCCGGCTCGCGAGCGAGTCGAGTCGGCTGGGGTTCCCCGAAGTCGACCTCGGCATCCTGCCCGGGGCGGGCGGGATCCAGTACGTCGCGCGGCTCGCGAACCCCGCGGTCGCGACGGAGTTCGCGACGACCGGCGAGCACATCGCCGCCGAGCGCGCCGACGAGGTGGGGATCCTCAATCACGTGTACCCCGACGACGAGTTCGAGAGGGAAGTCACGAGGTTCGTCGAGACCATCGCCGAAAAACCGCCGCTCGCGGTGCGGGCGATAAAGGACTCGGGCAACGTGGCGGCCGAATCCGACCTCCACGAAGGCCGGAAGTACGACCGGCGGGTGTTCGCGACGCTGCTCGAAACCGACGACCACGCCGAGGGCGCACGGGCCTTCGCGGAGGACGATTACGACCCCGAGTTCACCGGCCGCTGATACCCTCGGTCGGTGGTCGTGGGCCCACGGAAACCCGTACAGGGCGCAGGAGCTCCCCGAGCTGGCACAATGTTTAATTACCGACCACCCCCTATATAATAGCTCATGGCTGAGAAGAACATCACCGAGGACGAACTCGACCGTAGCGAGGCCGCCGACCGTCTCCGAACGATCGCCGACGACCTCGAATCCGGCGAGCAGTTCGACATCGACATCGACAACAAGACCATCACGCTCAGCCCGCCCGCCGCGGTCGGGTTCGAGGTCGGCGCACGCGAGAGCTCCTCGATCCTCCGCGGGAGTCGTGAGTCGGTGACGATCAAGATGGACTGGAGGCCGGAGTAATGGCGCTCCTCGACACCATCGTCGTCTTCGTCGTCAGCCTGATCCTCGGTACGGTCGGTATCTACGCTGGCGTTCGCCTCGTGGCCGACCGCGACGTGGGGTTCGCCAACCCCGCGATCACGGCCCTGATCGGCTCGCTGGTCTGGGTGCTCTCGGGCGTCTTCATCGGCTGGATACCGCTGCTCGGCCCGCTCCTGATGCTCGTCATCTGGGTCGGCGTCATCAACTGGCGCTACCCGGGTGGCTGGATCACCGCCGCCGGGATCGGCCTCGTCGCGGTGATCGTCGTCTACGCCGTCATCGTGGTGCTCGGCACGCTCGGGATCGTCACGCCCGACGCGCTCGGCGTGCCCGGTATCTAACTACTCGCCGACGACTTCGACGCTTCGTTCGCCCATCTCGTCCTCCTCGAAGACGAATACCCGCCCCCGAGCGACGTCCGGGTCGGCGTCGACGGTGACCCGATAACTCCCGGCGGCCACGCTGACGCCGGGAAAGAGCGTGGTCTCCTCGCCGTCGTCGACGAAGACCCGCCCGACCCCGGTCCCCTCCATGATCTCGTCGGCGGTCGTCCGGTCGTTGACGTAGACGAGCACGCCCTCCGTCTCCGTCGGGTCGGTCACGAGGACGTGGACTTCCTTTCCCGGGGCGGTGGTGTGGCTCCCCTCGACTTTCGCGGGGACGCCGTGATAGAACACCTCGCGACCGTCGGTGTACTCGACCGCGATGCCGGCCTCGGTGAGGGCTACGGAGAGAGTATCCGGCGAGAGTTCGCTGTGCTGGCTCATGACGGGAACAGGGACGGACGACCCAAAAGCGCCGCGTCCGACCGCCAGCGGTAAGTGCGGTCGCGCGGATGCCGAGGCATGAAGGGGCACGCGAGCGCGCCGGGGGCGGGAACCATCCTGAACGCGCTCGCCACCGGCACGGGCGGTGCGTTCGCCATCGACCGCGAGACGACTTCGACTGTGGAACTCACCGACGACGACACGATAACGGGCGAGATCGAGGGCGCGCCCGATGCCGACACCTACCTCATCGAGCGGTGCGTCGAGCTCGTGGTCGACGCACACGGCGACGGCGAGGGTGGACGGGTGAGAACCGAAAGTGAGGTGCCGATGGCGGCGGGGTTGAAGAGTTCGAGCGCGGCGGCGAACGCGGTGGTGCTGGCGACCCTCGACGCGCTGGGTCGTGAGGTCCCGCGCGAGGAAGCCCTCGACCTCGGGATCCGGGCGGCGAAGGACGCTGGGATCACGATCACTGGCTGTGCCGCCGGCGCGCGTGCGAGCATGTTCGGTGGCGCGGTGGTGGCGGACAACACGACGAACGAGCACCTTCACGCCGACGACGTCGACTGGGACGTGCTGGTCTGGATGCCGGACGAGCGGGCGTTCAGCGCCGACGCGGACATCGAGCGGTGTGAGCGCGTCGCGCCGCTGGCCGACCTCGTGGCAGACCTCGCGTTCGAGGGGGCCTACGAGCGCGCGATGACGGTGAACGGGTTCGCCTTCTGTGCGGCGCTCGACTTCCCGACCGACCCACTACTCGACGCGCTCCCCCACGCCGCTGGTACGTCCCTCTCGGGAAGCGGGTCGAGCTACACCGCGGTCGGCGAGCGCGAAGCACTAGAGAAAGTACAAGAGGCGTGGGACGACTACGAGGGAGACACATGGCTGACGACGACCCGGACCGACGGCGCACGGATGGGATGAACCTCGACGAACTCCGCGAGGAGATCGAGACCATCGACCGCGAGATCGTCGAGCACATCGCCCAGCGAACCTACGTCGCCGAGACCATCGCGAACGTCAAGCGCGACCAGGGACTGCCCACCACCGACGAGTCCCAGGAACAGCGCGTGATGGACCGTGCCGGCGAGAACGCCCAGCGCTTCGACGTCGACGATAATTTGGTGAAAGCGATGTTTCGGCTGCTGATCGAACTGAACAAGGTCGAACAGCGCGAATCGCGGTAGATCGGGTTCCAGCGAACGCTCGCTCGTCCGCCCTCGACGCCACCGCCCGCCGCAGTGAGCGGTCGACGTTCGTGGGGAGACCGTCGACGACTGGCTCGACGACCGGACGCGTCCCACGGAGACTGGCTGTTGCGTGCCGGTTAGAACTCTCCGAGACGGTGCTGACTCCCGCCGTCCGACCGCTCGTTCGTCGTACTCTCACTCGTGGCTTCGCCGTTCATACGCTGACGACGGTCTCGGGAGAGCGACGCGCGCCGACGAACGGCGGGGTCGTCGAGCGCCGCCCGTGCTTGGTCGGCGAGTCGGCCGAACTGCTCGCGAGCGATGGTCGCTTCGCGTTCGAAGTCGACGACCGGGTAGGGGTAATCGACATCCGGTTCGTCGCCGATCGTGGTGTCGCACTCGTGCTGGACGTGGACCGGTGCTCGCTCGGGACGGGCGAGGAATTCGGTCGGGAGGTCACGAAGCTCGGGGACGTACGTCCGAACGAACGCACCATCCGGGTCGTTCTCGCGAGCCTGTTTTCGTGGGTTGTAAATCCGGTTCGGGTGACAGCCGACGAGCCCGCACTGCATCTGCCACTGGGCGTAGTTGATCGCCGGGTCGGCATCGACGAGGTGGTAGTACATGAAATCCGCGCCGATGCGCCACCACTGTTTGAGGATGTAGCCGAAGAAGGAGGCGACCATCGCCCGCATCCGGAAGTTCAACCAGCCGGTCTCGGTGAGCGCCCGCATCGAGGCATCGACCATCGGGAAGCCGGTTCGACCCGCCTTCCACGCCGCGACGAGCGCCGGATCGTGTTCGTCGTCGTCCGTGTAGAGTCCACGGAGCACGGGGTTGACGGCTTCCCGGGTGAGTGTCGGGTTGTCGGCGAGCTTCTGGCGGAAGTGACGATTCCAGTACAAGCGCGATTCGAAGAGGTCGCGTGCACGCTCGGCCCCACCGCGTTCGACACCGGCCTGGTAGACTTGTCGAGCCGAGAGGAGACCGAATCGAAGATACGGCGAGAGTCGCGAGGTTCGCCGTTCGGCTTCGGCTGGGGGCGAGATCCCACCGGGATACTGGTCGATGGTCTTCGCACGGGTGAACCAATCGAGGCGACGGTGAGCCGCACGATGGGTCCCACGAGGGACGTCCCGTTTCACGGCGTCGACCCCGTACTGCGTCTCGATCTCCTCGATAGTCACATCGCTTGCGGGGACGTTCGTCTCGGACACGAGCACGTCCGAGTCGGGCGACGGGTGGTGCTCTCCACGCAGATACTCCTCACACTGTTCGGCCCACCCCTCGCGCGAGTCGATGCCTCGCTCCTGCGCGTCGAAGACTATCGCCCCCTCGGGGACTGCTTCGATGGTGGTTCGAGCGTGCAGGGAGTCCCCGGCCTCACCTCCACTGCCGATGCGAGACCCGAGCTCGTCGTCGCGTCGAGCGCCGTAGCGGGCGGTCGGATGGCGGGTGTAGCAGAGGTGTGAGTACCGGGTGTTCGTCGTATCGAGGAGCGCACCGAATCGCTGGGCGGGCTCGCCGTGGAGGAACGCGAGTTCCGCACCACGTTCACGATACTGCTCACGGAGACTGGCGAGACACTCGTGGAGGAAGGCGGCCCGGCCGTCACAAGCGAGCGAGCGCGAGCCGTAGAACCGCGGATCGAAAACGAAGACGGGCTGTATCGTCGCCTCGTTCTCGCGAGCGAGCGCGGCGGCTCTGTCGAGCGCGGGATTGTCCCGAACCCGGAGGTCCGTCCGGTGCCAAACCAGGATCGTCTCGTCGTCCGCCGTCACGATGACCGAGGGATGCTTACTCCGAACCGAACCGGACCGTGCCGGACGTGGACGGGTTCGGTGGACGAGGCAAGTCCCGGGACACATTCCGAGGCTCGTGATCGCTCCATGTGACGAGAAACGACCCGTGGAGTATAAATCGAAGTAAACAGCACTGTGAAAATGAAACTGTTTCCTACCTGAGACGACCGATATCGGCCGACAGCAGCCGTGAATCGAACGCTAGCGACACGTTCACTGGGCTACCTTCGGGACTGGGAACGGGGCGGATGCGGTCGCCGTCAGCGCGACCGCGGTCGTCAGCGGTATCTCTGTGAGGGTTCCTAGAGACGGTGGCACGTACTGATGACGCAAACGATACTCGTGACCGGCGCGACGGGCACCGTCGGTTCCATCGTCGTCGAGTCCCTCGCCGACCACGGGGCACGGATACGGGTCGCCACCCGAGGGACTGACACGGCTGAGAAACACCTCGGCGGGGACGACGCTCGCGTCGTCTTCGATTTCACTCATCCCGAAACGTGGGGGGAGGCGCTGACGGACGTCGATCGGGTCTTCCTCGTTCGTCCGCCGGTTGTCGACGTCGCACGCATTCGGGAGTTCGTCGATGCCGCCGCTCGCGTCGGTGTCGAGCACGTCGTCTATCTCTCGATTCTCGGTGCCAACCGGAATCCGTGGCTTCCGCATCGCCGGATCGAACGCCACATCAAAGCGACCGACCTCGCATATACGTTCCTTCGAGCGTCGTTCTTCATGCAGAACCTCAGTGGGGTTCACCGACCCGAGATCGTCAACCACGACGAGATCGTCGTCCCCGCCGGGACCGGGAGGACGAGTTTCGTCGACGCCCGAGACGTCGCGGCGGCCGCGGCGGTCGCACTCACCGAGGACGGCTACGAGAACCGAGCGTACGACGTTACCGGTCCGGAGGCGCTGAACTACGACGAAGTCGCCCGTCTCTTCACCGATGAATTGGACCGCTCCATTGACTACGCGAACCCATCGATACTGACGTTCGTTCGTCGGATGACGGCCCGGGGTCATCCCTTGCCTTTCGTCGTGGTCATGCTCGGCATCTACACTACCGCTCGATTGGGGTTCTCCGCCCGCGTGAGTGGAGACATCGAAACGCTTCTCGAACGAAAACCGATCGGTATGCGGCAGTTCGTTGCGGACCACGCGCATGTGTTTGAGAATACAGTAGAGGACTGATCCTCAGCTGCCACTATTACGAATCCTTGGCTCGGTCGTCGAACGGCGCGACGAAACCACAGAGAGTTGGTCTACTTCGAACACGGTTGGTGCTTTCTCGGACGTTCGGTTCGAAGCGGACTGTACCGGGTGAAGGGCGCAACCGCCGCTCCGGTTTCTGAAACGCTGAAGGTCGATGTCGGTTACGAGGATTCGATCGTTGGAGCGGGATGGATATCGTACGGCGGCCTTGGCGCGACCGGGAGATCGCGATCAGCAGCGGTTGCCAACGGACCGGTCGCTCGATACGATCTCCCAGAGCTACACGGACTCAATTTCGTCGTCGAAGACGCACTCGATGGAGGGGTGACGACATCACTCCGGGTGGACTCGCATGGGAAATCGCTGTCTTCGCTCGTTCAGACTGTCGAACTCGATCTACAGGCGTCCGTCAGCCAGACGTACACTACTATCGCAGCGACGAGTCGAGTGCTCCAGCGGTTTGTACGTATTGCCATCCGAGAGTAGGTACTGGTTCTCGGCAGCGTTGGAGCGAGTCTGACGACTGATGAATTCTACGAACACGGCGTCGTTTTCACGTAGGCTTAGGCAATTATCGAACTTATCGCGTCCGTGTGATCTTCCTGGTCTCTCCCTCGGACGGTCGATGTCCGATAATCACGGTCTATCGGGCGATCTCTCCAACTCCAACACACTGTATCCGACCAGCTAAGTTGTAGTAGACACCTTCGACCAGTTTGCTATCTGCCTCGTTCTGAGAAGACCGTGTTAACCGACAGGGGATGGGCGATCTGTCGGGACCCAAACACCGAGCCTCTATCATAGCGATCCACATTGTGATAGGGCGAACAAGGGGTTATACTGCTTCTGAGAAGAACACCGGGTGCAGTAACGAAATCGAAAAGCCCCTCACGCAGGCGCTTAGTTCGTGGTAGTGTTCAGACGGGTTTGCCGATCAACGCTGATCTCAAGCGATCCCCAGTCCGATCCAAATCGATGTCAACAAGATCACCCACCCAACTCAGTGGCCAGACAGCGATCCTCATCGATACATCATCCGGAAGTGGCGAGGAGACCGCCAAAGCCCCGGCCGAGCGAGGTGCGGACGTCGTGCCTGCTGCCCGTGGTGAGTACGTTCTGGTACAGTAGCGAGGGGATCGAGGCCACGAGGGTAGGTTCGTTTGTTGTTCCCACGAACGTAATCAACGAGAACGACCTCCAGTCTCGTCGAGAAAATACGATCTCGGTTCGGGACCATCGAGATAGCCGTGAACAACGCTGGCATAGGACTCATTGGGCCTGTGGATGATGTCCACCGGTCTCACTTTCGCCGGATGATCGAGGTCGACCTTCTCGGTTTGACAAAGCTCACGCACGCTGTTCTACCGGTCATGCGGGACCAGAGCAGAGGACGTCTCGTGAACGTCCTCTCGTTACAGGCCGTAGTGCAAGCGCTACCAGATCCGGGTAACAATGGGTCCAAGTTCGGAGTCAACGGGTTTTCTGAACCCCTTCGGCAGGAGGTCACCACCCACAGGATCCGGACGATAGTGGTCGAACCCGGTGCAGTCAGTACTGAATCCACGGGTCACATTCGGACCGATAAACAGACCCCAAATCGAGGATCGATCCTTCGGTTCGATTACACCGTTCCATAGTATCTGTCGCGATGTTGTAATTATTACGATAACTATACTACAACAACAGAAGTGTCTGTCAACCATAACGTTACGACGAGCGTGGAAGGCAGGAAATATTTACTGCTTTACTTTGATCCGAGCCAACATCTATTTGGCGCATATCATTGTCGATGAGTCCCGCTGGATCCTACGAAGTCGAAAGAAAGACGATGGTGCAGCAGATTCCGACTCCAGCCCAAATACGAAGTCAGACTCGTTTAGCCGAGATTTGCCGACAAAACGGTATGGTCTACTGACGAATATATGATTAATTGTGCAGATTCAACGGGCTCTCAGTGAACTTGCTTGAGAAATCATCTACGAGAGTGATCGCCCGGCTGTTCGCGAGATGCATCGAACAGCACACCAGTGCTCCGAAGAAGCGCCGTCGTGATGACTTCGTGTTAACCATCGTAGTAGAGTCGATCCGCTCTCCAAGCCGCTCCACTGTAGCATAGACCTCTGGTGGGTGTTAGCAGCGACTCAGGTTACATCAAAGCGCGATGTCTCTTGGCCGAGTGCGCTCTCCTCAAGAGATACGTAATAACTTATAACTTCATACACACAAGAGGGTTTCAATGACCACCGGTCGGCGTGTTGTGATAGAACCGGTTTCGCGATGATTCAGATCACAATTTCTGTAGCGGCTCGTGGGGATTCAAGTCGAGAACATTGCTGGAAAGGTAAAGCAACTCAACAATTTTCAGATAGTTATTTACACACGAGGAAACGACGCCAATCGAATCTTCCTCCTTCGGGCGGTCATAGCTGTCTTCGAAGCTAGGTATCTACATTGAAGTGAGACATACATGATGGCAATATCCGAAGTCACGGTTGATAACTGGCATACTAGACGATCACGCGTAGTGATGACCTCCAAGAAGTCATCGTTTGGCTAGTGGATACTGACGCGATTTACGCCGAAACGACTTGGCTTGAAAACCAGACCAAAACAAGTGCGATAAAATTTACGACAAAATACTAAAACTAATAATACATACATACTATTTAGAAAACTATACAGCGAAAAAGAGATCAAGGTGAGCAACACGTCAGGCCGAAAATCGAACGATCAGGCCCCTTTCAGCCCGCCTTTGGCGAGACCCTCAACGACCATCTCTTGTATCAGTGCAAAGAGGATGACTACAGGTAGCATCGTGAGCACTGCGGCGGTCAGCACCAGTGCCCAATTGACCTGGTTCTGCGACTGAAACAACTGGAGTGCAAACGGGAGTGTTCGAATAGCCCCGGTCTGTGAGAGGACCGACACCGCGAGGTAGTCGTTCCATGAGACGATGAACGTATAGAAGCCAGCGACGGTCAGCCCTGGCTTCGCCAACGGAAGCATGATCCGAGTGATCACGCTAATTTCGCCACAACCGTCCATCTTCCCCGCGTCCCTGAGAGAGTCGGGGATATCGTCGAAGAACCCCTTGAGCAGCCATGTTCCGAATGGAAGCGTGAACGCTGTGTGGGCAAGGACGATCCCAATGTACGAGTCGATTAGCTGGAGTGATGTCATCAGGAGGAAGAACGGGATGAGCAACAGCACCCACGGGAACATCTGCGTAGCGAGGAACCCGAGGAGAAGCGACATCCGACCTGGGAACTCGAAGGAACTCATCGCATAGGCTGCGAGCGTCCCCGTGATGAGCGTGAGCACT
Source organism: Halococcus sp. IIIV-5B (assembly GCF_003602035.1). Classification (NCBI taxonomy): domain Archaea; kingdom Methanobacteriati; phylum Methanobacteriota; class Halobacteria; order Halobacteriales; family Halococcaceae; genus Halococcus; species Halococcus sp. IIIV-5B. The sequence continues at coordinate 47,577 of NZ_QZWE01000022.1, read as the reverse complement.
GTCGTTGCTGTCGATATGATGAACGAGTTGATCGCGTAGTTGATGAAGTCCTGTCTGGTAAGAACGGTGATGTAGTTCTCAAGGGTGAACGAGCTAAGGCTCGGAAGGAGATTTGACGAGTAGAGGGCGCTCGCGCCGGTAAACGTCGAGACAAAGATGTAGATAACAGGGACGAGCAAGAACCCGAAGTAGATGAACAGGACGGCATACGTGCCGATCGCCATCCGTGAGGACATATCCTCCCCAAGCCATGCATCGAACCGCTGGACGAGGTTGTTGCCTTCGCTATGCGCCATCAGTTCGTCCCTCCGTGTCGGTGGTTGTGATTGTCAGATAGTATCATTCAATATCCTCCAGTTGGACGTAGATGAAAGTGAACGCCAGTAGGATGATCAACATGGTCAGACCAATGCTTGCGGCAAACCCGAGTGTGTACTCGTTGAACGCAAGTTTGTAGACATAGGTGGCGAGCACCTCAGTCGAACCCAGGGGGCCACCGCCAGTTGTGAGGTAGATGATCTCGAAGTCGTTGACTGTGAAGATCGTATGGAGTACGATCATGATCATCGAGACATACGTGATGTTCGGCAGCGTGATGTACCGGAACTGTTCGAGTTTGCCGGCTCCATCGAGTTCGGCAGCCTCATACAGTGATGTGGGAATCGACTGCATCGCAGCCATCAGCGCGACAGCCGTGAAGGGGATGTTTCGCCACATGTGCATCACGACGATCAGGGGTTTCGCCCAGGTCGGGTCCCCGAACCAATACGTGGTATCAATGTTGAAGAACGAGAGGATGATGTTGACCAGCCCGTATTCAGGCTGCATGATGAACCGGAAGATGATCGTCATGACGATAATTGGCATTACCCACGTCACGAGCGATACATTCCGGAAGAAGGTGATCCCTGGAAGTTTCTGCTTGAGCGCAAGTGCGAGCCCCAGCCCGAAGATGTATTCCAAAGACACCGCTGCTGTCGCTATCACAACCGTGTTCGAGAACGCATCCCAAAACTCGGGGGTGTCGAGCATCTCTGTGATGTTCTGCAGACCGACCCACATGACCTCATTTGGCTGTAACAGCGACACCTCTTGGAACGCCATAATGATCCCACGAAGGGTTGGGTACAGGACTACGAGGGCCAGCAAGAATGTCGCGGGAATGACGAAGGCGTACCCTAGCCATGTTTCACGAAACAGCTCGCTAAACGTTACTGCGTAACGCCGTAAGCCACTGTTTGAGCTAGTATCAGTGGCCATCTAACCCTCAAATTCTCCTGCAATTTGGGTAAGCTCTTCATGGAGAGTCTGACCTGCTTGCTGAGGGTCCATTTCGCCGTAGGCGACACCCTGGATCTTGGGGTAAATCGCTTCCCTAGTTTCACCCCACGGAACCTTCGCTAGCGGTCGCCCTGTCTTCGCCACCTGCTTGAACGGTTGTAGACTTTTGGTTTCGATGGTCGACGAGATGTCTGTGTGAAGGGGCGTAGCAAGGTTCATGCCTGTGTTCTTCATTTTTCGGAATGCCTGAGGACTGCAGTAGAGTCCGGCGGCTTCCTTGGCTTTTTGCTTGTTCGAGGAGAAGCTGTTCACCATTACGGGTTTGACTTCGAGGAACGTCCCCCGCGAGGCGTTCGAGTCATGTGGCAGAGCTTTGACTGTGGTGTTCTCGAACATGATCTGCTCGGCTGCCTTCTGATCTTCAACAGCGTCTTCGGAAACACTGTCCAAGATCCACGGTCCGCATTCTACCATCGCGTAGTCTCCGTTGAGGTAGCCGTAGTCAAGGACCTGCCACCCGGTTCCGAGTTGGTCGGTGTTAGCGATGGGGTTGTCGGATGCCCACACATTGTGATACCAATTCGTGAAAACGCTTACCAACGCATCCGCATCTGGAACGACCTCCCATGAGCCATTGTTCACACTGTAAAGTTGGTCTTCATGCTGATAGACGTGGGACATGAACTCCTGAAAGCCGCGTGAGGAACCGTCTTTCGTACAATTGTGGAAGGGAGTAATATCGTCCCGCTGTTCCTTGATGGTCCGACCGACTTTGAGGAACTGTTGAGCGGTTTCCGGTGGTTCGAGGCCGAGATCATCGAAGATGTCGTTCCGATAGAGCAGAGCACGGCCATTCCCCGTCCACGGCATGCCCCAAACATCTCCTTTGTACGTTACTGCCCGGATTGCCCCGTCAGTGAATCCGTCCCAATAATCGAGTTGCTCAGCGTAGTCCGTGAGCGGCTCGATGAGTTCGGCTGCCTGGAACTCGGTGAGGTGGTTCAAGATCCCCTCAAGGTAATCGGGCTGTCCCTGTCGTGCTCCTGTAAGGAAATTCTCCCTGCGGTCCGCGTATGTCGACGCTGATACGGATAGGCTAACCGAATTCTGCTGTTTGAGAGTGTTCCGATACCAATTCTCCCATTTTTTAGCCGCGGAGTTGTTGAACGATTCCGTCCAGAAGAGTAGTTCTGTCTGCCCGCCACCACCGCCGCTATTCCCGCCGTCGCTTCCATTCCCGCCGCTTCCATTCCCGCCGCTACCGTTGCCGCCATCACCGCCACCGCCGCCACCGAGACATCCGGCAGTAGATGTAATTCCTATAGTGGCCGCAGAGCCCGCGATGCCTTTGACGACATCTCGTCGGGTGCGCTCGCCTCTGTTACGGTTTGCCATGATACACGATCATTGTTAGAGTCATATAACATAAATCCTTCTATACAATTATAGGTCCTGAAATATAACTATGATGGTACATCGCGGGAGCCCCTTCTTGGAGTTCTACGGTAGTTGTTGGGCCAATCTCTCAAATAACAGCTATAGCACGGAAGAAAGACGATATCAGGACCTCTGTTCTCATATCGGATATATACATTTTTCTACGTTTCGAATCCCTCAACGATTTGCGTTACTTCTTCGTTTTTCCACACATACTATACCTCAAAATCACCTGCGATCTGGGTGAGTTCTTCGTGGAGAGTCTGACCGGCTTGCTGGGGATCCATCTCGCCGTAAGCGACCCCCTGAATCTTAGGGTAAATCGCTTCCATCGGCTCACCCCACGGTACTTTCGCCAGTGGACGCCCGCTACTCAACACTTGACTGAATCCAGATAGGTTGTCATTTTCGATGGTTGACGAGACTTCCGTATGAACCGGCGTTGGAAGACTGGAACCGGCTTCTTTCAGTTTCCGGAAGCTCTGCGGGCTGCAGAGAACCCGGGATGCTTCTTTGGCTTTCCGGATGTTTGACGAGAAACTGTTCACCATGATCGGTTTGACTTCGAGGAACGTCCCTCGTGAGGCGTTCGAGTCGTGTGGCAGATGGGTGACGGTAGTGTTCTCGAACATGAGTTGCTCGGCTGCTTGTGAATCTTCAACCGCGTCATCGTTCACAGCATTCATGATGAATGGCCCACACTCGATCATAGCATAGTCACCATTGAGATAGCCATAGTCGAGAACCTGCCACCCGGTCCCGAGTTGGTTGCTGTCTGCGAGCGGATTGTCGGATGCCCATACTTCCTGATACCAGTTCGTGAAGACAGTCGTTAGTACATCCGCGTTTGGAACGACTTCCCATGAACCGTTATTGGTTTGGAAGAGTTGCTTCTCGTGCTGATAGACGTGGGACATGAACTCCTGAAACGCGCGTGCCGAACCATCTTTCGTACAGTTCTGGTAAGCCATCACGTCATCACGTTGCTTGTTGATGGCACGACCGGCTTCGAGGAACTGTTGGACGTTTTCTGGTGGTTCGAGCCCAAGGTCGTCGAAGATATCGTTCCGATAGAGCAAGGCACGAGCGTTGCCTGCCCACGGCACACCCCATACGTCTCCCTGGTATGTTACTGCCTCGATCGCTCCATCTGTGAACCCATCCCAATACCCAACTTGGTTTGTGAACTCCGTGAGTGGTTCGATGAGGTCGGCCGACTGAAATTCAGTGAGGTGGCTCAGGATACCTACGAGATAATCGGGTTGTCCCTGCCGGGCCCCTGTGAGGTAGTTCTCGCGTCGGTCCGGATATGTCGACGAGGAGACGGACAGGTTTACCGAGATCTGGGTCTTGAGGGTGTTTTGATACCAGTTGACCCATTTTGGTGTCTCTGGACTCTGAAACGCATTTGACCACCAGAGAAGATCCGTCTGTCCGCCGCCGCCACCACCGCCACTTCCGTTACCGCCGCCACCGCTCCCATTTCCGCCGCCGCTATTGTTTCCTCCGCTACCGTTACCACTGCCGCCACCGAGACACCCTGCAGTAGATGTGATGCCGAGAACGCCGGCAGTACCACCGATACCTTTGACGACATCTCGTCGAGTACGACCGTCTTTGCTACGTTTTGCCATATTGCACGATGGTAGATTAGGCCATGTCATATAAAACATTCTATAATGGTATATTTCCAACAACAGTCACGTTGATAGCTTGTAACACCGTATAGGCCGCTCCAGTGATGAAGATTCACACCCTCTGGTTTTATAACATGGTCAAATCAAAAGATTATCCGATGCCCAAGATAACCTTCCTTGGTGCTGGGAGCATGGTTTTTGCGACGAATCTCGTAGGGGATGTCCTTTCGTTTGAATCGCTGGAAGACAGTGAACTCGCGTTGATGGACATCGATAAAGATCGGCTTGAGACCACTCGCAAAATCACCGAAGCAACAATCGAGAATGCGGGTCTCGATGGGTCGGTAGGAGCGACGACCGACCGGAAAGAAGCGCTCGATGGAGCGGATTACGTCCTCAACATGATCAACGTTGGTGGCACCGAACCCTTTGAGAACGAGATCCGAATTCCTCAGAAGTATGGCGTCAACCAAGCCATCGGTGATACCATTGGCCCCGGCGGTATCTTCCGCGCACTTCGGACGATTCCCACCATGCTTGATATCGCCGCTGATATCGAAGAGAAATGCCCTGAGGCGATGTTGTTAAACTACACTAACCCAATGTCGATCCTCTGCAAGACACTGTATGAGGCCACCGATGTCGACGTGTACGGCCTGTGTCACAGCGTTCCGCATACGATGGAAGCGCTCGCAGAGTACGCTGGTGTTTCTCAGGAGGGCTTGGAGTATTGGGTCGCCGGCATCAACCATGTCGCGTGGGTGCTCACTGCGGAGCACGACGGCGAGAGCATCTACCCTGCACTTCACGAAGCGGTGGACGACCCCTCCATTTACGAGCAGGACACAGTTCGCTTCGAGATGATGAAGCACTTCGGCTACTTCCCGACGGAATCATCTCACCACATGTCGGAGTACGTTCCCTACTTCCGAACAGATGACGAGACCATCGATGCGATGACTGGCGAAGGCTTCGCCGAGCGAATGCAAACGGCGACCTATCTCGAAGGATGGACACAACGCTCGGCTGAGCGTGACAACCCCGATATTGAGGTCGACCTCGACAACGTGATGCCTGAGCGCTCAGAGGAGTACGCTTCCCGACTGATCGACTCGATTGAGACGGATACACCTCGACAGGTGAACCTCAACGTTCCAAACACGACGGGTGCGATAAGCAACCTCGCAACGAGTGCATGCGTGGAGGTGCCGGTTCTGGTTGATGGGACAGGTATCACTCCGTGCTCGGTTGGCGACCTTCCCGCAGAAGTGGTCGCATTCCCGCAACGCCACACCACCATTCATCGCCTTGTTGCCGAAGGGGCGCTGGAAGGAGATCGTGAGAAAATACATCAGGCTGTTAAACTCGATCCACTCTCTTCGGCGGTACTTATGCTTGATGAGATCCACGAGATGACGGAAGAATTGCTTGAGGCGAACAAAGCCTACCTACCGCAACTCGAATAGAGTTGCATAGTGATACTTAATCCGCTTGTTCGGTACTGACTCCGGTGCTGGTCCCCTGGCTTTCACCGACGCCAGGGATTTCGATCGTCTCGTTTTCCGAATGGACGCGGTTATGGAGTGCGTCCCCGGTATTCCCGTCGAAGACGTGAATGCGGTCGTTCGGGAACGAGACCGTCAACTCTTGTCCTGGCTCAAGAACGAAATCGCCTTCGAGCGTTGCGGTGTATCGATCTCCTCCGATGTCGAGGTAGACGTAGCTGACATCGCCGAGTGGTTCGGTTACTTCGACCGTTGCATGAACGGCATTTTTTGCGTCTTCCCGTACCAGATTAATATCTTCTGGTCGGATTCCGAGAGTGAACCGGTTCGTTGTCCCTTTGATGTCGTTGTATGTTGAGTCGTCGAGTTCATACTCGAATCCTTCGTGAACGAGGGTTGGCGTTGCACCGTCTTCGTCAAGCTCTACGTCGAAGAAGTTCATCGAGGGTGAGCCGATGAATCCCGCAACGAACCGGTTTTTCGGGCAGTGATAGCACTCTAGCGGAGTACCGATCTGTTGAAGTTCGCCACCATTGAGCACAGCGATACGGTCGCCCATCGTCATCGCTTCCGTCTGGTCGTGTGTGACGTAGATTGTCGTTACGTCCAAATTTTCTTGGATGCTCTGGAGTTCTGTCCGCATCTGCGTGCGAAGTTTGGCATCGAGATTCGAGAGCGGCTCGTCCATCAGGAACACTTCTGGCTCACGGACTATCGCTCGACCGAGGGCTACTCGTTGTTGCTGCCCACCGGAGAGCTCGTCAGGCTTTTTGTTCAAGAGTTCCTCAATACCCATCATCTCGGCCACCTCATCGGTTCTCTTGTTCCGCTCATCTTTATCCATATCGGTCGACATTTTCAGTCCAAATGAGATGTTCTCACGGGCAGTCATGTGCGGATAAAGAGCGTAATTCTGGAACACCATCGCCATATCACGGTGTTTCGGTTTCTGACTCACGACGTTTTCCCCATCTAGGACAAGCTCACCGGATGTTGGTGATTCTAGGCCGGCGATACAACGGAGTGTCGTCGATTTCCCGCATCCGGACGGACCTACGAGCACGATAAATTCACCATCTTTTATGTCTGCGTTGAATCCATCAACGGCGACAATCGTGTTGTCGTTATCTCGAAATTCCTTCCGGAGATCTCTGACTTCAAGATTTCCCATGCAAAGACGATGCACGTCTGTAGGACTTAGTCTTTCCGGAATTTTCACACGTGTTCTGTGGTGAATTATTTCGTGGCGCTGCTCGGTGTACGCTACAGGAGGGGCCGGTCGCCGTGAGACAACGAATGAATACAGAGGGAAACGAGAGGCCTACTGCATGGTAGGCATCGCACGATTACTATTCACTAGGCTATCAGGAAGATAGTCGGCATTGGCCGCTAACAAGTCGTCAACCATACTATCTATCTCTTCAAGTGTGCAAGCAGCGGCGGTAAGTGGGTCAAGTTTGATCGCTTGTCGGAGCGCGGTTTGGTCATGCATGAGGACAGCTTTCACAGCAAGTCGTTGAACATCGACGTTCGAGCGCATGATCGACGATAGCTGCGGTGGGAGAGACCCCATACTACACGGATGGATACCTTGACCGTCAACGAGACAGGGTACTTCAACACATGCATCGCTGCCAATATTCGAGATGGCGCCCGTATCGTTACGGACATTGAGATTCATCCGACGCTGAGTGTTCGTTTCCATTGAGTGGATGATTCGCGATCCGTACTCCTCTGACCGGGTGATCTCAGGATCGAGATCGTCGACATCCATTTCCCGTGCTTCCTGCTGATACTCACACCAGTGTTCGAAATAGCGACCTGTCGGCATCCAGTCGACGAAATAGTCTTCGAAATCCTCGTCAACGATGAGGTCATCGATCGTTTCTTCGTTCGTTCGGAAGTAGGGAACGTACTCCGACATGTGGTTGCTTGACTCCGTCGGGAAGTAGCCGAAGTGCTTCATCATCTCGAAACGAACATTGTCTTGGTCGTAAATATCTGGGTTGTCAAGTGCCTCCCGGAGGGCAGGATAAATGCTCTCTCCGTCGTATTTTGCGTCGAGCACCCAGGCAACGTGATTGATGCCCGCTACCCAAAAATCCAACTCATCCCGTGGCACGCTGGCGTACCGTGAGATCGCGTCCGCAGTGTGCTGGACGCTGTGACACAAGCCATAGACGTCGATATCGGTGGCCTCGTCCACCGCCCAGCACAACATTGCCATTGGGTTTGAATAATTCAATAGCGGCGCGTCTGGACAAAGTTGTTCCATCTCATGAGCGAGATCGAGCATCATCGGTGCGGTTCGGAGTGCCCGAAAGACACCGCCCGGCCCGAGGGTGTCACCCACTGCCTGGTTGACACCATACGCCTCGGGAATGCGGATCTCGTTCTCAAACGGTTCTCGCCCGCCAACGTGAACCATATTGAGCACGTAATCTGCTCCATCAAGAGCCTCCTCTCGGTCAGTCGTCGCCTCAATGGTCGCTGCTACATCATTGTGTTCGATTACCGCTTCCGTGGCGGCGACGGTCCGGTCAAGTCGATCACGGTTGATGTCCATCAGTGAGAGAGTACTCTCTTGTAATTCCGGATACGAAAGGACGTCCCCTACCAGATTGCGAGCAAACACGATACTACCAGCTCCAATGAATGCCATTTTTGGCATATCTTGACTGTCGTTCACCAACTATATTAAACGTGTGGTCACGACTACCTCAGACTGCTGTCGAGTAAGTGTTTCACTCGAAATAGCCCCCACTGCTGTTTGTTCTCAACAAAATCTTTTTACCTATGAGATCCGAGTGTAGAGTATGCCAACGTCAAACAACACCTCTCGCACGGTAAAGGCAGTGGACACGTCCTTTGAGATTCTCGAAGAGGTACTCCATCGTGACGGTGCAGGCGTAACAGAACTCGCGGATGCATTGAGTCTCTCGAAGGGAACGGTTCACCACCACCTCGCGTCGCTTGAAAAACAATACTTCGTCTCCAATCGCGAAGGGCAATACACACTTGGGCTGGGTGCACTCGTATACGGTGGACACGCTCAAAGCAAGGATGCGGTGTTCACCGCCGGTAAGCAAGACGTTGATAAGCTTGCGCGCATCACGAACGAAACAGCGCGTCTCATCGTTGAACACGCAGGTTATGGCCTAACCCTCTACCAATCGGTCGGGCAGAAGGTCGACAACCCGCGGACGCATATAGGGACGATGGAACAGCTCCACAGTACCGCCGCAGGGAAGGCATTCCTCGCTGCTCTCCCAGTACCGGATGTGAACGATATCGTGGATGAACGAGGGTTGGAGGGATTTACTTCGAATACTATTCAGGACAGGGATGAACTCATCGCCGAACTGGAACAGATCCGATCGGATGGTATTGCGTTTGATGATTGCGAACAATTTGACGACATACGGTGTATCGCTACTACCTTTACTACCGAGGATAGTGGCCTCCTTGGGGCCATTAGCATCTCCGCACCTGCCGAACGCATGGGTGAGACGCGTTTTCGTCAAGAACTTCCCCGTCGAATGAAGAACCTCTGTGAGGTGATCGAGCAGGTAGACCACTACCAGTTCCAGAGCAGAGTCCCGTGCATCTCCCGTACCCGCCCTCTCTGAACACTCTGAGAGATCATTCACCACTGTCCTCTCTCCCTCAGACGATTCCTAATACAGAGCCGTATTCAACTCCCTTTGTACAGTACTGTGTAACAATCTGTTGTAGTCGGGTTTAGTCACCGTTCGCGAAGAACAAACTGACTCCTTGTCTTCTTGTCCACTTCGAGTATACCTGTCAGCAGTCTCTCCCTCTGCTATCAGCGCGATAAGTACCCAAAAAGTTCTCTCGTTTTACTATCCAAACCCACGTATGCGGACGATGACGATTGGAAGTAGGTCTGCTGAAGATATGACGGTGTCACAGTCCCTTGTGTTCTACAGCCTGATCGTACCGTGCTGTTGCAGGGTTTTGCTCTCAACAAACACACTAATTAGTGGTCGAAAACGACATATTGGGTCGACAAATCAATCGGTACTGTGTGGACGCGACTGTAGGATGTACCGGAGGAGATGGTTCAAACGACTACCGTTTGGGTTCAACACCGTGATCAGACCAATGGACTCTGGTGGGGTCGGAAGGTAGGCCGGCTGTGCCGAAGCGAGCTCAAGGTGGAATACAGCGTGTGCATACAATGCAAGTGGATGTAAAGAAGAAGCAAGAGTGCTGACCACAGATCCACCCGGCGTCTGACGATCGAACTGAGTGCCCATTCTCAATGCTTTGCTTGTGACTGCACAAAAAGGAGTTAAGAACACCCTGTAACACCAATATGCTTGTTATGGGTCTGTCGGACTCGTGCTTAGGTCGAGTAGTCGGTCAATAGCGTTTTGGCGAGGTATCCACCTTTTGGTTCAAATCACACTTAGTACTGAGCAGGGCTATCAACAAGATTTAAAAAGTGTAAGATTTCTTACCTACATCAAGAAGAATCACTCTGTTTCTCAAGTGACGGAAAGTCGCGTAACGAATACGTGACAGAGAGGGTTTGAGAATGAATAGAATACCATGGTAATATACGGCCACCAGATTGTGAGAATGTGAACATTTTGATAGAGTTTAGTATATCCGAATCGCTGAGGTTTTAACCGATCCACCCACTACAAGATAACACTCATACCGATGTTACTCCATCTTGACCACAAAGCCTTTTCTAGGTAGTATTGTGGACAACACCGCTAAACTGCACTCGACACTCACTTACAGGGATCACGACCGTCTATCGTCTTGATAGTTGACGATGCTTCGTCAAACGAGGAAATTTGGTATAGCTGAACCCGAAGCGATCACTGATATGTCGCTTTCACTTCGATTGTCCGTTGGATACGCGCGAGCTGGTCCGGAAGCTCGTCCCAGTACCGATCACCACGCAGGCGGTTCACCGGCCCGGACATCGCGATGGCACCGATTACCTCACCGTCACTCTTCACTGCGGTGCCGATGCCACGGAGTCCATCGATCCGTTCTTCGTCGTCGAAGGCGATACCCCGTTTCCGAATGGTTGCCAACTGGTCGAACAGTTCTTCTTGGCTGGAAACGGTGTTCGCGGTCCACCTCGTCAGTCCATGTGTATCGACGATCTCGCGAACACGTCCTTCCGTGAGTTCGGCAAGGAGCGCTTTCCCGGACGCCGTGCAGTGCATCGGGAGCCGAGCACCGAGTCGGGAATCCATCGGCATCGCGTTGGTGCCGGCGGTCTGATAGAGCCACAGACATCGACCCTCCCACTCCCTGATTATCCCGAGCAACTCGCCCGACTCTATCGCGAGTTCGTCCACACCCTCCCGTCCTGCCTGGTACACCGGTTCGCCTTCGCGTACGTACCCACCCAGGTCGAGACACTTGAACCCGATCTTGTACGTTGTCCCCTCCTTTCGTACGAATCCACACTGCTCCAGCGTCGCGAGATAGCTGTGGATCGCACCCTTCGAGAGTCGTAGTTCGTCTTCGAGCTCCATCAGTCGGGCTCCGTCGCGGTCCTTTAGGATCGTGAGGATGGTATCCGCGCGTTCGATCGACTGGACGGGGTTCTTGGCTTTCATCGATAAGACACTCCGACGACGACCCATATCAATGTTTGGCAATTCTGAATCGACCCCGTCACGGTCCGTTCCCGGTATTGGTTCAGCGAGGATCGACTACAGCGCAGCGCCTCTCCAGGTCTGGTGTGTGGCTGCGACGATCCGTATCGCGAGAGGGGACCTTGTCAGGACGAAAGCTATCACGAAGGCGTTTCGTGGGCTCTGGCATTGAGCCCGAGTTGTTGTTCGTGCTATCGGCCGGGTCAACGTTTATCTATACGTCCAGCATACACACGCCATGCGACCGCTTGAAGACCTCACAGTCGTCGACTTCACACAACTCATGGCGGGCGGCTGGATGACCCAGAAACTCGGCGACATGGGTGCCGACATCATCAAAGTCGAGCGCAAGAGCGGTGACCAGCAACGCCACATGAGCTATCAGGGGACGTTTCTCGATGGCGAAGGGATCGGCTTCCTCGCGATGAACCGGAACAAACGAAGCATCGGTCTCGACCTGAAGACCGATTCGGGACACGCGATCGCTCGCCAGCTCGTCGAGACGGCGGACGTCGTCGTTCAGAACTTCCGACCGGGCGTGATGGAACGTCTCGGTCTCGACTACGAAAGCGTCGCGGCGGAGAATCCAGCCGTGATCTATGTCGCCATCTCCGGCTACGGGAGCAGCGGTCCGTACGCCGACCGACCCGGCCAAGACCTCCTCTATCAGGCTGCAACCGGCATCGCGTCCTATACGGGTCGCGCGGACGAGCCACCGACACCCGCCGGAACGGTGATCATCGACGAACACACTGCGACCCTCGCCGCGCTTCGAACGATGCAGGCGCTCTATCACCGGCTTCGGACCGGCGAAGGACAGCGAGTGGAGATGAACCTCTTCGACGCCGCCGTCGACCTCCAAGTCAACGAGGTCACGTTCACGGTCAACACGGGTCGCCACCTCTCCCGCGGGGCGAAGACACACGGCCATCCCTATCTCTACCCGCCGTACGGGCTCTACGAGGCCGCCGACGGTTACGTCGCGATCGGGATGGCACCGATCGAACGGGTCGCCGAGATATTCGACCTGGAGGCTCTGCTGGAGTACGACGGGCAACGGGAGCTGTTCGAGAAGCGGGACGAAGTCCACGGGCTCATCGAGGCGTACACCCACGACCAACCCCGCGATGAACTCGTCGACAGGCTCGTGGATGGCGACGTCCAAGCGTCGACGGTCGACCCCCCGGAGGACGTCCCCGACAACCCACAGGCAAAGCACAACGAGATGGTCATCGACGTGGAACATCCGGAGGGAGAGTCGTTTGCAACGACGGGTATCCCGGGTCGGCTCTCGAAGACGCCCGGCGGTGTGGACCGCCGCCCACCAAAGCTCGGTGAGCACACCGATGAGGTCCTCGCCGGTCTCGGCTACACGGACGCGGAGATCGACGAGCTGCGGGAGGGTGGCGCGATCGCGTAGGTGAACGGCAAAGCTTTATGCTTGGTTCACACCGATGTACTCCACGTTTACCCATGCAACTATCGTGCCGAAGGGCGGACGGCGGACGGACGAATCGAGACCACCTCTGGGGAGGGCGGCGATGAGCGATATCGAGACGATCGAGCTCGCACCCGGCGTCCACCGGGTCGAGACCGTCGCTGAGGACGGGAAACTCCACGGTTATCACGTGCTAGACGGTGCGAGCGGCCCCGTGCTCGTCGATAGCGGCTACGTGGACGCCCCCACACAGGTCTACGAACCGTTCCTCGAATCACAGGGGCTGGCCCTCTCGGACGTCAGCCTCGCGCTCATCACTCACGCCGACGCGGACCACTTCGGCGGGAACGCCGAACTACGGGCACACAGTCCCGGAGCGACGATCGCCATCCACCGTGCCGATGCGCCGCTCGCCGAGAGCACCGCACGCATCCTCGACCGACGCTACCGGATGTTCGCCGACGAGCACGACCTCGTCTACGACCGCTCGGTCTACGACTGGCTCGAAGGGATGATGGGGCCCGACGAACCGATCGACCTCCGCCTGCGTGGTGGGGAGTCGATCCGGGTTCGGGACCGAACGCTGACGCTCCTCCACACGCCCGGTCACACGCGCGGCCACCTCATGCTCTACGACGAGGCGCACGACCTCGTCATCGGCGCTGACGGCTTCTTCGGTCGGGGGCTGGTCGACGTCGACGGCGAGTACCTCCAGCCCCCGCCGTACTTCCTCTACCCCGAGTACGAGAACACGATCCGGCTCGTCGAAGCGCTGAATCCGGAAATCCTCTCGTTCACGCACTACGAGGTGTTGCGGGGCGAGGAGGTCGGCGCGTTCGTCCAGGAATCGCTCGATTTCGTTGCGGAGATCGAATCGGTCGCGCTCGCGGTGCTGGACGACCACGGAACGGTGACCCTGACCGAGGCGATCGAAGCGGTCGTCGACCGCCGCGGCGACTTCGGGCTCAACGACGACCTCGCGTTTCCGCTCACCGCACACTACGGTAACCTGGTGGAGCGTGGCGTTCTCGAGCGAACGGAGCGCGACGGCGTCGTCGCGTGGACCCGGTCGTAGTATCGATGTCGCTCGGCTACACCGGTCTGGAGACCGTGGACGGCGTCACCTACGAGACGCTCGTCGACCGCTTCGAGTGGCGGATACCGGAACGGTACAGCATCGCCGAGGCGGCGCTGGACCCAGCGAACGACGAACGAACGGCGCTCGTCCACACCGACGACGACGGGGCGGTCCATCGTTTTACGTACCACGAGCTGCGGCGCGCAGCCGCAGCGTTTCAGGCACACCTCGCCGAGCGTGGGGTCGGACGTGGCGACCGGATCGCGCTCTGTGGGCCACAGTCGCCGGAGCTGCTCGTCGCCCACCTCGGGGTCTACCGTCTCGGGGCTGTCGCCGTGCCGGTGTCGGTGATCACGGGCACGGACGCCTTCGCACACAGCCTCGACCACGCGGACACGACGGGCGCGGTCGTAGAGCGGGCTGCAGCGGCGCGGTTCGCCGACGTCCTCGACCGGTCGGCGCTCGACTTCGTCCTCCCGTTCGAGCTGTCCACCACGTACGATGGGCCCCAACGCGCGCTCGGCGGGCTCTCGGTACCGGTGGACCCGTCCGCGAGTATGGACGCCGTCGACCTCACTCCCGACGACCCGGCACTCGTCGTCTACACGTCGGGAACGTCCGGCAGCCCGAAGGGTGTCGTCCAGAATCACCAGTACCTAATCGGGACGTTGCCGGGCTACCAACTCTGGTTCGAGGTGTTCGGCGAGCGACATCGCGAACGCGTCTGGACCCCCGCGGAGTGGGCGTGGGCCGGCGCGCTCTTCGACGTGGTCTTTCCGACGCTGGCGATGGGCGGAACGGTCTGCTCGCGCGTCCGTCGACGGGGGTTCGACGCAGAGACCGCGCTCGAACACATCGCCGCTCGCCGGATATCACGGCTGTTCGTCCCGGCGACGGCGCTCCGGCGGGTCCGCGACGAAACGGACCCGAGCGCACACGACCTCACCTCGCTGGCGGTCGTGATGGCGGGCGGGGAGAAGCTCCCTGGGTCGCTGCTCGCGTGGAGCCGCGAGGCGCTCGGCGCGACGGTCAACGAGTGCTACGGGCAGACGGAAGCGAACGCCCTCATCGGGAGTTCGAGCGCGGTGTTCGAGACGAAGCCCGACTCGATGGGCAGACCCTACCCGGGCCACGAGTGTCGGATCGTCGACGAAGACGGCGAAGAACTGCCCATCGGCGAGACCGGCGAGATCGTTCTGGACCTCCCGGACCCGGTCGTCTTCGACCGGTACTGGAAGGACCCCGACGCGACCGCAGCGGCGTTCACCGAGGACGGTCGCTACCGAACGGGTGACCTCGCGCTGCGCGACGAAGAGGGCTACGTTCGCTTTCGCGGGCGCGCGGACGACCTGATCATCAGTTCCGGCTACCGTATCAGCCCGACGGAGGTCGAGGTCGCACTGTCGCGGAGCCGGTTCGTGAGCGACGTCGCGGTCGGCGGCGTCCCCGACTCCGAGCGCGGCCAGCGCGTCACGGCGTTCGTCGTTCTGAATGACGGTGTCGACGAGCGCCCCGAACGGGTCCGGGACGAACTGACCACCCTGGTGAGCGACGAACTCGGTGCGTACAAGACCCCACGGGAGATCGTCTTCCTCGACGATCCGCCTGAAACACGGACGGGAAAACTCGACCGCTCGGCGCTGTTCGGTCGATAGTCCGAACCCGAGACCGGTCTCCGATCTCGATCAGCTCTCGGTGCCGCGCATTCGCCGGACCTCGCCGGGAACCTTTGGCTCCCCGTCCTCGGCACTGGCGACCGCGGCGTAGCAGAGTTCGAGGCTCTTCAGGTTGTCACGGGCGCTGTTGACGGGCTCGCGGTCTTCCTCGATAGCCGAAAGCAACTCGGCCATCGCACCGTGGAAGCCATCCGGGAACCAGCGTCCGTCGAGTTCGGGCGTGGCGTAGCCGTCGGCGGTGTACAGCGTCACCGTCTGCTCTTCGAGGTCCGGTCCCTCGCTCAGTATCGTCCCCTCGGTTCCGGCGACGTACGTCCGGTCCTCCGGGCCGAGTTTCGTGTCGGCGTCGAAGGCGAGCGTCGCCTGCGCGCCGTCGAACTCCACGAGTGCCTGCCCGAGCAGCGGCGGGTCCGCGACCTGGCTCGGCGACGACTCGTAGGTGGCGTACACCCGCTCGGGTTCGCGGGAGCCGACGAAACAGCGGAGGATGTCGAACCAGTGGATCGCGAAGTCGTAGAGGACCGCGTGCTCGATGTCGTTGATCTCCGTTTCGGCGATCCAGTTGTGATTCCAGTCGACGGTGAACTGGATGCCGTGGGGTTCGCCGACAAGCCCGCGGTCGATCGCCTGGCGCATGTAGCTCCAGTGGGGTGCCCAGCGACCGTTCTGGTTGACCGCGAGTTCGACGCCGCGCTCGTCGGCGAGCTCGACCATGCGCTCGCCGAACGCGAGGTCGACGGTGAACGGTTTCTGACTCAGAACGTGCTTGCCGGCGTCGAGCGCGTCCTCGATGAGTGGCTCGCGCTGGACCGGGTGTGGCAGGAGGTCGACGATCTCCACGTCGTCGCGGGCGAGCACGTCGTGGTAGTCGGTGTAGATGTCGACGTCCGCGTCGGAGTAGAACTCGTCCCGGCGCTCGACGGCGTACTCGCGCGTCCGGCTGCACATCGCAACCACGTCGTAGCCCGCCGCCGCGTAGGCCTGACAGTGCTGTTCGCTGATCCCGCCCATCCCGACCATCGCGATGCCGGGGTCGTACGTCTCCGGGTCGTCCGGCTGGTATGGCAGGTCGGGCGCTTCGACCGCTTCGAGGTCGACGATCTCCGCGAGGCCGTAGTCGTCTTGGTCGTCGGCCATGCTCACTCCCCGAGCGAGACCGTCTCGCCACGCTCGGCGCTCTGCTTGGCGGCGTCGACGATGCGCTGGGCGTCACGACAGAGTTCAGGGTTGAGCGGGCCGAACTCGACGGCGTGGTCGCCCTCGATACAGTCGACCACGTACTGGATCGGGTTCTGGAGCGGGGTTTCGAGCTCGTCGACGTCGAGTTCGTAGCCGTCCGGGTCGTCGGCGGTCTGGACGCGGATCGTCCCCTCGTAGTCGTAACTGCTGATGGTCCCCTCGGTCCCGACGACGACGAAGCCACACTTCGGCTGTGGTTGGTTCACCCACGGGTCGGTGAAGGTGCCCCACCGAGTTTCGTACTTCGAGAGCCCGGCGTCGTACTTCGCGATCGTGATACTGTGCGTGTCGACGGGCGACCAGTCCGGGAGGTAGGTGTCGGTCGTCACCTCGTTCGGGAGTTCGCCGTCGCGGAACCAGGTGCCGAGCGTCACCCCGTAGCCGAGATAGTCGTAGAGCGACCCGCCGCCGCGGTCCGCTTGGTGCCACCACGTCTTCGCCGCGCTCGCGACGTCCTCCTGGTCCCCACCCGCGAAGTGGAGTTCGCCCGAATCGCTGTACTCGACCTGCTCGAAGCGACCGCTGCCCTTGTTGCCGTCGTAGTAGTGGATCTCGACGACCTCGCCGATCTCTCCCTCGTCGATCAGGCGTTTCGTCGTGCGGTGCGGTGGATACCACGCCAGCGGCCAGTTGACCGCGAGTCGGACGCCCGCCTCGTCGACGGCCTCCAGCATCCGCTCGGCGTCGGCGACGCTCGTCGCGAACGGTTTCTCCAGCACGATGTCGGCTCCGTACGGAGCGACCTTCTCGACCCACTCGGCGTGTTCGGAGGGGACGGGACAGAGGACCACGATGTCCGGCTCCGTCTCCTCCAGACAGGCGACGTGGTCGTCGTAGACGCTCTCCTCGGGGATGTCGAACTCCGCGGCGGTGTCGGCGACGCCGAGCGTCGATTCGTCCGGTTCCTCGTCGCAGACGGCGACGATCTCGGTGTCCGGATGGTCCTCGACCATCCGTAGGTTGTCGCCCATGTGGAAGTGAGCGAAGTTGATTCCGGCGACTGTGTAGTGTGCCATGATGTCTTCTCCGCCAGTGCTACGCACTAGCCGTTTCGATCACGAACGATGGAGTATTCAAGCTTTCGCCGACGCGCTCAACGTCCCGTCACGGTTCCGTCCGGGGTGATCGCGGAGACGGCGTCGTGCCCACGATAGGTGACGGCGGTGTACGTGGCTTCGAGCGTCTCGCCCGGTTCGATGGTCTTCATCGTGCCGTTCTCGCGCTGCGCATCCGGAAGACCCGCGCTCGGGTACGCCGTGGTTGGTTCGAGCCCCGCGGTGTAGTTCCGGTTGAAGTACGGCGAATCGGCGTCGCCGCCGAACGCCTGCCAGTACCAGAGACACTCGAACGGGTCGGTCGGGAACGTGAAACCGAAGCCGAGGTCGAGTTCGGGGTTCGTGACGGCGTACCAGCCCGCATCGAGGTCGGTCGCGTAGGCGACGTCGTGGATCGTCGCATCCGTCGGGGGAAACTCGCCGAGGTCGACGGTGCCGTCGCCGTCGAGGGCAGGGGCATTCGGCCACTCGAAGGTCGCATCACCCAGCAGACGGTTGTTCTCGTGACTCGGGTCGTACGGCTCCGAGACACCCGTCGCTGCTGGAACGTCGAGACGGGCCGCGGGGCCGACGAGCGGCCGTCCGAGCGCGAGGTGTTGTTGCCAGACGTACTCCAGTTCGACGCCGCCGTCGTTGGTGACCCGCTCCTCGACCCGCAGCGCGGATTCGCCGGCGGGGAGGGTCAGCGTCCGTTCGATCGAGAACGGATAGCGAACGAGTTCGACCGAGAGACCGAGCGCGACCGCCTCGGGGTCGTCCTGTACGATTTCGGCGTTCCACGGGAGCAGCGCCGACTCGCCGTGGAGACCGTAGGGAGTCCCCGCAAATCCATCCGTGTAGCCCGCGACCGGGAGGTTGACTTGCCAGCCGCCCGGGTAGCTGTCGTGCCAGCCGGTAGGGTCGACGGTCGGCACTACCCGCTCGGTCGGCGGCAGCCAGTTGTGGTCGGTGTGGAACAGCACGTCGACGTCGGTACGTTTGTCGCGGAACTCGATGACGTCGCCGCCTTTTCCGGGGAGGACCATGATACGGAGCGACTCGTTCTCCAGGAACGCCGTTTCGATGCCTCTGTACGTGAAGTCGGTCGAAATACGCGGGAGATCCCAGTCCGAGGACATGCTGCCTCAATCACTTCGCGGTAGGTTAAGCGTTCCCATGAGCCAAATCGTTATGTACCGGTGCGGTCGATCCACGAGAACGGACCATGAACGCAGCAAGACATGCGGACAGAACGGTCGTCGTCACCGGTGCGAGCTCCGGAATCGGTCGCGGGATCGCCGTCCGATTCGCCGAGGAAGGAGCGAACGTCGTCGTTGCGGACGTCAGACACGAACCGAAGCGGGGGAAACACTTCGATACGGACCTCACGACGCCGACGGACGTCGCCATCCGCGAGGACGGCGGCGAGGCGATCTACGTGGAGACGGACGTCAGCGACCCGGACGCGGTCGCGGCGCTGATGGACGAAGCCGTGGCGACCTACGGCGGGATAGACGTGCTCGTCAACAACGCCGGCGTCTACATCCCGGGCGATTCCCAGGAGACGACACCGGAGGAGTTCCGGACCGTGGTCGGGGTCGACCTCGCCGGAGCGTTCTACTGTGCGAAGTACGTGATCCCCCAACTGAAAGAACGCAGCGGCCACCTCCTCAACATCGGCTCGGTGAACTCGGAGGAAGGCGGCGGTGGGCCCTCGTACGCGAGCGCGAAGGCGGCGGTGGTCAACCTGACGCGCGACCTCGCGGTCGAACTCGGCGGCGACGAAGTCAACGTCAACGCGATCTGTCCCGGCTTCGTCGAGACCGCGATCCAGGACTACCAGACGGAGGCCGAGATGCAGGTCCAGCTCGACCACACGCTTCTCCCCTACGCCGGTACACCGACGGACATCGGCGACGCCGCGGTCTTCCTCGCGAGCGAGGAGGCGCGCTTCGTCCACGGCACGACGCTCTACGTCGACGGCGGGTGGACCGCACACAGCCTCTGAGCACGGTGTGCCATCGCAGTTTATATGACTGGACGACGACCGTCCGGTATGGCACGATCCGACGACCATTCGCATGCCGACCTGATCGAGCGGGTCGGGACGACGCTCGACGAGGTGGGTACCCGGTTTCCGTACTACGCCGACCCGGCGGACGGGTCCTGGACGACGACACCGAACGGCAACTGGTGTGGCGGTCACTGGCTCCAGATGCTATGGCACGCCCACGTCGAGACCGGCGAGGAACGGTTCGAACGTGCCGCTCGCGAGGGAACGTCCACGATGGTCGAGTACATGCCCCGACGGTCGATGTTCTGTGGGATGAACTTTCACCACGCGGGCTTTCGTGCCTACGACCTGACGGGCGAGGAGCGGTACCGAGCCCTCGGTATCGAGGGTGCGGACGCGATGGTGGCGTACTTCGACCAAGGGGCTCGACAGATCCCACTGGGGATCCTCGACATCGAGTCGCCCTCGCCCGAGTTCCGCGGCCCGGAATCCGACGAGGGACCGTCGGGCGAACACCTCGGGGCGGTCGACGCCATCCACACCTCCCTGCCCGTCCTCTGGCGAGCGTTCGAGGAGACCGGCGACCCGGTCTACCGCGACACGGCGATCTCACACGCCGATAGACATCTCGACTGGTACATCCGCGAGGACGGCCGGACCTGGCACCACGCGGAGTTCGATCCCGATAGCGGAGCCCTCGTTCGCCAGTACAACGAACTCGCCTTTTCCGAGGAGACCTGCTGGGCACGTGGACAGGGCTGGTGTATCGCCGGCCTCGCACGGGCGTACGAAGCGACCGAAGCCGAACGCTACCTCCGAGCGCTGAACGAAGTGACCGCGTACTACGTTCGACAGAGCCCCCCGGACCTCGTCCCCCACTGGGATTTCGAGCATCCAAACAAGCCGAACGTCGAACGGGATACGAGTGCCGCTGCGATCGCTGCGTACGGCCTCGCGCTTCTCACGGAAGCCAAGGAAACGAGGGAACTGGTGGCGACCGGTGAGCGCATTCGTGCCTCGTTGCTCGAAGACTACGTCACTCCGCGGGGTTCGGAGGACGAGCGACCCACCGGAATGGTCCTCGAGGGGTGCTACAACGGGCCGTCCGGATTCGCAGACCATCACGAACTTCTCTGGACGGATTACTACTTGCTGGAGGCGCTTGCGGTGGCGGCATGAACAATTGATGATCGGCTGATAACGAGGGAAATAGCGTACGGATGAGAATTCAGGTCCTGTCCGTCCCCTTGAACTGACCGGTGGTGTTTTATCCCACGGTGATTCATCTGCTCGGTATGGCCCCGGAACACCTGCTCTACACCGTGGACGAGCCTATCGCGACGATAACGCTCAACCGACCGGAGAAGCTGAACGCGCTCGCCGTCCAGACGTGGGACGAGCTTCGAGCGTGTCTCGAACGGGCGGACGAAGACGCCGCTGTCCGCACCATCGTCTTGGAGGGTGCTGGTCGGGCGTTCTGCTCGGGCGACGATATCGGTGACTTGGATTTCGGCACCGCAGGTGACGCGTGGGCGTATGCGGAGCGTATCATCCGGTCCGGGCTCACGATCGACCGGATCGATACGCCGGTCATCGCGAAAGTGGACGGGCTCGCGTTTGGTGGGGGTTGTGAGCTAGCGGTCCTCCCCGACGTCACCATCGCAAGCGAGGACGCACGGTTCCGTATGCCGGAGTCGCTGATCGGGGCCGTACCCGGGATCGGGCTCGCGAGGTTCCCCGAACTCATCGGTCTCAAACGAACGCGGGAACTGTTCCTGACGAACCGCGAACTGAGCGGGGTCGAAGCGCACGACATCGGGCTCGTCAACGAGGTGGTCCCCGCGGACTCACTCGACGACGTCGTCGCTCAGCGGGCTGCGGACGTGGCTTCGACCGCTCCAGTATCGACGCGACTCATCAAGCGAACACTGAACGCTCGGTTGGCCGACGAAGCCGAGGGAGTCAGTGCATTGACCTTCGCCCTCACCACTGAGGATATGAAGACGGGGATGGACGCGTTCTTCGATGATCGTGACCCGGATTGGGACGACAAGTGATCACCACCGCGACGCATCAATCAATCAAGTCCGTTGAAACCGACGTCAACGGTTCAAACACGCTACGAAACTTGTACCGCGGTACCGAAGCGTTGGGACGTTCCTCCGTAGACTGCCTGTCTGCGGTATCCGATCTGGCGATCGGTCCGTCTTCCCGTGTAGGTCGCCCTGATCGAAGTACGTGGACGCTCTCCGAACGACGATCTATACCGTATTACGCAGTTGTAGGGGCGGGCCGGGGTCGGCTACCAACCAGCAGCCCGATAGACAACTGGAATTCGAGTCACAGCTCCGACGATTCTCTTGGAACGAATCCAATTGACGGGTGAATATTTAAAGTCACTCGGATTCAATCGAATGGCTGTCTAATTTCACTATTTCTCCGAGCACGCGTTCGGCCCCCACGTCCCGATTCGGGACCTGTTTTCACGTATTCAGTCTGACAACCCAATTCGTCGGAATACATAAGAGGAAGTCCTCGCGAAACCAGCACGGAGAGATCCCAACCGGCGATAGAGACAACGATGGTTGAGATGTGGGGTCTTCCGGACGGTTGCTAACGTAGACGAAGATCGACCGTGCTACCGCCGCCTTTCGAAGGACTATTCAGCCGACGACCTCGGCAGCCTCGACACAGTCACAACTATCAGGAGGCTGATTCCAACACGATTCCCGTGGTATTGGTGATCCGTTCGTCTGCATCCGCTCGGCCGTTTTACTTTTGCTCCCTGTGACGCTTTTCGAGGTCGGTCGAACGTCGGCGCGCCTCGAAGGACCGACTCGCAGTGTGACTCCCGAGTCCGGGTCGATCGCGTTCCGACCCGGCTACTCGGCGTCGTCGCCGAACCGTTCCTTCAGGTAGTCGAGCGCACCGGTCGACCAGAGCGCCCACAGGACCAACACCGGTTGAAAGAACAGCCGAACGAAGCGCTTCCGGTCGGTATCCAACCCGAACCCGTCGACGCCGTTGGTGAACTGGGAGACGTTCCCCGGGAAGATCAGAACGTAGAACAGGGCCAACCCCAGCCCCACCACTACGCGAAATCGTGATACGAACACCATGCTCAGTCCCAATACGAGTTCTGCGACCCCGGATCCGATCACGACCGCGTCCCTGAAACCCGGAGCGTCCGGCAGCCAGCGCGGGACCTGCGCCTGGAACTCCTCGCGGCTCACGGTCAGGTGAGCAGCACCCGCCACCGTCATGAAGCCACCCAGTACGACCCGAAACAGCTTCTGTACCCACGTCGTCTCGATAGAGGACATCGTTCTCGTGTCTATCTCACGAACGGGTTCGGCACACTAGTATATGCCTCTTCTCGCCCGCTCGGGGACCAAACAACGATCCGGGCCGGATGCGCGACTCACAAAGATCGTCGTCCTGGAACACGCCACGCGTGGGGGAGTCCGGAGCGTTTCCCAGCCACAGAGGTGCGGAAGACCTATAACTGACTAACAGTTCAATCAACACGTTTGGAAGCCAAGATGAGACCCCATACTCCTTCGATGACGGCGGATGTCGGCCCTTCGATTCTCGATCGTGCGAACGAACGACGTCCTACGGAGAGATGACTACAGAGATGAACGCGATTCGCGTCCACGAATACGGCGGATCGAGCGAGCTCCGTTACGAATCGGTCGAACGACCGGAACCCGCCGGCGACGAGCTGCTGGTTCGTGTCCGTGGAGCGGGAGTGAATCCGGTTGATGCGGTCGCCCGTCGGGGTCGGTTGAACTATCAGTTGCCGTGGATACCCGGATGGGACCTCTCGGGAACCGTTGCAGCGGTCGGCGAATCGGTGACCGACTTCGAGGTAGGCGACAGCATCTACGGTCTCACCCGTTTTCCAGCGGCCGGTAGCACGTACGCGGAGTACGCGACGGTGCCCGCCACCGATATCGATACGAAGCCCGAAGTCCTCGATCATATCGCAGCCGCGGCCGTTCCGATGGTCGCACTGACGGCATGGCAGGCACTCTTCGACCGGGGCGGCCTTCAGGAAGACGACCGAGTGTTGATCCACGCGGCAGCCGGTGGCGTCGGTCATATCGCTGTTCAGTTAGCGAACCACCGAGGCGCGACCGTCATCGGGACTGCTTCGGGTTACAATCGCGAGTTCCTCACCGAACTCGGTGTCGATCAGTTCCTTGATTACGAGGAGACACCGTTCGAGGAGGCGATCGACGAACCGGTTGACCTCGTCGTCGATGCGGTCAGTGGCGAGACGTACGCACGTTCGCTCTCCGTACTCCGTGAAGGTGGCACTATCGCTACGCTCCTCGATTCCCCGTCCGACGAGCAGACCGACGTCCACGGGGTCGAGAGTCGTCGGGTCGCTGTCGAAGCGAACGGGAAGACGCTCTCCGAGATCACCTCGTTGATCGAGGATGGTGCGGTCGTCCCAACCGTTTCGGCGGTCTATCCCCTGTCGGATGCAACGGCCGCCCACGAGGACATCGAAGGCCAACACGCCCGCGGAAAACTCGTTCTCGAACCCGATGGTGGTACTGACGAGTGACGCTGTTGTGACCGGTGAGATATCGACTCGGACCTCGCAGCGGGGATACCTCAGTTGGCGTTCGGATCGACCGTTACGCCGCCGATACCGGGTCCTCAGTCGTTCCGTGGGCGACTCGTTCGACTATAGCGTCGCATCGCCGTCGAGCAGATGTCGACTTGCCACTCGTTCGTCCAGTTCGACTCCCAATCCGGGTTTCTCGGGGACCGCTATGTAGCCGTCCTGAATGAGCGGGTCGTCCTGCGCGACCAGATCATCCCACCAGTCGACCTCCAGAGCGTGATACTCCAGAACGTCGAAGTTGGGGAGTGCTGCACAGAGGTGAACGCAGGCCATCGTCCCGATGGGGCTACAGACGTTGTGCGGGGAGATCGGAATGTAGTTCTCTTCGGCACGGCTCGCTATCTTCATGGTTTCCGCGAGCCCACCGACGGTCGTCGGGTCCGGGGTGATGATGTCGACCCCCTGGTCGTAGAGCAGGTCTGAAAGCTCGTGGACCCGAAAGCGATTCTCGCCCGTCGCTATCGGCGTGTGAGTCGAGGCGGTCACCGCCTTTTGCGCATCCAGGTTCTCCGGGGGTAGCAGGTCCTCGAGCCACATCAGCTTGAACGGCTCCAGTTCGCGGGCCAGCCGTTTCGCGCTCTCGACCGAATACTCCCAGTGGCAATCGAAGGCGAGGTCGATGTCGTATCCGATCTCGCTTCGGACGGTCTCGACGATCTCGCGTTTGTGTTCGATCGCGCCGTTCGTCAACCGCCCGTTCGTACGGTCCGGCGTGTTGTCCATCGGGAGGTCGAGATCGAACTTGAGGGCGGTGAACCCCATATCGGTCACCTCCGCTGCGGCATCGGCGTATGCTTCGGGGGAGTACGCGTCGTCGTTAGCGTACGCGGTCGCGCCGTCCGCTACCCGATACGCCTCGCCCGCGTGGGTATCGCAGTAGATCCGGATTTCATCCCGGTACTTGGAGCCGAGCAACTGATAGACCGGCAGACCGAGGATCTTCCCGGCGATGTCCCAGAGGGCGATCTCGATACCGGAAGCCGCGGTCACGACCTTCCCGGTCGTCCCGCCGTGTCCGGACATCTCCTGAATGATGCGCTTGACGACCCGCTCGACATCGAGTGGGTTCTCGCCGACGAGAAACCGGTTCGTGTACGCTACGAGCTCCGGTATCCCGCCACCACGATACGCCTCGCCGATACCGGTCACGCCGGCATCGGTCTCTATCTCGATGAGGTTCCACTCGAAGTTGCCGTCGATGACGTAGCTATTGATCTCAGTGATCTCGACGTCGCGGTCCGGATGGCGATCGTCAGTGTGGTCCGAATAATCCCTCATCGAGACCGAGTCCGAAGGGCTCAGTAATCAGTTCGTGGACTTGAGCAAAAATACCCACGTCGAGGTGGTCCCCGTTCGGGTGACGCCTCAGTGTTCGACTTCCACCTCGGTCCGCACGTCCCGAACGGAGCGTCCGACCTCGATGGTGTACGTGCCCGGATCGATCGTCCACCCTTCCGACTCGTCGTACCGATCGAACGCCCTGTCGTCGAGGTCTATCTCGGCCGTCGTGGTGTCGCCCGCGGGGACTTCGATAGCGGCGAAACCAGCGAGTTCCCGTTCGGGTCGGTCGACGGTCGTCTCGGGTGGGCGAACGTAGGCTTGGACGACCTCGTGGCCGTCGCGGTCGCTCACGTTCTCGACGGGAACCGAGAGCCTTCCGTCGTCGAGTGTGGCGTCACCGTACGTGAAATCGGCGTAGGAGTGGCCGTGCCCGAAGGGATACGTCGGCTCCGTCGTGTCCGAATCGAAGGCTCGATAGCCGACGAAGACGCCCTCCTCGTAACGAACCGAGCCGTCTTCACCGGGGAAGCGCCGCTTCGTGGACGTCGGGTAGGCCTCCTCAGGCGCGAACGTGACCGGTAAGCGGCCACTTGGGTCGGTATCCCCATAGAGCACCGCAGCCGTGGCGGTTCCGTGGGCTTGGCCCGGATACCACCCCTCGACGACCGCGGCGACCGTTTCACGCCACGGCATCGCGACCGGCCCGCTCGAATTGACGACGACGACGATAGTCCGGTCGTTGGCCTCGGCTACGGCTTCGACCAGCTCGTTCTGTCTTCCGGGGAGTTCGAGGCTCTCGCGATCCATCGCTTCGGTGGTGACGTCTCGAACGAAGACGACGGACACGTCGGCATCTTTGGCCACCTGCGCGGCGTTCTCGATGTCGGGCTTCCGGGTTGGCTCGTCGTCGCCGGTCTCGGGCTGAAAGATATCCATCATCGAGACGCTCTCTACCGATGGGAGGCCATAAGCGAGGGAGACGTCGCCGTCGGACCGTTCCTCGATCCCCGTGGCTGGACTCTGCGGGTTCGTGGCTTCGACCTCGGAGGACCCCCCACCACCGAGCAGCGCCTCGTCGATGTTCGGCCCGATGACCGCTACGTCCACGTCGTCCGCAAGCGGCAGGAGCCCGTCGTTTTCGAGGAGCACCGTTCCCCGAGCGGCGACCCGCTCGGCGTGGTTATGATGACCTGACACATCCACGGAATCCGAGTCGGCACGGGAGTCGTCGAGGACTCCGCGGTCGGCCATCACGGTGAGAACCCGCCGGACCATGTCATCGAGCCGTTCTTCCGGTACCTCGTCGGATTCGACCGCTGGGACGAGCGCCTCGGAAAAACGTTCACACGTACTCGGGTCGGGTATCGCCCCGGTGGTCTCGAACGATGATTCAGGTGTCTCGGACGGTGCATCTGCCGTCCCCTCCGACGGAACGCTCGTCTCTACCGAGTCGTCCTCGGGTGAGGCGTCGTCACTCATCGTGTTCGCCATCTCGGTCATCGGAATGCCGGGCATCTCCACGTCGAGGCCGCCGTTCGCTGCCGCCGCAGCGCCCTCGGTAGCGAACCAGTCCGAGACGACGTAGCCCTCGAACCCGAACTCGTCCTTGAGAACGTCACGGACCAGGTGACCGTGTTCACTCATTGAAGTGCCGTTCACTGCGTTGTACGCGGTCATAACGCTCCCCGCACCTGCGTCGACTGCGGCTTCGAACGACGGCAGATAGAGCTCTCGCAAGGCGCGCTCGCTCACCTCGGCGCTGACGGATACACGATCGGTCTCTTGGTTGTTGGCGACGTAATGCTTCGGCGTGGCAACGACGTCCTGTGATTCGATGCCGCCAGTGACGGCGGCTGCAAACGCCGCCGAGTGAAGCGGGTCCTCGGAGAAGTATTCGAAGTTCCGTCCGTTCTGTGGGGTTCGGATCAGGTTCGTTCCGGGTGCGAGCACGGAGTCCATACCCTTCTCCCTCGTCTCGCGTCCCAGTGCGGCACCGTGTTCGTACGCCAATTCCGTATCGAAAGTGGCTGCCAACGAGAGCGGAGCAGGGAACGCAGTCGCTCGTTCGTGGGGGATCCGAACACCGAGCGGACCGTCGGCCATGCCGAGCGACGGGATGTCGAGCCGTTCGACGCCTTCGAGATAGCCCGTTGCACGGCCCGTCGGATCGCTCGTTCCGGAGACGAGCGTGCACTTCTCTTCGACGGTGAGCTCGGACAGGAGTTCTTCGACGGTCGTTTCGCTGGCCATTGATTGGATGATCAGTCGACGGACGTTAAATATCGTGGTCCAAACGGCTCAGATGAGGTGACGAACGTTTCGGCTGGAGTCCGTGCTGAGATGATCGTTCAGAGGGGATGAAACAAAAGGACCATCCACACATGGGATATAGCACATCACAATGAGTAACGCACGAAAAACCGAACAACGGATCCGGGAAGCCGCGTTTCGCGCGCTCGCCGAGCACGGCTACACGGACCTCACGCTCGTGGACATCGGGGACGAGCTCGGGCAGAACCCGTCGCTGATCTACCACTACTTCGACAGCAAGGACGAGCTGTTGCTCTCGATGCTCGACGTCTTCGTGGACCTCTTCGTCGGACGGCGAGCCGAGGAGCCAATCGACGACCCGGAAGCGGCCCTCCGGACGTTCGTATCGCAGCTCCTCCATCCGGACCCGACGCGAGTGGACGAGGTAATGGAATCGCCGCCGGCCGACATCGAGACGGCTCTCTCGCGTGTGTTCGTCGAGCTGTGGGCACACGCGACGTGGGACGACGCGTTCCGCGCGGAGACGACGGCTATCGAAACGCGCGTCCACGAGACGATCGCCCGAATCCTTCGCGTCGGCATCGAGCGTGGGCGTTTCGTCTCGGTGGACCCCGAGCTGACGGCCGACCACGTCTTCTTCCTCCTCAAGCAGGGCCTCCACACCCGTACGACGACGGATTCGGGGACCGCAACCGACCGCGTCGAGCGGATCACGGATACCATCATCGACGACCTCTCCACAAGCGACTGACGACGACCGCTCCCCGCAAACGGAACGACCCCGACCGAGAGCCGTGCCCGAAAGGCTTACAACTAACTAATTAGTCAATTAAGTTGTGCAGTCCACCGATTCGGTCGACAGTGCCCGGCAGCATCCGGCGGCCCTACAGAGCCGCGACGCCCATCTCGCACCCTTCGAGTGGTACGCCGAGATGCGAAGTGAAACGCCCGTCCACTACGACGAACAACGCAAAACGTGGGACGTCTTCCGCTACGAGGACGTCGACCACGTGCTCCGCAACTACGAGCAGTTCTCGGCGGACCGCTCCGATAGCGATGGCGACCCCTCGGACGATGCTGGGAGTGATATGAGCGTTCTCAAGACGATGATCAGTACGGACCCCCCGGAGCACGAGCGCCTGCGTGGGTTCGTCAACGAACGGTTCCAACCCGG
Source organism: Halococcus sp. IIIV-5B (assembly GCF_003602035.1). Taxonomy (NCBI): domain Archaea; kingdom Methanobacteriati; phylum Methanobacteriota; class Halobacteria; order Halobacteriales; family Halococcaceae; genus Halococcus; species Halococcus sp. IIIV-5B. The sequence goes on along the minus strand of NZ_QZWE01000022.1, from coordinate 18,225 downwards.
CACGCTTCGCGAATATCGACCCCGGCTCGAAGAACTCACCGACGAGTTGATCGATGGGGTCGAGGACACTGATCGGTTCGATTTCGTCGAGGAGTTCGCGGTTCCGTTCCCGGTGACGGTCATCGCGGAACTGCTGGGTATCCCCGCCGAGCGTCGCGACCAGTTCCGGGAGTGGTCGAGCGCGATCATCGCCCGTCCCGACGACCCGAGCGAGGACGCCGTTCAGCGCATGCGGCGACAGCGCGAGACGGCCCAGAAGGAGATGGGGCAGTACTTCGGGAAGCTCCTCCAGGAACGCCAGTCGGGGGAGGGTGACGACCTCATCACGCTGGCGGCGACGGCGGACGAACTGAACATGCAGGAGAAGATCGGCTTCTGTATGATCCTCCTCCTCGCGGGGAACATCACGACCACGAACCTCCTGACGAACGCCATCTGGTCCTTCGAGGAACAGGGTATCACCGAGGCCGTCCGGTCGGGCGACATCGACCGCAAACGAGCCATCGAGGAGGTACTTCGGTATCGCTCCCCGATCCAGGAGATACAGCGGGTGACGACTGAACCCGTCGAACTCGGTGGACACGAGATCGAGACCGGGGAGATCGTGAACGTCTGGGTTGGCGCTGCGAACCGCGACCCGGAGGTCTTCGACGACCCGGATGCGTTCCGCCCGGAGCGGAGTCCCAACCAGCACCTCGCGTTCGGAAAGGGCATTCACTACTGTTTGGGCGCGCCGCTCGCCCGTCTCGAAGCGGACATCGCGCTCGACCGTCTGCTCGCGCGTTTCGACCGGCTCGATGCGGATCTCTCGGAACTCCACCCGATATCCAGTCACTACGGTCTCCGCTCCCTTCCCTGTCGAGCGGAGTAGGTCGGTAGCTGTCCGGTCGACATACGACCGAACAGGTCGAGCTGAGTGGCGTGACCATCCCTGCCGGCGAACAGACCACCTCGTGGGAGTGGGCGGGCCTTCCAGTTACTCTGCCGGGAAGCATGGCGTCGTTGATCGACGAAATCGGTTGCACTCGAGTATGCGAGTCGTGACGTTCGAGTCAACGCAATCGCCCCCGGGCCAACGAAGCCCGATATCCAATCGGGACTGATCGGAGGAGACCTGCGTTCGATGTCACTCCGACAACGGCTCGGTGCAGGCGTTCGACTGTCCGTTATGTCACTATTTACCCACTCAGCCATAGACTGAAGCGTGCAAGTCGATCTTACCCACCGAATCGAGACCGAAATGACCGTTTACCCAGGCGATCCGCCAGTCTGTGTTGAACCCCATGCGGTCTACGACCAGGACGGCTATCGAGTTAGTGTCATACAATTGGGAAGTCATACTGGCACCCATATCGACGCACCATCCCATGTGTTAGAAGAAGGACGAACTTTAGATACCTATGCAATCGAACAGTTCACGTTCGAAGCTGCCCGTATCGACTGCACGGGATTGAGTGACCGTGAGCCCATCACAGTCGAAAACGTTCCTGATGATGACATCGATCTCGCCCTCTTTTGGACGGGCTGGAGTACTCACTGGGGAACAGAGCGGTATCTCGACCATCCGTATCTGGCACCTGACGCGGCCGCTGTATGCGCCGAACGAGGCTATGCAGTTGGCATCGATACTCTGAGCCCGGACCCGACACGTACCCAGAATTCCGAGGAAATCGATTCGACTGGGTTGCAGGCTCATCACACCCTGCTCGGTGCTGATAATCTCATCATCGAAAACCTCCGCAACCTCGGAGAACTCTCCGATCGATTCGAATTACGCGCGTATCCAGTAGCGCTCGGAGGCGACGGTGCCCCAGTCCGCGCGGTCGGTACCGTTGACGAATAGATTTCTTCCACCGGAGACATCCCCCGATCTGAGGGTCCGTACGACCTACTACACACGATTTCCACAGCCGAACTCCGGTCAGTGGCCGCCGTCGTGTACTGTCCGTGCAAAAGTAACGCGAACATGTGTTCGGCGGTCTACTCGGGTTATCTTACGGGCTGGTCGCTCGGGCTCCCTTGCTGGTCTCTGTCGAAGCTATGCGATCCATCATCCCCAGCAAGCCCATCGTAATGCTTATACAATAGACTGACCGATCAGTCAGCGAATGGTTCTGCTACGTATCGAAGAGCGGTTGAGGTATACGGAAACAGGCAGACACGGAGAGAGTTCGTGAACCTGCTCGAGAAGCTCGGGCTGAGAAGCCTCTTCAACACCGATCGACGAATATTCACGCTCGCGTTCGCGCGGATGGCGGACTCGATCGGGAACTCGTTTCTGATCATCGTTCTGCCGCTCTACATCGGGAGCGGCGTCGTCACCGGCCAGACGTTCGGGCTGGGTGTCGCACTAATAACGGGTATCATCCTCTCGGCGTTCGGCTTTTTGAGTACGGTCCTCCAGCCGGTCGCGGGATATCTCTCTGACCGCACCGGGAGTCGCCGGATATTTATCGTGATCGGACTGGTGATCCTCACGGTCGCGAACTTCGTCTACTCGTTCGCCGAGAGTTACGCGTTGATGCTCATCATCCGTGGCGTGCAGGGTATCGGTGTGGCGATCACGATCCCCTCGACGGTGGCGCTGGTGAACGAACTCACCGACGACGGCTCGCGTGGGAACGATATGGGCGTCTTCAACACCTTCCGGTTCCTCGGGGTCGCCGCCGGTCCACTCCTCGCAGGGGGCGTGATCGGTGCTGGTCCGTACCAACTCGCCGGACTCTCAATCACGGGCTTCGACGCCGCCTTCTACGTCGCGGCGCTCGGGTCGTTGATCGGAGCGATACTCATTATGGTGTTCATCGAAGACCCCGACCCGGAGGAGCAGGACGCCGAAGCGGGGAGTGACATCGGGATCACGGTGTTCGACCACGACCACGATACGCTGATCGACCCCGTGTTCGCACTCGGTCTCGCGATGTTCGCCGTCTCGATCGGTCTCGTGTTGATCGAACCGCTCCAGACGACCATCAACGAGCATCTCGATCAGGGTGCGCAGTTGTTCAGTGTCGAGTTCTCAGCGTTCATCGTCTCTCAAGTTCTGCTCCAGACACCGGTTGGGAACGCGAGCGACCGCTACGGTCGCCGTCCGTTCATTCTGGGCGGCCTTGTGGTACTCGTTCCGGCGATGCTCGCCCAAGGACTCGTAACGACACCGATCGGGATGATACTCACCCGGCTGGTTCAGGGTGCAGCGGCGGCGACGGCGTTTGCTCCCGCGTTCGCGCTAGCCGGCGATATCGCCAGGTCAGGCAACTCCGGGACGACCTTCGCGGTACTCACGATGGCGTTCACTCTTGGAAGCGCCGTCGGCCCGCTATTGGCGGGCTATCTCGTTTCGTTCGGGTACGTAGTGCCGTTCGCTTTCACTGCGCTTCTCTCTGGGCTGGGGGCACTCCTCGTCTACTCCCAAGTCGAAGAAACTCACGCGACCACCGCCGAGACGGCGGGCAATGCACAACCGGCCGGCCAAGACTGAATTGTATCGGTTCCCTCGTTCTCGAAGCGGATATCGCGGTTGACCGTCTCCTCGCGCGTTTCGACCGGCTCGATACGGATCTCTCGGAGCTCCAACCGATATCCAGTCACTACGGTCTCCGCTCGCTTCCCTGTCGAGCGGCGTAGGTTGGTCCTCACATCGTCACGGAACCATCCCGTCGAGCGATCTACGCCGCTGGTTCGGGCGAACGTGATCCTCGGCCGCTTTGCTCCGGCCGAAGAGGAGAGAACCAGCTTCGTTCGATTCGAATTGGATGCTGACTACAATCGGTACCCGATCCTGCTCCCGTTCAGTCGGCGGCCTGACCGCCGTCGACGGGGAGCGTGTGGCCGGTGATGTACGATGCATCGTCGGAACAGAGGAACGCGACGACACCGGCCATCTCGTCGGCGGTCGCGCCGCGGCCCATCGGCACGTCGACCATCGCCGACGTGTCGAACTCAAACGTCGTCGGGTCGGTGCTCCCGCCTTCGGTGTTGGCCTGAATGTTGGTCTCCGTCGGACCGGGGGCGATCGCGTTGACACGGACTCCGCGGCTGGCGTACTCGAGCGCCACCGTCTTCGTGAGCCCGACGACGCCGTGCTTGCTCGCCGAGTAGCTCGCGAGGCCCCCCATCCCGACGAGACCGGCCTCGGAGGCGGTGTTGACGATGGCCGCACCACCTTCGTCCGCCATCACGGGAAGCTCGGCCTTCATGCAGTTCCAGATCCCCTTGAGGTTGATGTCGAGTAACCGGTCCCACTGGTCATCCTCGATATCGGTCACCCGCGCGAACCCGGTCAGGATTCCGGCGTTGTTGTGGGCGAAGTCGAGCCCGCCGTAGGTCTCGACGGCGGTGTCGACCATCCCCGCGACGGAATCCGGGTCGCTGACGTCCACTTCGACGAAGACCGCATCGCCGCCTGCGTCCTCGATGATGTCGACGGTCTCCTCCCCGGTGTCCGCTACGACGTCCGCAACCACGACGTTCGCTCCCTCCGCAGCGAGACGCTCGGCCGACGCCCGTCCGATACCGGACCCGGCTCCCGTGACGACCGCGGTTTTGTCGCTGATCCCTTGCATAGCACCCAGTATATTGAACGATCAATCAAATAAGCGTTGCTATCGGTCGCCCTCGAATGCGAACCCGGTCTCGGCCCGGACGAGACAGCGCTTCGACCGCTCGACGAAAATCCGATAGTCGCGCTAGTCGGGGTCGCGAAGGTCGACCGAGAGTTCTCGCTCCGTGAGATGGTACAGGCTGGAACGCGTCGCTTCGGCTGCCTCGTCGCGGTCGACCGCTGTCTTCGTATGGAGCCCATGCAAGAGGAGCGCGAACAGGTGCTCAGCGGTCCTCGTCGGTGTCGTCTCGCGGAACTGTCCCGCTTCGATCCCCCGTTCGAGCGTCCGTGTGATCTCGTCGACGAACTGGGTCTCCAGTTCGGTGATCTTCGCACGATACCGCTCGTCCCGGGTCGCCTGTGCCCAGAGCTCCGCGTAGACGTAGACGAGAACGACGTCGAACGCTATCTCGTCCGCCGTAGAAACGTCGTCAGTGGTGACGGCGAACGAATCGAAGAACGAGTCGATGAGGTCGGACAGGTCCGCTTTCGAGTCGGACGACCCGTCGTGGTCTCGCCGGTCGACGAACTCCTCGCCGACCAGGTCGAGCGTCGAGAGCAACAGGTCGTCCTTGTCGTCGAAGTAGTGGTACAGAAGCGACGAACTCTGGCCCAGCTCCGCCCCGATCCGTTTGATCGACAGGTCCGCATAACCGTGCTTGGCCAGCGCACGGATCGCAGCGACCCTGATCCGCCACTCGGTCCCTTCCCTGTGACTCATGTCCCGATCACAATACCTCTAGTCTGTCCGAGCGGGAGTGAATACTGTTTTGGAACCACTTTTCCATCAACTCTCCGTCGGGGAGGGTGAGCGACCGCTCGCTATCGCTCGTAGAACCGCATCGGAAGGCTATCGAGTCCGTAGGTGAGCGGCCAGGACATGGGTTCCGGATCGAAGGACTCCTCCGCGAGTTCGATCTCCCGTATCCGGTCGGTGACGGCATCGAGGATGATGTCACCTTCCAGTCTCGCGAGCGGCGCTCCCAGACAGACGTGCGGACCGAACCCGAACGCGATGTGGCGGTTCGCCCGCCGGTCCGGTCGGAACCGCTCCGGGTCGTCGAACACGTCCGGGTCCCGATTCGCGGACCCGATCCACGAAGTGACCTGCTCGCCGGCGGGGATGGTCACACCACTCAGCTCCACTTCTTCGGTCGTGTGACGACCGGAAAGCGACTGCACGGGGCCTCGGTAGCGAAGCGACTCCTCGAACGTCAACCCCCTGTCGAGCGTGCCATCACGCAGGTTCTCATACTGGTCCTCCTCGGCGAGCGTCCAGAGCACGCTGCCGGCCGCGTGGGTCGTGGTCGAGTGACCGGCGAGGAAGAGGAAGATGCAAAACGAGACCTGCTCCTCCGTCGAGAGGGCGTTCTCGGACGCGTCGGTGCTCGTGATCGCCGAAATCACGTCGTCACGATCCTCACCTCGACGCTCTTCGAGGAGCGTGCTGACGTATTCGCGTATCTCTTTGAATGTCCGTTGAGCATCCTTCCAGTCCCCGGATCCCGACGCACCGCCACCACCCATGACGTCGCTCCACTGTTCGACCGTCTCCCAGTCCTCACGTGGGATACCGAGCAGTCGGGAGATCGTGAGAACCGTAACCGGCGCGGTGAGTTGTCCGATAGCATCGATAGCGGGGCCGTCCTCGAGCGTCCGGTCGAGCTGTTCATCGACGATGGAACGGATCGACGGGCGCAGCGATTCGAGGTTCCCCGGCTGGAAGAACTCGTCGACGACGCCGCGAAGCCGGTCGTGCTCAGGCGGGTTCTCGTCCACGAGAACCGTTCCGAGGATATCGAACGAATCGAAATCCGACAACCCCGCCGAGGAGAAGGTCTCGTAGTCCGAGAGAACCCGCTTGACGTCGTCATAGCGGAAGACGTCCCATCGCTGGCGTTCCTCATCGTACCGAACAGGGTCGGTACGCCGCATCTCTTCGTACCACGCGAACGGGTCGACCCGCCGCTGAGACGGTTCGAGCCCGCTCGGGAGCTTCATATCGAGCTGAGGGTTTTGCGTTGCCACAGCTAATTTATTGAACAGTCAATTAATAGGCCTTCTGCTCGGCCGTTTTCGTATATGTTTGATTCAATATGATAACCACACCACATCAAATATAGGCAGACAACGTCTCGAAGTCGGGTCCACTAGAGCGTTGACTGATCTGATCGAGCGTCGCTTCGTTCGTCGGCCCTTCTGGAAACCATCCTCCGAACGACGAAACACTCTATACACAGCACCGACTATTGATACGTTGACCCATACCAATGGGGGTCACACAGCCATGAATGGAATCCAAGACGGAGTGGCGGTCGTCACTGGAGCGGGCTCGGGAATCGGTCGACGAACAGCGCTCCGGTTCGCCGAAGAGGGTGCAAGCGTCGTCGTGGCCGACATCGTCGAGGACGGTGGGGAGGAAACCGTCCGCTCGATTCAGGACGACGGCGGGGACGCGACGTTCATTCGAACGGATGTCACCGACGAGGACGACGTCGACCGGATGGTGGAGGAAGCGGTCGATCGGTATGGAGGGCTTGACTTCGCTCACAACAACGCTGGGCTCGAAGGAGACAGTAACGCGCTGGCCGAGCACTCCGAAGCGAACTGGGATCAAGTGATCGATGTGAATCTGAAGGGTGTCTGGCGATGTATGAAGCGTGAGATCCCGGAGATGCTCGAGCAGGGCAGTGGGAGCATCGTCAACACCGCTTCGATCTCGGGGTTGACCGGCAGCGGCGGGTCACCTTACGTCGCGAGCAAGCACGGTGTGATCGGGTTGACGCGAAAAGCAACCCTCGATTATGCCGACGAGAACATCCGGATCAACGCGGTCTGTCCGGGTATCATTGACACCCCGATGGTGCAGCGGGCCGGTGAAGACAACCCGGAGATGATGGATCAGATGACCGCGGGCGTCCCGGCCGGTCGGCTCGGGGACCCCGAAGAGATCGCCCAAGCGGTCGTCTGGCTCTGTTCGGATGACTCCTCGTTCGTGATGGGGCACCCACTAACGATCGACGGCGGGCTCACCGTTCAGTAATAGCCGAACGGAACGAACGATCTCGCATCGATCCTTTTTGATCGAAGACCACTGAGAGAAGAGGTCTCGTTTCGACGATGCGTATATCCGGACGCCCCCACGGGCATCGGGCAACCACGACCGGACAGCCGTTCGCTGTTCGGGACACACTCGTTCGGCGTATCGACCATCGAGATCGACTGCGGAACAGTGAGCGCACTCTATCTCGCGGATTTTCCAGAAGTGCTATCGTGCACATGCTATCATAGTGGGACGAAGACCGATGTCCGTGCCACTCACCGTTCTCAGTACTGGAGGAACGATCGCAAGTACGTCCGGCGAAGCCGGCGCGACGCCGAGCAAGAGCGGTGACGACCTCGTTGCGGCCGTGCCGGAACTCGCCTCGTATGCGGACATCGAGGTGGTGGAAGTGGTGCAGACACCCAGCTTCGACATGGATCTTGGGTCCCTCGCGACGATCGCAAAGCGAATTCGAACGGCCGTCGAGAACGGCGCGGAAGGGGCCATCGTCACTCACGGGACCGATACGATGGAGGAGTCCGCGTACTACCTCGACCTCGTGCTCGATCTCGACGCGCCAGTCGTTCTGACAGGGGCTCAGCGGCGGCCGGACGAGGTGAGCCCCGACGGACCGAGCAATCTCCTCACCGCAGTGCGGATGGCGAGTCACGAGCGATTCCGCGGGGCGGGTGGTGTCTACATCGCCTTCGACGAGGAACTCCACGCTGCCCGCGACGTGACGAAACAGCACACGAGCGAGCTCTCGGCGTTCGTCTCACCCGAGAAATGTCCGATCGCGCGCTCGACTCGCGAGGGGATCCGAGTTCACCGTGAGCCGGGAAGCCGATCGATCTCGATCGATGCGCTCGCGTCGACGGCCACCGTGCCGATGGTGAAAACCGGGGTCGGTGTCGGTGCACAGCAGGTGACCGACGCTCTCAAGGTGGGTGCCGACGGTATCGTCGTCGAAGGAACCGGTCTCGGCAACACGACGAGCGCACTCGGCGATGCCATCGCCGACGCCATCGAAACGGGTGTTCCCGCCGTGATGACCTCCCGGTGTCAGGGTGGCGTCGTCGCCCCGGTCTACGGAACCGCTGGCGGCGGCGAGACGCTCCGCGCACACGGAGTCATCGAGGGTGGTGACCTCCCGGCACACAAAGCACGCCTGAAGCTACTGTTGCTCATCGAAGCGCTCGGAACCGACGATATGGGTGCTCTCCGCGAGGCTTTCGAGGGAGGGGTTTGACCGGACAGCGCACCAACAGATCGAGTGCTTAGATACCAGCAACGTTTGCGACGACGACCACGGCTATCGGCTCCGCCCGCGAGAGGGAACACGAACTACGATGGGTGATATCGACGTGGCGATCGGCGTTGACGCGGACTGTGTCGCCGGCTGGCTTGGCTCGTACGGCGGTGCGGATTCGCCCGCGGACCTCTCGCGCGGGCTCTCGGCCGGGAACGAAGGCATCCCACGGATGCTCCAGCTCTTCGAAGACGAGCACATCGACACCTCGTGGTACGTCCCCGGCCACACTATCGAGACGTTCCGCGAGGAGATCCAAGCGGTCGCGGACGCCGGCCACGAGATCGGTGTCCACGGCTACTCCCACGAGAACCCGACCGACCTCTCGCGCGAGCAGGAGGACGAGATCCTCCAGCTCTCGATCGACCTCGTCGAGGAGGTGACCGGCGAGAAACCGGTCGGTCACCGAGCGAGCTGGTGGGAGTTCAGCGAGAACACGCCGGAGCTCGTCGAGAAGTACGACTTCCTCTACGACAGTAGCCTCATGGAACGGGAGTTCGAGCCGGGCTACATGCGGAAGGGCGACAGCTGGGAGAAGATCAAGTACGACCAAGACCCCGATTCGTGGACGACACCGTACGAGTATGGCGAAGAAACGGACGTCGTGGAGATACCGATCAGCTGGTACCGCGACGACATCCCGGCGATGCTCTTCATCAAACAGCCGCTCTATCACGCCGGGTACAAGGACCCCGAGATGATGTACGAACAGTACTACAAGCGGCAGTTCGACTATCTCTACAACCGCCGGGGTGCCGGAGTCTACACGTTCACGATCCACCCCGACCTGCACGGGCTGCCCCACATGATCCCGCACCTCGAAGACTTCATCACCTACGTCAAGAGCCACGAGAACGCCGACTTCGTCACGCTGGAGGAGGTTGCCCGAAAATACGACGACGATCCGTCCGTCTACGAAGCGCACGGCGAGTACATCTGAACGACGGTCGACTCCCTCGGAGGGAGACCGTCACCGAAACTGCATTCCACCGTTGACGTTGAGTATCTCGCCTTGGAGGTACTCGTTCTCCAGTACGTACCTGATGGTGTGAGCGACGTCTTCCGGTTTGCACGCGTACTGAGGGAGATGGGTGTCGAGGTTCTCGTGCCCACGGAATTCTATCGCCTCTAGATGCTCTAGGATGGTATCGTTGAGACCGGTTTCGACGGGGCCGGGCGCGACAGCGTTGACCTGGAGGCCGTCTCCACCGTATTCGCGAGCCAACGACCGGGTGAGACCGTGCAGACCGGCCTTGCTCGCTGCATAGCTCGCGTCGACCGTCCCACCGGTGCCCCCGATGCTGGAGAGGAACACGACGTCCCCGTCGGGCTCGAGGTGTGGGATCGCGGCCCGTGCAACGTAGAACGCCCCCGAGAGATTCGTTTCGAGGACACGGTTCCACTGCTCGTCGTCGATATCGGTTGCGAGGTCCGGGTCGACGATGCCGGCGTTGTTGACGACTGCGTCGAGTTCACCGAACTCATCGACGACGGTCGCGACCATGGATTCGACGTCCGCTGAGTTGCTGACGTCGGCCCTCACTGCGATCGCGTCTCCTCCATCGCTTTCGATGTCGTCGACGACGTCAGCAGCGGCATCTTCGGCGGTCCGATAGTTGACCGCGATGTCGTGGTCCGGCGCGAGTGAGTACGCTATCGAGCGTCCGATACCACGGCTTGCACCGGTGATGAGTACAGCCATCTAACACCCCATTGTACTACCCGATGGTTAAGCGATTCGCGATCGCTCTCCGGCGGATCGGTTAGAAAAAAGCGGACCGATCAGGCGTGGTTCCCGTTCATCGTCGGCGAACGGTTATCACACTCCGCCGCCTCTCGGTAGCGATGAGGGACGTGTTCAGAAAGCTCGGTCGTCAGGCCGAGCGGTTCAAACGGAACATGGACGAGGGGATGGAAGAGAACGCGGACTACGAGTGCAAAGCGTGTGAGGCGCGGTTCGCGACGAACAGGGAGCGCTGCCCGAACTGCGGGTCGGAGGCGGTCGCACCGACGAAAAACGAAGCAGGATCCGGCTGATCCCGTTCTCACCCCCTCCACGACGGAGACGACTCACCCCGAGAACCGCTCTGCAACTGTGCTCGCCGAAGAGCAGTCTACGACGGCCGAGATTCTCGAATCGATAGTCGGTCCCGCGAGTTCCTCGCCCGTTCGGATCCCGGTCCCAACTGCTAATACGAGGTGGGGTCAATGCGGAAGCAAATGGTTCACGTCCCGAATCCCACAGCCACGAGAACGGTCGTCCGGTCGACACCCAGCACGACCTCCAGCAACGGGTGAACTGAGTGTGAACCCGCGCTCTCTGCTCGTCGTTCTGGTGGTCCTATCGATGCTGCTGGCCGGCTGTAGCTTCCTCTCGCAGGCACCCGAGGACACCTCGACGGCGGTCCCGGCAACGAACAACACGAGTACGGTGTCGACTGGCTCCACGGCTTCCACTACGGGGACACCATCCTCGACGCCAGTAGCAACGTCCACTTCCACGTCGACGTCGATCAGCACGGCAACTCCGGAGCCGAACGGTACGTCGGCGCTCACACCTCGACCGACCGAGACGGAAACGGACACGGCCCTCCCGACAACCACAACGGCGACGTCGACGGATACGGCGACGTCAACATCCACGGATACACCGACCAACACGGCAACCGCTACGGCGACGTCGACTCCAACGGCGACCCCAACTGAGACGGCAACGCCAACCCCCACCGAAACGCCGACACCGACCGAAACACCGACACCCACACCGACCGAAACGGCAACGCCGACACCCACACCGACACCAACTGAAACAGCGACGCCAACACCGACAGCAACCGAAACGGCAACGCCGACCCCGACACGGACGGAGACGGCAGCGGAGACGGATTCGTCCCGTGAGGGCTGGTACAACGTGACCATCGTCGCGGACGGGTCGGGCGGCTCGTACTACCGAATGTACGGGGGTACTGGCCCGACCATCGAACTGGGGGCGGAAGCCGATACCGATGACTCGGCCAGTTACGAGGACCGAGTGATCCTCGACGACCCCTACTACGCCGAAGGGTTCGTCGGGGACAACGGGGTCGATAGCTATCAGTACGAACCGACCATCGCGGACGAGCCCTCCCTCGACTTCGTCAACGACGGTGACGTCCCGCTCGAAGTGTACCTGAACGGCGAGCTGTACGAGACGGTCGAACCAGGCCAAGGAACGGACGGCGAGCGCGTCGACCCCGACGCCCCGTCGAGCGGCGAGAACTTCATCAGGGTCGAGGCGGTCGGCGATGGGGCCTCGAACTACACGCTCATGGCCGGGGAAGCTGGCACGATGCCGTTCTACTACGAAAGCGAGGCGAACCCGGGAACCACGGCCGAGAATCCCGATTACACAGGTAGGGTGTCGGGGGCGTACGGGTTCGTCGGGGCGGGTGGTGTCGACACGTACTCGACGGACGGTACACTCTACAGCATCGAAAACGAGGGGTCGGCAACGCTGAAAGTCTCCCAAAACGGCGAGGTTTGGGCCACCGTCCAACCGGGGGAGACGATAGAGCCCTCGTACGAATAGGGGCCACTCGATAGCTTACGATCGAGGGTCAGAGCGCGTTCTCGATCGTGGTCGCGACCTCGCGAGCCGTCTCCGCGAGCGGTTCGGAAACGTGGCCCGCCGAAACAGCACTGTCGAGCTCGGCATCGTCCACACGTTCGATCCGGCCATCGGCGTGCTTCACGACGTCGACGTGGAGGTCGACGTAGCGAGCGGCGGTCGGGAAGACCTCGACCGGCGTGCAGATGTTGACGTACGTCCCTCGACGCGCTCCGTCCGCATCCCGATAGACGGTCGGATACCACCACTTCCCCTCGGTGAACTTCGTCGTCGCAGTATCGCCAGCACGGCGCTCGGTTCCCAGTGCATCGTAGGTCCCCCCAGGCGTCATCTCCCGTCGAACGGTGACACTCGACTCGTCACGGTCGGTCACGAAGCCCTCACCCAACGTGATTCGACGGCCATCCGGCTTGCCGTGGACGATCTTCACGTCGTCGTCCTCGTCCGGCCCGAACTGCCGGGCGATCGTCGCGAACGGAAACTCGGATTCCGCGCTGTCGTCCAGATCGCACACCGCCTCTACGAGCTCGACAGCAGCGCTCGCGTCCGTACTCCCGGCTTTGATACGGTGGTGGCCGGCCATCGTCGGGCAGACGACCCGGCGAGCGTCGTCGAGCGCGAAGCGTGATACACGGCCGAACCAGATCCAGGTCGTCGCGCACTCGTTCCAGACGACGCCGGGTTCGTCCTGACTCTCGGGTGCGTCGGAGAGCGCCGCATCGATAGCCGTGGCCCGGTCGCTCGCGGACGCGAGGGCGTCCGAGAGCGCGGCGAACTCCGCGTCGTCGCTCGCGTCCATCCAGCGTGCCCGCCAACCGTCCGGTGGGTCGTTCGGGAGGAGGTCAGTGAGATCCGCAGCCATACCCGGTCGTGTCGACGTCTCTCCGGACCCATCGCGCACGAGTTGGACCAAATGGCCACCCACTTCGAGGTGCGTATCGAGCACTGGGCGGTCGTCGCTCCACGGCGGCACAGGGTCGACGACCTGCACGCTGAGTCGGTCGTCTTCCTCGATCTGGTGGGCCGTGTTCGAATCCGGAAGGAATCCCGAACGACCGCCACAGTCCACGACGGCACCGCCCCTGATCGTCCCCGTGACCTGCCCCGTGAACACCGCCTCACGAGGCATCTCCGCGGACCAGCTGAACGTGTCCGTTTCGAGGCTAGCGAGATGGGTCGCTGCAGTGTTTACCGCCGTGGAGTCACCGTGGATGCCGATGCCCTGTCGGTCATCGGTCGTCTCAATCGTGACGTCGGATCCCTCGATGGCGAACCCACCGTCGAAGCGCTCTTGGATAGTGGGGGATGCCTGTACGACCGTGTGGTCGGCCTCGCGGAAGAGGGCCGTCAGTGCAGTGGCGTAGATGCCACGAATTCGAGCCTTCATCGCGCGTCGGACACGCTAATACGCTGATGAGGGGGCCTATCGGGGAACCGGTTTTCGAGAACCGTGGGAGCTTCGTCTTCGTTCATATTTGGTGTGGAGCCGCCTCGTCCCCAGCAACGTTTCGATCGGGCGACCGAGCAGCATGGATCGAGGGTCGAATTCGAAGAAAACGGTTCGACTCGCACCCGTGGTCGGCGATTCCGGCTTGTCCAGAGTGCGTAGCGCCGAACCACGACCGCAGCGCTACGACGATGAGCGCGGCGAGGAAGAGCGGGAGCGATCGTAGGTGAGGCGAAAAACGCGATTCGAGCTCGAAAACACGGCGGAGTCCCTCGGCGGGTCGCTTTCAGATCGGGGCCATACACTCCATGCTGGAAACGACGCAGGTCGATACGTCGTCCGGTTCGCCTGTCAACCGAGTCGAGCCGATGGAGCGGAACAGATCTATGGCGATCGAGTGTGATGCCCGAAGAGAATATTATCGTGCTGTTTAATGCCCTTCAGTAATTGTACTTAGTATAGATGGGTTCGTTCGACGCAGACTTCCCGACTGATGGGTCCCGTTTCGGCGGACAGAAGCCGTCGGTCCTCCAGGCACTCGTTCCACTGGTCGGTGTCGTCGTCTTCCTCGGCGTCGGCTCCGGTGTACTGGGGCTCGCCCCACACGGACCATTACTCTGGAGCATCGTTCTGACCGGGTTGGTCGGTCGGTACTGGATGGACCTTTCGTTCGAGGAGCTTTACGACGGTGTCGAGGACAGTCTCGCGATGGGGTTGCAGGCGATCCTGATCATTCTCGTCATCTACGCCCTCATCGCCACCTGGGTGAGCGCGGGGACGATTCCGGGGATGATGTACTACGGGCTTTCAGTTCTCACACCGACCGTGTTCCTCCCGACAACGGTCCTCCTCGCGGCTGTCGTTGCGTTCTCTATCGGGTCCTCGTGGACGACTGCGGGCACGCTCGGTATCGCCTTCGTCGGTATCGGTTCCGGGCTCGGGATCCCAGCGCCGATGACCGCGGGAGCCATCCTCTCGGGGGCGTACGCAGGGGACAAGCAATCGCCCCTCTCAGATACGACGAACCTCGCAGCGGGCGTGACGAACACCGACCTCTACGACCACATTCGGGCGATGCGCCTCGGGACAGCCCTCGCCCTCGGGGTCTCGGTCGCCATCTTCGCCTACCTCGGGCTGCAGACGACCGGGACCATCCCGGCTGGGCGCGTCGACGAAATTCGAGGGACGCTCGTCGGTACGTACGACCTCTCGGTACTCGTGTTCTTCCCGCTGCTCGTGACGTTCGGGTTCGCGTTGTACGGCTATCCGGCGCTCTCGTCGCTCATCGCCGGTGTTTTCGCGGGGGTTGGAACGACTATCCTGCTTCAAGAGCCATCGTTTACTGCTGCGTGGGAGGTGTTCCTGAACGGCACGACCCCCGAGACGGGGAGCGAAGCGGTGAACTCGTTGCTCGCGAGCGGGGGACTCACCGGTTCCGCGTGGACGGTCGCTGTCGTGGTCGCCGCACTCTCGCTCGGCGGACTTCTGGAGCGAACTGGCATCCTCGCGGTACTCGCACGTTCACTCGAACGTTCGATTCGGGGCGCAAGCAGCCTCGTCGCCGCCACTGGTGTCTCGGCTATCGTCGTGAATCTCTTCTCGGCCCAACAGTACATGAGCATCGCCGTGCCCGGCATGAGCCTCCGAAATCTCTACACGGAGTACGGACTCGACAGTTCGGCACTCTCACAAGCCATCGAGTCCGCCGGCACGCCGACCGGCGCGCTGATCCCGTGGCACGCCGGTGGTGTATACATGGCGAGCGTACTCGGTGTGGCGACGCTCCAGTACGCGCCGTACTACTTCTTCGGCTATCTCTCGCCGCTCATCCTCTTCGTGATGGCGATAACCGGGCGTGGGATAGCGACCAACGAAGGTGAATCGCCTGCCACCGTCCCAACAGCGAACGATTGAGGAACTCGCTATCGTACGCTACAGGGACCTCCTCGGCGGCGCAGGGAGTGTTTCGGGACAATCCTGATCGTCGTCTTCCTCGTGCTGTTGGGCCCCTCTTGAAGCCTCCATCACCTCCGGACACTTGCGAGGTCGACTCGATGAGTCTCCACCATCTCGAGAAGTGCCGAGCCCCAGAGAGGGGTCGATGTAGGCCTTCGACAGAAGCGGATCACTCACGACCGGCCCGACACCGAAATCCAGTCTCTCGACCACTGGTACGATAGACGGATTCGTCGACGTCGATGGCGAACTCATCGTTAGAATAATATACCTATGGAAGCACCTGTCGGTCGGCCCTCGCCGAACAGCTCTGGTGAGATGTTTTTACTGGTCAAGGTATACTACCTGTAACTAATCTGAAAGCCATCGTCATGAACGAGGTCCACCAAGTGCTAACGGGAATCAAGAGAAAACCGGCGATGTAGCGAGCCACAACCGGACTCATGGGCACGGCTCGCTTGCCCAAGAGGAGGGGCCGAACATCCGATCTCGGCCAAAAGAGGTTCTACAACCGGTTCTACCGATTCATCGAGTTTCTCGGCGAACCAGTTCGGGGCTATTCAAGAGAATGCTGTCGAAAAGAACTCGCAACAGCCACCGCAACGGAACGGGTCCACCCTCCGAGCAGTTCCACGTGGTCTGAGTTCCTCCGATAATCGTCGATAGCGATTCGTGTGGTCTCCCCGAAGTCGTTCGTTCGATGACGGTGCCGACCTCAGAAGTTCGATATATCCTGAACCCGATGCGATCGCACCGGCAGAGTAGGTAATAACTTATATCTTATAGCGCGGCGATACGGTTTCAACAAGGATAACTTTGTGAGTAGGGGTGTAATTACTCTCAAATGGGTCAAGGCATAAGCTTCAGTAGCCAGCAGAGGTTCCGATTGTCGAAACGTCGGTAGAACCAATGCGACTGAACTATCGGTCTTGCCGAGAGTAAGCCCTCCCACTAGCTATTCGTTCACGGCCGGCGAAACGGACGACATCACCACCGCACCACGAGGAAAAGAAGACGTGCCGTTCAGTCAGTCACGGGCAATCAATCTTCGGCTTCCCAACCAGTGAGATGGGCAGCAAACGGTCCGAGGGGATCGTTTCGCCGTATTCGGCTACCACCGAAAACAGCCGAATTATTCATTATGGTTCGGCGTGACGACCGAACATGAGAGACCGGACCCAGTACGCGATACGATCAGTTGGAACCCTCTTCCGGATCATTCAGGCACTCAAAGAGATGGATGGTGCGAAGGCTTCCGAGTTGGCCGATCGGTTGGATATCCCCGAAAGCACGCTACACAACTATCTCAGCACGCTCGTTCAGGAAGGGTACATCGTCAAGGACGGGACCTCCTACGGGATCGGTATTCGCTTTCTCGAGTATGGCACCTATGCGAAGCGCCAGATCAACCTATACAACGTCGCGAAGTCAAAGATCGATGCCCTAGCGCGTTCTACGGGTGAGCTTGCAAGTCTCATGATAGAAGAGGACGGTCAGGGAACGTATCTATACCGTGTAGAGGGAGCGAACGCGATCTCTCCCGCGTGTGTTGACGGCACGCGGCTCCCGCTTGTCACCACGGCCCTCGGTCGGTCCATCTTAGCCCATCTTCCCCAAGAAAGCGTGGACAACGTCGCCGACAAACGAGCGGCAGTCGCTGGGGCCGACGCAGTTCCTACCACGTATGATGACCTCACTCGAGAACTGGCGGGGATACGGGAACGAGGGGTTGCCTTCGATGACGAGACGGAACGGGCGGGACTGCGGTGCGTTGCAGCGCCGATTCTCGACGAAGACGACCAAGTCCTCGGCGCGGTGGGGGTTTCGGGGCCATCGTATCGGATTCAGAACGAACGGTTTGCCCGGGAGCTCCCCAGGGAAGTCCTCGACAAGGCAAACGAAGTCCGGTTGGACGTCGTTAGTATCTGATCCGCGGTCCGGTAAACATCCCACAACGGTCACGGCTCCTCGCGGACTATCGCTCGAAATCCGCTGTCCTATCGGTTGCTGGTCGTTCAGCCCGAGCGTTTTCGGTTGTAGTAATGACATTGGTCACGGTCCCGTTCCACGATTCGGAGAACGTCTCCGTTCGACTCGCGAGAGCTGAGAACGCGTCCGATGTCTCGATTACGTCTCGTCGAAGAGGGTCTCGCCGGCGACGAGGTGCTCGCCGACGGTGTCGAGGTCGAGCGTGAGCCCGAGGCCCGGCTCGTCCGGGATCGGGAGCCGACCCGTCCCGAGCACCGTCTCCTCGACCAGG